>JAGVWM010000023.1 GCA_018304325.1 Candidatus Pacearchaeota archaeon
TCCAGCCAGCTTAGTTGCATTAATAGAAATAGCTGTCTGAGCAATATCTTTATTTCCAGTATTGTTTAGTATAACTACTTCATTTGATGTTATATTTGTTGCTGCTCCAAATACTCCTGTGAATGTTAAATTACCTGGACCTAAAACAAATCCTGTTGTAAGAGCTACGCTAAATGTCTGCGTGTCATTTGTTGCTTTTTCAGCTGATAAATCATTTATAGTAGCATTAATTGTCCATGCACCATCACCATCCCACCACCACATCTGCACTTCACAGGTATAATTTGCAAAATTTCCATCTGCTTCATATTGTTTGCATGTCTGGTTATATCTTGTGTCTTCTCCTGTTTTTGTAAAGTTTATTGTGGCTGTTTCAGAATTTAAATTTGCATTGCCATTTTCATCAGTTGCTGTAAAATTAACTATAAAAATAGTATTTGAAGGACCTTCGTTTAGCGCTCCTCCTATCTGGCTGTTGTTAAATATTCTTATTATTACTGGAGCAGTATTTGCTGGTGTAGAGTAGTTTAATGTAAAATTAGTTTCATTAAATGCTTTATTACTCAAACTATCAAAAGCAAGAAAGTTCCAGTAAAATATTCCAGTATAATTTAAGTTGTAAGAAATGTTAGCTGTAATGCTGTTATTTCCCAAACCAGTAAAGTTAGTTCCTATCAGTTTGTCTACTGCTCCATCTGTTGTGTTGTAAATGTAAAGAGTTCCGTTTGAAACATTTACATCATCCAGCAATCCAATGCTAAACCAAACTTGACTTATTGAAGTAAGTGAATTATTTGCTGGAACTTGAAGCAAAACAGTCGGAGTGTAAACATCAGAAGGAAAAGTTGAAGACACATAACTTACAGTTCCATTATTCCCATATGTTGAATTTCCAAGGTCAGTAATTGCGTTGCAGTCAGTATGTAATCCAGTGCCTGCCATTCCTCCTAAAGTGAAATTTTTTAGCAATGCATCTGCAAGTGTATTATATGTATAAACAATTCTACCTCCTCCTCCTCCACCTCCTCCACATGAGTCAGTTCCAGTTGGAGCATTTCCTCCTCTTCCTCCAGAAGCATTTACAACTCCTGAATTCAAAATCAGTGTTTTTGCAATTAAAATAATATGTCCACCACTTCCACCTCCGCCTCCTGAGTCATCTGTGCCATCTCCATTATTACCTTTATTTCCAGATACATTAATAGTTCCTTGAATGCTTATGACTCCTGAACTTGCGTTTACTCTTAGTCCTGCTCCTCCTGGAGCTCCAATTCCAGTTGAACCAGTGCCATCTCCAGCATCTCCGCCTCCTGCAGAACCAGCATATAAAATTACATTGTTAGTTGCAGTTCCATACATATTTCCACCTAAACCTTTATTTCCTCCTCCAGTTCCAGTATGATTACCTCCAGTTCCTCCTGAACCTCCAAATCCTCCTCCACCTCCTCCACTAGTTCCTGCAGCAGTAGTACGACTTCCACCTCCACCTCCACCTCCATTGGCAAGTGTAGAGGCCAATCCTGTTCCAAATTCAGTTCCATTTTCTCCTTGGATTCCATTTGTACCTCCATCTGCTCCTCCTCTTGCCCCTTTTCCCTCTCCAGCAATATATCCTCCAGAAGCAATAGTGAAATTTCCAGCAAGCCCTAGGGAAATATTTACAAAACCAGTGCCTCCTGTAGCATTTTTAGCACAAATATTTACTTTTCCTGTTGGACTGATAAAAATATTGCTATAGTTAGAAATTTCTCCGCATAATTCCATAGCCCCAGTTATATTTAATTCAGTAAGTAATGGTAAGGGATCAATAATATGGTCCAGCTGTATAGTTCCTCCGATAATTTTTAAATCAAAAACATCCTGGCTGTTTTGCAAGTTTGTTAAAAGTATTTTATTATACTGATTGTCTATTATGCTTGAAAACTCTGCAATTTTTTCATTTTTATCAAATTCATAAATTTCTATTTTTGGCGAGCCACTTGTAATACGCGGATAAATTGTAATGTCATTTTTGTTAGTAAGATTTGCTTCAAAAGTTGCTCTTACATAATGATTTTCTGGGATTTCTTCAGACCAAATATCATCTAAAGCTTTTGTTTCGTTATAAATATCTGAAATAAAATTTCTATTTTCATCAAGATGCTCTGCTTTTGTTATTTCAATTATTATTTCAAATGTCTGATTGCTTAAATGCGGAACAGCCCATTCCACATAATCTAATTTTCCGTTTTCATCTAAATCATAGGCAGTGAAATTAACATAAGTCTTTTCTTCATTCCAGTAAATTTTTATCTGAGCTTTTTTATCAACATTAAAGCTTTCTGGAATTTCACTAAATGCTAAAATATTAGTATAATTTTCTTCATCAGTACTTGACACAGTAACTCTTTTTCCATTTGTGAGATTTTCTTCTATTGAATAAGGGCCAGGAGTGTAATATTCAACAGCAACTTCAGTTTCTTGTGTTTGGACTGCAATATCTCCTATGTCAATGATTTTACTTTCAATGGTTTCAACAATACTTCCCTGCAGTTCTGCTTCTTGTATTACATTTCCAGTAATTGTGAATTTTTTTATCCATTTAAAGAATCTTGTCAAAATACCATTACTTTCACTAATATCTAAAGCAACATTTCCTGTTATTGCTCCTGATAAAAGATTTTTTCTTTCAGTATTTTCAATTGTGCTTTCATAGTTTTCAAGTTCGCTTATTGCAAGTTCAACTTCTTCTCCTGTTTTAATAGAAATGTTTTCAGCTTGTTTTGGAAGTTCAATAGTTAAGTTTTGCATGCTGTTAATATCACTGGCATTTATTTTTTTAATCCATTTTACAGGAGCATTAATTACAGCCTTATACTGCCTGGTTTCAATTGATATGTTTGTTATATTTATTCCAAGATTAATTTGGGAGATATTTTCAGAGATTGCAATATTGAAAGTATTACTTTCAATTCCTCCAAATTCATTAAATGCAATTATTTTACCATCTCTTAGTCCTGTGAAGTTTTCTTCAGGGATAATTCTTATTATGTTGTTAATGCTTGTTGTTTTTATGCCTTCAACTTGAAGCATGAAATAGTTGTCTGCATTTGAAAAATACTCACTTAAATTAATTTCAGCAAAGCTGTTTTTTTGTATTTCTATGTCAGATATATTTTTTATTAAAGCAGGAGCATTTACCTCTTCTGAAATTTTAAGAGTGAAGAGATTACTTTCTGCCTGTCCAAATTCATTTTTTATAATGATTTTTATTTTCCTTTCCCCAGTAAAATCTTTGTCTGGCTGAAGCTTTACTATACGGTCAAATGTTGTAGTTGAAATATTTTGGTTTTGCAGTATAAAGTATTGCTCTGCATTTGAAAAATATTTTTCTATTTCTATGATTGCAAAACTATTTTTTTCTATTTCTAGGTTAGGTATTTCTTGGATTAATAATGGCGCTTGACTAGTATTTGTTACATTTTGCTCTGTTATGTTAGCGATATTTGTTACATTCTGTTCAGTTATATTTTCCCCAATTTCTGTTATATTTTCTGGAACCCCTGGAATCTGTCCTGTTTCATTTGTTTCTGTTATATTCTCTGTTGTTTCTGTTGTATTTTCTGAAGTTTCCCCAGGAACCAGCTCATAGATTATTTTATCAAGATTTAATTTTGCATTTGAAATTTCAATTCGTAAAGTGTAAGAGCTTTTGTTTAAGTTTAATCCTGATAATGTGCAAGTTTTTTCACAGGCATTTTCAAAGTTTATTATATTTTTTTCAGCTTCATTAACTTCTTTTTGCTTATCTTTTATTTCCCCGTCAGATTTTGTTTCTTCTGTTATATTTTTTTCAGCTTCATCTTCTTTAGTTTTGTTTTGTTGTTCTTCATTAATTTTAGTTTCATTTCCTTCTACCTTTTCTTCAGAATTGTTTTGATCACCAATATTTTCTTGTCCTGTTGTTTCCCCTAGTTCTTGTGTTTCTTCTAGTTTTGTTTCCTTAGCTATTTCTGTTTCTACACTTTCAGTTTTTTCTATATCAGAAGCAGGAAGCTTCCCTGATTCTTGGGAAGGACCATTATCTTGTTGAGAAGCTTCCTCGCTTTTATCTTCTGAAGATGAGTGTTGTGATTCTTGTGATTTTGAAGATTCTGCTGTTTCTTTTTCTTCTTGTGTAACATCGCCTGTTTCTTCAATTGTTTTTCCGGTTATTTTTGAAAAACTACTTTTGAAAAATCCTGTAATTGATTTTAATATAGAATTACCTTTATTTTTTCCAATATTTTCTACGGCTGAACCTGTTATACCTTTTTTTGATTCTTGGTTTGAACTGAAGATTAGCAAATCATCTAGATAAATTTTTACATCACCATTTCCTTCAACACTTCCAGAGAGTTTTAATGAATTTAAAATTCCAGCATACTCTGGATTCCATTCATAGTTAATTGATTCGGCTGTTTGAAAGTTTATTGTTTGAGTGTAAACTTGTGGTTGTTCTTTTATTATAAATGCAGTAAATGTTAGTCCATTATAAAACATTATTAAGAATAGAAATGAAATAATTAAAAGAGATAGGAAGATTGTTAAGACTTTTTTTACAGTTAGTTTTTTTTCAGCTTCTCTGATCTTTTTTTCGCTGGTTTTTATTGTATTGTCATAATACTCAAACCATTCTGGAATTGTTCTTCCATCAAGATTTTCTTTCAGAAGGTTTTCATATTCATAATATTTTATTTCCCCATTAACATATTTATTTTTAACATCTTCAAGGTATTTTATAAGAATTTTTTTATTGTTTTTAGAAACATCTATTGTTTTTCTGAGCTTTTCTATGGAAGCTCTTGCTATACTAGTCCTTCCCATTACTTATTATTTATGTATATATACTTATAAATGTTATTATTAATTGGTAAAATACTTATTATTTATGTATTAAGCTATGTGAAGGCTATATAACAAAAATTTTTAAATTGCCCACTACATCTCTATTCATGTATATTGTTAAGAAAACAATTAATGGAAAAGATTATTTTTATATTAGGGAAAGTAAGAGAAAAGCAGATAAAGTTATGAGTAAAAATGTTGCTTATGGCGGAAAAACTAGGGAAGAAGCTGAAAAAAAGCTTTTGGAGTTAAAAAATTCTAGTGTAGAAAATAATAAAAAGTCTAGTTTTGAAGAAAAAGTCATGGATGAAAAAAAAGATATCAGCATAGAAGAACTTGCTAGTTTTTGCAAAGCTAAGGGATTTGTTTTTCCTTCTAGTGTTATTTATGGAGGATTAGCAGGATTTTGGGATTTTGGACCTTTAGGAGTTGAATTATTTAATAATATTAAGCGAGATTGGTGGAATTTTTTTGTAAGGCAGAGAGATAATATTGTTGGTATGGAAGGAAGCATTATATCACATCCACGAACTTGGAAAGCTTCAGGGCATATTACTAATTTTAATATTAATGACTATTTGGTAGTTTGTAAAAAATGTGGGAAGTCTGTTAAAGTTGACAAACCAAATTTGGAAAAAATTAAATGCGATAATTGTGGGGGGGAATATGATTGGGAAAATGCTAAAATGATTGAACAGATGTTTAAAACAAAGGTGGGGACAGATCAGGCAGAGGTTTATCTTAGGGGAGAGACAGCTCAGGGGATGTTTTTAGATTTTAAACTAATTCAACAAACTTCAAGAATGCAATTACCTTTTGGAATTGCTCAACTTGGAAGGTGTTTTAGAAATGAAATTGCTCCAAGAGATTTTCTTTTTAGGAGTAGAGAGTTTCACATAGGAGAATTTGAATTTTTTATACATCCTGAAGAAAAAAAATGTAATCTATTAAAAGATGAACATCTTAATGTTAAATTCATGTTTTTAGATGAAGAAACTCAAAAATCAGGAAAAGATGAATTAAAAGAAGTAAGTATGAAAGAACTTATTAAAAAAAATAAACTGGAAGAATGGCATGCTTATTGGTTAGCTGAACAAATAAAATGGTTTTATTCTTTAGGTTTAAAGGAAATAAAGATAAGAGAACATACTAAAGATGAATTAAGTCATTATTCTTCTGCTACATTTGATATTGATTATATGTACCCATTTGGTTCTTTAGAAGTTGCAGCTAATGCTAATAGGGGGCAGTATGACTTAAAACAACATGAAAAGGAAAGCAAAGAAGAAATGGCAATTTTTGATGAATCTACGAAAACTAAAATAATTCCAAGAGTAATTGAGCCCACATTTGGAATGGAAAGAGTTTTTCTTGCAATATTAACTAAAGCATATACTTATGATAATTCAAGAGAAAATACTGTTTTGAAAATTCCCGCTAAACTTGCTCCTATAAAAGCAGCTGTTTTTCCAGTCATTAGAAATAATGAAGAACTTGTTAGAGTTTCAAGGGAAGTTTATAATAATCTTAAACAGGAGTTAAATGTAATCAATCGGCCGTAGATATGCTAGGCAAGATTGCATAGGTACCCCTTTTACTATTACTATAGATGAGCAGAGCTTAAATGATAAAACAGTGACTTTAAGAGATAGAGATAGTACTAATCAGTTTAGAGTTAAAATAAAGGATTTGAATGAGACTATAAATAGGGCTATTAAGGGGGAAGATTTATCTAAATTGGGTAAAAAAGTGAATACCCGAATTAAGTAATGGTTTCTCTAATTTTATATTATTTTTATTAATCCCAGATACTATTCAGCCTTTTTGTGACTTCTGTAATTTCTTTTTTATCAGTTTCAAGTCTATTTCTAACAAAAATACAATAATTTGTAATAATTTTTTCTATTTGTCTTGAATATA
>JAGVWM010000024.1:0-15526 GCA_018304325.1 Candidatus Pacearchaeota archaeon
TGGTATTGGGAAAATTTCTGGTTTAAATTCTGCAAGTTAGAGGATTGTTTTTAAGAAATTTAACGAGGTGAAATTCCTTAACTTAATGGAATTGGTAACATGCCCCCACGATTACTTAACATCAAGAACTGAAAGTTCTTGAGTGCGATCAAGAATTAGTAAATTCTTGACGTCCTAAGGATTAACTCCCCAACTTTTTCGTCTGTGATATAAAGAAATAGCAAAAAGAAAAAATTATTTTACAAATTAAATCAACTTAACAAATTCTGATTTTACTTTTTCAAAAGTCTCTTTATTTATTCGCCCAACTTTCTTTTTGACAATATCTTGACTTATTGTAAACAATTTATCAACTTTAACTCTGCTTATTTTTGGTACTTCCCCTTCAATCAAATCTTCGTTTTTGATTAACACAGAATATTTTGAATCTTTAACATTTGAAGTTATCCCACAAGTTATTATATCTTCAACTTTTTCATTATCTATATTTTTGGATAAAATAAGAACGGGTCTTTGTTTAATACTACTCAAATCAGAAAAAGGAAAAGGTACAATAATAATTTCGCCTTGCTTATACATTATCCCAAACCTCATCCTCTTTATTGTCCCAAAGTCTTTTTGCGACTTTTTCCGAATGTTTTAATAAATAACTAAAATCTTCTTTCTTAACTTTTTTTATGACAATTGCATCTTCATTTTTTGTAATAAATAACTCATCTCCCCGTCTTATTTTTAGAGACTCCCTCATTCCCACAGGTAAAGAAATTTGTCCCTTATCCGTTACTTTGATTATTTTAGTTTCCATGGAAAAGTAAGAATTTCCTTACTTATAAGTCTTTCTGTTTTTCTATTCAATAGAACAATAAGGTAATTTGTTCTTCAATATTTTTCTTTCCTGTTCAAAGTGTTTTCTGCATAAATAATTCCAACCACTTTTGCCAATCAACATTGGATGGACTTCTTTGTATGCTTTGTTTGTACAAGTTCCGAGATAATCACAAACATGAACCCTTTTTCATTTAATTAAAACTAAGAACACTTTTATTATTTTTTTTTCTTCCAGCAATGAGCCAGATTATAAAAACAAATATAGCAGTTAACGGCAATATGCAGAATAACCTTATCCAGACATCCTGTATGGATAATAACACAACTGTGAAAAGAGAAGCAAAAAATCCTGCTCTAATGTTTGATTTATATCCTGCTATTTCTTCCTTATTCGGAGTCATACCGCTCATAGACTTTATACCAAAACTATAAAGAAAATAAAATAATATTAGAATCACAACTATTTGTAGAAGTGTAGGCATCTGCCAGGTTACACCAGAGGATTTCTGAATAATAGTTAATATTGTTCCTATAAGTCCTCCTGCAATTATTCCTGCAATGACATTGCTATAAAAATCCCTTACTCTTCTGGGACTAAGTTTTAGTTTTTTGTTTATTTTGTTCCACATAGAACTATTAATTTTTTGGAGTTTATAATCTCTCTTTCTTGATAGAAACCTGCATATTTTGGGCATTTCTTTAATTACTTTAAATCAGATTTAAATGCCCCCCACGAGATTAAGAATTACCTTACTTTCATTATTATTAACAGCTGCCAAAATCATTCCTTGAGATTCAATACCTTTCATCATTCTCGGAGCTAAATTAACAAAAAGAATTATTTTCTTATTTTTTAATTCGTCTTTTTTATAAAACTTTTTCAATCCTGCGCAAACTGTTCTTTCTCCTATTGATTTCCCAAGGTTTATTGTTAATTTATATAACTTATCGGCACCTTCAATATCTTCTACTTTTGTTATTTGCCCTACTCTAAGGTCTATTTTTTCCCATTCTTGAAAGTTTATTTGTGACATCTGAATAACTCCTTCAATTTTATTATTAGTTTTAGTATTTATTTCTTTTTGTTTATTTCTTTTTTTCTTTATGTCTATTTTCTGAAATAAAATTTGAGATTTTTTAATTTTACTCACTTTTAATGGAGATTTTAAATCTTTAATGGAGATTTTAAAATTAAAGACTTTTGATATCTTATTTGATGTTTCTGGAATAAATGAACTTAACAAAATAGCAATTGCTTTTATGCTATCTGACAATTCGTAAAGAATTTCTTGTTTGTTCTTTGTTTTATCTTCCCATGGTTTTTTATTTTGCACATATTCGTTACAAATATCTATAAATAAAAATATTTCATTTAGAGCTTTGTCTAGTTCATAATTTTCAAAGTGTTTTTCTATTTTTTTAATATTTAATTTTTTAATCAGTTTATTTGCAGTTTTTTTAATCCCGTGAGATTCTGCTAAAGCTGAAATTCTTGAAACTAAGTTTCCTAGTTTATTTGCCAATTCGTTGTTGTTTCTTTCGATTAATAACTCTTCAGAATAGTCAGAATCATCAAATAAATTACATTTTAATAAAGAATACCTCACAACATCTGAAGGATATTTATTAAGAAGCTCTAAAGGGTCAATTGTATTACCTAGAGATTTCGACATTTTTTTCCCACTTACATTAAGGTATCCGTGGACAAGGAGTTTATTTGGGAGTTTATAATCAGAAGATAAAAGTAATGCTGGCCATATAACTGAATGGAACCAGTTTATCCCTTTACCAACTATATGTAGATCTGCTGGCCAATATTTACTTTCTTTATTTTTTAATCCAGATATATAATTTATTAATGCATCTATCCATACCCAAATTTTATAATCTTTACTATTTGGAAAGTCAATTCCCCACTTAGCTCCCTTTCGACTTATACAAATATCTTTTAATTCTTCATTAACTCTTTTTAAAACTTCATTCCTCCTTATTTCTGGAGTAACATAATTAGGAATTATTTTTAGGAGCTGTTTTTTATATTTAGACAATTTGAAGAAGTAAGCTTCTTCTTCTCTTAATTCTGGAATTGTTTCATGCTCAGGACATTTCCCATTTACTAAGTCTTTTTCAGTATAGTAAGTTTCACATCCAATACAATAAAGTCCTTTGTAAATATCTTTGTAAATATCTCCTTTTTTAACCATCTTTTTCACTAATTTTTGAACAACTATTGCATGTTCTTTTGCAGTAGTTCTTATAAAATCATCATGTGACAAATTTAATTTTTTACAGAGTTCAATAAATAATCCTGTATTTTTATCTATGAATTCTTTAGTTGAAATCCCTGTCTTTTGTGCTGCTTCAACATTTTTCTGAGCATTTTCATCCACTCCTGTTAAAAAGAATACATCTTCCTCTTTTAATCTATGATATCTTGCTAGGGCATCAGCTATTGTTTTTTCAAATGCATGACCCACATGTGGTTTTGCATTAACATAATCTATTGCTGTTGTAATATAAAACTTTTTTCCCATGTATAATCTATATTCATAAGCTTTTTAAAGTTATTTTGCTCCCTATAGACATGTTTAGTAACAAGTGCGGTAGATGTGGTAAGAAAGTTAGAAAGAGTCATGACTTTTGTCCTAGCTGTGGAACTAATTTGAAAAGTAGTCCAAATGATATGGGCTACGGTTTTTTAGGTAAAAATGATATTAATGATTTAGATATGAAACTTCCATTTGGATTTAATATGTTATTCAAACCATTACTTAAAGAGTTACAGAAACAAATGTTTGAGTTAGATAATGAATTGAAAAAAGAATCAAAAGATCTTAAGAAAAATGGAATTAATCATACTAGTTTTAGCATCCATGTAAAAGCTCTTGGTCAAAAACCTGTGAAATTAACTACACATGAATTTCCAGGAATTATGTCTGGAAATGTTATGGAAAATAAAATCAAAGATTCTCAGACACTTGTTTTACCAAAGATTTCTAAAGACTTGATTGATAGAGCTAAAGATTTTCCTAGAAAAGAACCTGGGACAAGTGTTAGAAGATTGGCTGATAAAATAGTTTATGAGCTTTCTATTCCAGGAGTTAGTTCATTGTCAGGAGTTAACATAAGGAAATTAGATTCTGCTTTTGAAGTTAAAGCAGTTGCAAAAAAAGAAGTTTTCAATAAATCTATAAGTATTAACCTCCCATTAAATAATTATTATTTAGCTAATGAAAAATTAGTTCTTGAATTCTTAAATGAATAAAAACCTCCAGCAGGTTTTTATGAATCCAGCAACCAAAATTTTATCAAACTTTCCTTATTTTATCAAAATTAATTCTTGAGAAAGCCTTATAAATGAAATTCTTTTAGAAGTTTCATGAGCCTGTAGCTCAGCCCGGTAGAGCACTGCTCTGATAACATCAAAATCTTACTAGATTTTGGGGTGTTCAGAAACCCTAAGTTTCAGACAGGCAGGGGTCCACGGTTCAAATCCGTGCAGGCTCATATTAATATTGGTAAAGATTTAAAAACCAATTTTATCTCAAAATTAGACAATAACATGGCAAAAGGAATGTATCATTATATAAGGGAAGCTTGGAAAAAGCCAGATAAAAAATTACTTAGAGAAAGAATGATTGCTTGGAGAAGGAGTAATGCTATTGTTAAAGTTGATAAACCTTTAAGGTTAGATAGAGCAAGATCTTTAGGATATAAAGATAAAAAAGGATTTGTTGTTGTAAGAGTAAGATTAATTAGGGGAGGGCATAAAAGATCTCGTCCTAAAAAAGCAAGAATGGTTAAAAATCTTACAATAAGAAAAAACCTCGTTTTAAATTATAGATCTATAGCAGAACAAAGGGCTACTAGAAAATATAAAAATTTAGAAGTTTTGAATTCATATAATATTGGTAAAGATGGGACTTATGCTTTTTTTGAAGTAATTCTTGTTGATCCTCATAAACAAGAAATACAAACTGATAAAACAATTAACTGGATTGCACTTCCTAAAAATAGGGGAAGAGCTTTTAGAGGATTAACTTCTGCAAATAGAAGTTCTAGAGGATTAAGAGCTTAACAATAGTTGTTTTTACTTTTACAAAATAGTTAAAGTTACGAAATGTTTTTAAACATTAATTACAATTAATGAATAATGAAAAAGGGTGTGTTGGTTTTAGTTTTAATTTTATCTACGTTATTTTTGATAAGTTTTGTTTCTGCTAGTTTTTGGGATTTGTTTGGAATTACTGGAAAAGCAATAACTGATACAAATAATGCAAACTTAGTTGCATACTATCCCTTTGATATAAATGCAAATGACCAAAGCGGACATGCAAATAATTTGGGTTGCTCTTCAGTCTCTACTTGTCCAGGATTAACTACTGGAAAAATTTCTAAGGCTTATAATTTTGATGGAGTTAATGATCAGTATACTGATTCTTCTACTTCAAGTTTAGATATCAATCAATATTCTACAAGCGCATGGATAAAAACTTCAAATAAACAGGGAAGAATGACTATTGTTGAATTTACAAAATCTTCTGCAAATGGAAATAATAGGAGAGGTATTGCAATCTCAGGAAATAATAATTTAGGAAAACCAATTTCAGGAAATAATAATTTAGGAAAACCAATTATTTATTATGGAAATGATAAGATGAAAATTGGAAATACTGGGGATTTAAGAGATGGTGTTTGGCATCATATTCTTGTTTTGTATAATGGAACAAGTCCTATTATATATGTTGATGGAGTTAGTGCTACCTTAGGGGCTGAAGATATCACTAATAGTGGGTCATTTTCCTCACAGTTAAAGATAGGTAATTCTCTTACTAGTCAGGAAAACAGTTATTTTAATGGCACTATTGATGATGTAAGAATATATAATAAGGCATTAAGTTATTCTGAAGTTCAGGAAGTATATAAGTATGGGATAAGTACAACTTGTACTCCTTCTTGGAGTTGTACTTCTTGGAGCACTTGTTCAAATGGACAGCAGACAAGAACATGTAGCGATAATAATAATTGTGGAACAACTTCTGGAAAGCCTGCAACATCTCAAAGTTGTACAAATACTCCAGTTTGTGGAAATGGAATTTGTGAATCTGGTGAAACTAGTTCAAGTTGCCCAAGTGATTGTCAAACTATAGAAGTAAATAGAACTTGTATTGATAAGGATAATGGTTTAAACTATTATAGTAAAGCGCAGGTAATTAATTCTTCTTTTACTTTATTTGATGTTTGTAGTAATAGTAATAACTTAAATGAAGCTTATTGTGGGGATTTAGGGTATATAGCTGTACAAAATTATGCTTGTCCAAATGGTTGTTTAAATGGTGCATGTTTACAACAGAATACAAGCTTACAAAGAGTTGATGGATGTTATTTATTAAGTGATAGTTTGAAGAGTAGTGATTTGTTTAAGGATGGCCAGGATAGCAATGGTGACAAAGTTTACTATAATGAAGGTGATAAAATCTTCAAGAGTGGATATGCTGTTGTTGATGATGGCAATGGGGGAAGTATCTGGGAGTTAATATCTATATATAATGATACATCTTCTGCTACTGGTAGTGAAATAAGATTTTATAATAAAATTACTACACAATGGAGAGTTTCTAAAACAACAAACTGGGGAACAGGAACTATTGATTTTGGTGTAAAAAATTATATTTTTATTTTTAGGGATAATAAAAATGCTGAAAATGATGAACATGTTGTTCTTGACTTTTTACATACTTCAGCAACTCAATATATGAGTTTTGATAGTTGTGTTATTCCAACTCAAACTTGTACAGATAGTGATGGAGGAATTAATTATTATGTGAAAGGAGAAGTCAATGATACTAATCAAAATGGAATTGATGAATGTTTATTATCAAATGGTTGGGGGTATACAAGTATTGAAAGCTGTTCTGGTGATAATTGCTATGTGCATGAATATTATTGTCAGGAAGATTCTACCATGAATGCTGTGATTAATATTTGTTCTAATGGATGCTATGATGGAGCTTGTTTAGAAAGTAATAATACTCAAATAAATAAAACATGTTTAGATTTAGTAGCTCAGGTAAAAAATCCAACATCATTTGAAAATAATGGTGTTAAATATGATCTAAATTGGAATTCATCTTATTCTGGAAATTGGAGAGATGGAGAAAGTTATTCAGAGTATGATGCTGGATGGACACTTAGTTATAACGACGGAGATAATTACAAATATGGTTATTTGGATAAGAGTACACTAGTTTTTGATAATCCAGATTTTAATGCAATTGATGTTATGGATGACTTCACCCAGTATGAAGTCTGTCAGGTTCATACATATGGAAGTAGTGATTGGAATCAAGATTATAGAGTTTATGTTTGTAACTGGAATGTATTTGATAAAGGAGTTAGTGTAGACAGGTATTCTTATGAAAATAGAGAAATTGTTTGGGCTAGTGATAATGTTATATTAAGAATGAGTTATGGAACTGGACAGTATTTAACAGACGAGCAATTATCTCAAATTATTGAAAAAGGAACAGTAAATTTCCTTAATGCTTTAATTAACAACCGTGGGAGATATCTTGGATGGGAAAACTTTAATATTGATTGGCCATTTGATATTCAGATATTTGATGCACTTGTTTACTGTCCTTCTGATATTCCAGAAGATACTTGCAGTCCTTACTGGGAGTGTGTTACAGAACCTGCTATATGTCCAGAATATGGAACTCAACAACAAACATGCAGAGATGCATCTTGTGGAAATGAAGACATAACAAGCATAATTTCTTGTAATCCTGGAATATGTTCAGGTTGTTTAGTTCCTAAATGGCTTGACTCAAAATCTTTTGCAGATAACAAATGTATTCCATATGGTTTTAGATTTGAGAACCAAATAGGATTTGGAAATGAAACTGTAACTAATCAGGAAAATGCAATTTTGAGTGTTGCTCAAGCAACGAATGACGGAGAAATTAACTTATCTATTTCTCCTAATGGAGTTGCAACTCTTCATGTTGGTGGATGGGGAAATCAAATATATACATTTTCAAAAGGAGACAAAGTTGAAATAGATGTTAGTGCATGGGGAGGAGATGCTATTAGTGCTAGTTTATTTGTTAATGATGTAGTTTACAATGCTGAAGATTATGGGAAAAGTTATATTGATGTTAGTTTTGAAATAACTTATAATGGACGAACTATTAAAACTGCTAATTCTTATTGTGAGATTGATGGAAATATAAAAGTTCAGAAACCAAGTGTTCCTGGACAAGAATGGCCTAAGTGCCAGAATAATTATGAATGTGAGAGTAATGTTTGTTCTGGAGGAGAGTGTATACCTGTTTCACAGTATATAAAAGAGGGTGGTAGGCTAAAAGGATTTTTCTTTAACCTTTTGTGTAATATTGCTTACCCAATTAATGAAGACAAAAGAGCTCAGTGTGTTGCTAATTTTTTAGGAGCATAATTCTAAAAATGTAAAGATTTATAAACAGTTGTTATACTATTATAACATATGTTAGAAAATAATAACAGATATAAATTATTGAAAGTATTTTTGGAAAATCCTCTTGATAGTTTTAGACTTCGTGAATTATCAAGGATTGTTAAAATATCTCCTCCAAGTGTTATGGCTTATCTTAAAGAATTTGATAACGAAGAATTAGTAATTAAATTTGAAAAAAGAGGGATACCTTTTTATAAAGCTAATAGAGAAAATGAAAAGTTTATTGTTTATAAAAAAATAAGTATTATTTATGAAATATATAGTTGTGGAATTGTAAATGAAATATGGGATAAACTTGCTCCTCAAGCAATAATACTTTATGGAAGTCATGTTAAAGGAGAGGCAATAGATGATTCTGATATTGATATGTTTGCAATAACTAATAATAAAAATGTTAAGAGAATGGATAATAAAGCAATGGATATTGATTTAAAAAAATATGAAGAATTATTAAATAAAGAAATTCATTTAATGACTGATAATGTTAAAAATATACCAAACGAATTAAAAAATAATCTAGTTAATGGGGTAGTACTTAAAGGTTATTTTAAAGTTTTTTAAATAAAAATGATAGTAAAAATAAATCCTGATTTAGAAAAAGCAAAGTCAATATTTGGATTAGTAAAGAGTAGGATTTCTATAATTGATTCACTTAAAAAAGTAGAATTCCCAACTGTTGTTGCTGAAAATTATTATGAAATAATTAAAGAACTTATAAGTATAAGTTTGCTAGTTGATGGTTTAAAGGCAGTTGGAGAAAATGCCCATAGAGATTTAATTGAAAGATTTGGCAAATATACTGTTCTTAATAATCAAGAAATTGCTATTATTCAAGATTTAAGAATTAAAAGGAATAAGAGTTTATATGAAGGAAAACAAATAGGAAGGGTTTATTTAGATAATAATGAGAATAGTCTAATAAAAATAATGGTTAAATTAGAAAAATATGTTAAAGATAGGTTAGGTGAAAAATGAAATACTCTGAACTTTGCAATGTTTATGAAGCTTTATCAAAAACTAGCAAAAGACTTGAGAAAGTTGATATTTTAAGCGATTTTTTAAAAAAACTTGCTAAGAGCAAGGGAGATAACAAGTGGATATATTTAATTCGCGGAAGAGTTCTTCCTGATTATGATGCTAGAGAATTTGGTATATCCAGACAATTAATAATTAAAATTATTTCAAAGGCTTCTGGGGTTTCTTCTGACCAAATAACTAAAGACTTTAATAAAATTGGAGATCTTGGGCAAGTTGCTGAAAATTTAATGGCAAAAAAGAAACAGCATACTTTATATCACTCTAGTTTAAATGTTGAAAAAGTTTTCACAAACCTTAAAAAAATATTTGAAATGGAAGGAAAAGGCAGTGTTGATAAGAAAGTTTCTTTAGTTGCAGAACTTTTAGTTAATGCAAATGGTTTAGAAGCTAAATATCTTATAAGAACAGTTTTAAATGATTTGAGAATTGGCGTTGCCGATTCTACTTTAAGAGAGTCTATTGCAGAAGCATTTTTTCCTGATGAAAGAAAAGAAGTTTTAAACAAAATTGAGGAAGTTTATGATTTAGCTAATGATTTTGCTCAAATTTTTGAGGCAGCAATAAAAGGTAAAAAAGCATTTGATGAAATTGAAATTATCCCTGGAAAAGCAATGAATGTAATGCTTCCAGTTAAAGTAACTGAAATTAGTGAGGCATTTAGAATGTGTGGTAAACCTGCAGCTATAGAGCATAAATATGATGGTTTTAGAGTTGTTATTTCAAAAAATAAAAATGGGAATGTAAAATTATTTACAAGAAGATTGGAAGATGTAACAAATCAGTTTCCTGATGTTGTAAGTGTTGCTGGGAAAAACATTAAAGCAGAGAGTTTTATCGTCGATTCTGAAGTAGTTGGTTATGATCCTAAAACTAAAAAGTATAAACCATTTGAATCAATAAGCCAGAGAATTAAAAGAAAATATCATATTGAAAAATTAATTGATGAACTTCCTGTTGAGATAAATGCTTTTGATGTAATTTATTTAAATGGAAAAAGTTTAGTGAATTTACCTTTTATTGAAAGAAGAAAACATCTTGAAAAGATAATTAAAGTTGAAAAATTAAAAGTAAGAACTGCAGAACAGATAATAACTGATGATGAAAAGAAAGCTTTAGAGTTTTATAAAAATGCCCTTAAAATTGGTGAAGAAGGTATAATGGTCAAAAATTTAGACTCTATATATAAACCTGGAAGAAGAGTTGGGCATATGGTAAAAATGAAACCATCTTCCAGAGATTTTGATTTAGTAATAGTTGGAGCAATGCATGGAACTGGTAAAAGAGCTGGTTGGTTGACAAGTTATATTGTTGCTTGTAGAAATAATAAAGATAGTAAGGATAAATTTTTAGAAGTTGGAATGGTTTCCTCTGGATTGAAAGAAAAGGAATCAGAAGGAACAACTTATAAAGAGATGACTAAAATGTTAAAACCTCTGATTACTAGTGAAAAAGGAAGGATTGTAAGAGTTAAACCTAAATTAGTTGTTTCAGTTACCTATCAGAATATTCAGAAATCTCCTACTTATTCTTCTGGTTATGCTATGAGGTTTCCTAGAATAACTGTATATAGACCTGATAGGAACACAAGTGATATAGCAAATATTAGTGATATAAAGAAAGAAGCTAATTGATTAACTTTAAAGTGATAACTGTGTGATTATTTGCAATAATATTTATAAATGATTTTTATTATAGTTTTTTATGGGTTTTAAGGAATTGAGTAAGCATAATTATTTGCTATTATCTTTAATTAGTTTAGTTTTTTTATTAAGTTTATCTATTGTTCCAGCACAGAGTTCTTGTACTAATGATTTGCAATGTGGATTCACTGGTTTTTTTGGAAGTGAATTCTGCAAGACCAATGATGTTTATAAAAATTATCAAACAGCTGGATGTAACTCAAATATTTGCAGTGTTTTAGTAGAAGAAAAATTAGTTAATGATTGCGATGATGTGGATAATTCTACTTTAGACACATGTATTAATGGAAATAACTTGGCTTATTGTAAACATGACTTAGTACAATGTGTTGAAAATGATGAATGTGGTAGTCCAACAGAACACTTTTTTTGCCAAAATGGAGATGTTTGGCACCAGGTAAATAACCCTGTTTGTAATGTTAATGCAAGTCAGTGTATATTTGATTCTAGTGAAGAATTATATGAACAATGTCAGTATGGATGTAATAATGCTGCTTGTATATCTCAAATTTTATGTAGCTCTAATGCTGACTGTCCAAGTTCAACTATTTCAGAAAATTTCTGTTTTAGTGATGATGTTATAAGGGAAAATGTTAGTTATAACTGTGTATATCCAGGTACACCTGCAAGTTATTGCCAACAAACTACACAACAAGAATTAGTTCAGACATGTAGTAATTCTTGTTAAAATGTGTTAGTAATAATGATAAAAAAACTAGTCGTGGTGGAATTCAAGATTTTGATGATTTAGATCCTTTATTTTTTGAGAAAAAACAAGAACCACAATCTATTGGAATGATAATTCCTGCTAGTGAGATAAATGAAAGTGTTTTTAAAGTAACTAAAACTTCTAGTCCTAATTTATGGCTTTTGTTTTGGCTATTTTTATTATTAGTTTTAATATTACTTTTACTTTTGATAATTGTTGCTTTTAGAAGAAGATAGTGATTTAAGATACAAATTTTTATAATGCAACATATTTTTATTCTTTAATGGCTGAAAGAGTTGATTTATAAATAGCTTATATAAATTAGACGAAAGCTTTATAAATAGACCTCCTTTATAAATCACATGGCTAAGGGAAACTTATCTGTACAAAATATTGTTGCTACAGCTTCTCTTGGAAAACCTGTTTCTTTGACAAAATTAGCAAGAACTCAGAGTAATACTGAATATAATCCAGAACAATTCCCAGGATTAGTATTAAGAGTAAAAAAGCCGAAATCAGCTGTTTTAGTCTTTAGTTCAGGAAATTTAGTATGTACAGGAACAAAGTCAATTGCCCAGGTTAAAGAGGTAATTAACCAAGTAATTAAGCAATTGGCTAAAATTGGAGTAAAAATTACTGATAAACCTAAGATTACTGTTCAAAATATAGTTGCCTCCGGTAGTATTGATTTAAAGTTAAATTTAAACTATTTAGCTTTAGCATTGGAAAATACAGAGTATGAACCAGAACAATTCCCAGGATTAGTGTATAAATTAGCTGAGCCTAATGCAACTTTCTTATTATTTAGTAATGGTAAGCTTGTTTGTACAGGAACAAAGAATAAGCAACAGCTTGATGAAAGTATGGTTATACTTAACAAGAACATAAAAGAGGCTTTGAAAGATTATAAATAACATTATAAAACTGCTTTGAAAAATTGAAATGAAAAATTTTTTGAAAATTGCTGCTTGGTCAGGAGTGTTGTTGAGCCCTTTTTTCTTTTATTTTTCTTATTATTCCTTTTGGAAACCATTTGTTGTTTCTTTTCCTTTTTTTGGTATTTTTCAGTTATTCGGGTTATTTCCATTTACATTTAATTTTTTCTATCCATTAACTTTATTGCCTTTTACATGGAATCGATACCAATCTTTATTATTTTCTTCTTTATTCCTAATATTTATTCATATTCTAATGATTTTATTTTATAATGGATACCTTTCCCTTGGTAGATATCTACGAAATAAACCAGTAGTCATATTATCTAAAATAGCTATTTTTGGTATTATTCCACTTAATTGTTTATTATTGTTTTTTATCATTCTTCCCAGTAATCGGGAAAACCTAGGATTAGGATTGCTTTTTTTTGGGCTTATTTTATTGTTCAAAGTTTATTTTATTATGTTTGGGTTTTTTATATTAAAAATTAGGGATGAAATAGATTTTGGTTTTTGGATAGGCATATTTAGTATAATATTTATTCTTAAGCCTATTGCTTTGATTTTGGAGACAATAATGTTTTTTAGATTAGGTAAGATTTATCATTCTAATTTTTAATATTACTCTTTGTGATTTTATTAACTATTCTAAAGTTACTTCTTGTCTTTGATTTTGTTGCAATTACTATATGTCAAGATATCAAGTATCTTGAGCATGCTCAATAACTAAGCATACCATAAAATTAATTACACAGTTATTGACATTTTTGCATAGAAATTATTATAAACACTTTGTGTTTCCATAAGAAATGGAGGTTTTGAAAAAAGAGGAGTTTATAGCTGAATCAAAAAATTTCTTTAATACTTATAAGAAAAAGATAGGTGAAGCTATACGGGAATCTGAAAGAGTAATTTTTGTTAGTTTTAATGATCTGGTAAGCTTTTCTCCTGAACTTTCAGAAGCTATTTTGGAGAAACCAGAAGAAATGCTTTCTTCTTTAGAACTTGCTTTAGATGAAATAGGGTTAGTTAAAAATCCAAGAATAAGATTTTTAGATTTGCCACCTAATAGTTTTATTAAAGTAAGGAATATAAGATCTAAGCATCTGAACAAATTTATCTGGATTGAGGGCATTGTAAGGCAAGCTTCTGATGTTAGACCTCAAGTTGTAAGTGCTAAATTTGAGTGCCCTTCTTGTGGAACTTTAATTTCTGTTTTACAGTTAGACAAAAAATTCAAAGAACCTTCAAGATGTTCATGTGGTAGAAAAGGATTTTTTAAATTAGTAAGTAAACAAATGGTAGATGCTCAAAGATTAGTAATTGAAGAGTCTCCTGAAAGTTTATCTGGTGGAGAACAACCTAGAAGAGTTAATGTTTTTCTTAAAGAAGATTTAGTAGAACCAAGAATGGAAGAGAGAACAACTCCTGGAAGTAAAATAAGGGTTTTTGGAATTTTAAATGAAGTGCCTGTTCCTTTACCTACTGGAAATGTTAGCACTAGGTTTGATCTTGCAATTGATGCAAATAATGTTATTCCTTTAGAAGAAACTTATGAAGATTTAAAAATAAGTGAAGAAGATGAACTCCAAATAAAAGAATTATCTTTAGACCCACATGTTTTTAAGAAACTGGCAGAAAATATCGCACCAAGTATTTATGGTTATGAAGAGGTAAAACAAGCTTTAGTTTTACAATTATTTGGAGGAGTTAGGAAAGAAAAATTAGATAGAACTGTTTTTAGAGGAGATATCCATGTTTTACTTGTTGGAGATCCGGGAGTAGCTAAATCAGTTACTTTAAAATTTGTTTCAATGATAGCTCCTAGAGGAAGATATGTTGTTGGTAAAAGTGCTTCAGGAGCTGGACTTACAGCTACTGTTGTAAGAGATGAGTTTTTGAGAGGATGGTCTTTAGAAGCAGGAGCTATGGTGCTTAGTAATAAAGGAATTGTTTGTATTGATGAGATCGAAAAAATGGATCCTAATGATAGAAGCGCAATGCATGAAGCAATGGAGCAACAAACAGTAACTATTAGTAAAGCAAATGTACAGGCAAGTTTAAGAGCTGAGACCTCTGTTTTAGCTGCAGGAAACCCAAAATTTGGAAGATTTGATCCTTACCAGACAATAGCTTCCCAGATTGATATCCAACCAACTTTATTAAATAGGTTTGATGTTATTTTTATTTTAAGAGATAATCCAGATAAAGCAAAAGATGATGCAATTGCTTCGCATGTTTTGTTTGAACATAAAGATACAAAAGCAAGAGGTAGTATTGATGTAGAATTATTTAGAAAATATGTTGCATATGCTAAAAAAATAATTCAGCCAAAATTAAGTGATGAAGCTATAGAAGAAATTAAAAAGTTTTATGTTACTTTGAGAAATGCCCCTACTGCAGCTGATTTGCCTTTAAGACCAATACCAATTACAGCAAGACAACTAGAAGCTTTAGTAAGATTAAGTGAGGCATCTGCTAAAACCAGGCTGAGTGAAAAAGTTGAAAAACAAGATGCAACAAGAGCTATTAATTTAATGAAATATTATTTAATGCAAGCAGGTTATGATTATGAAACAAAAAGTTTTGATATTGACAAAATAGTCACAGGTGTTACAGCAAGCAAAAGAGGAAAAATTCTTGAAGTTAAAGAGTCAATTATTAGGTTGGAATCTAAAATTGGAAAATTAATACCTGTAGAAGAAATTGAAAAAGAGCTAGAAGGTAAGATGCAGAAAACTGATTTAGATGATGTTTTAGATAAATTAGCTTTAAGCGGGGATATTTTCCATCCTAAAAAAGGTTATATCCAGAGAGT
>JAGVWM010000024.1:15548-26562 GCA_018304325.1 Candidatus Pacearchaeota archaeon
AATTATTGTTAGATTTGCCGTTTTTAATAGTAGATATCCTGCTACCAAGAATGATATTACATCAATAATATTTAGTGCAAAAGCTGCTTTAAACCAAATATTATTTAATTTTGTTTCCCAAAAAGCAGCTATATATAATAAAAAAGTAACTATCCATACTAAGATAAATGATACAAAAAATATTAAATCATTAGGATTAGAAAAGTTCAATGACCCTTTAGTGAGCAAAGAAAAATATATGACAATTATTAGTATAACAGTTATTGTGTTTAGTATATGAACTAATCCCCCTTTTCCCATTATTTATATAGATTATTTTGGTTTAAATATGTTGTTTTTAGTACTCTAAAATTTATTGCCTTTCATTAAATAAAACTTTAAATAGCCTTCAGATTTCTTAGATTTACTTAGTAAAAAAGAGAATAAACCTTTCGAAAGGTTTCGAAACAAGAACTTTGAAAAATGGCAGACTATAAAAGACATGTTGCGTATAAATTAAAAATAGGAGATGTTATACAAGGTAAAAGGATATTTGATGCTGATAAATTCAGTTTTATTGAACTTGGTGATAAAAAAATAAGTAGAGTTAATGTTATTGCAAATGTGGTTGATAGGTATTCTTCTGTTGAAAAATCATATATAAGTCTAACAGTTGATGATGCTTCTGGACAGATTAGAATTAAAATTTTTGGAGATGATGTAAATAAATTCTCTGATATTTCTCAGGGAGATACTGTTTTGATAATGGGTTTGATTAGAGTCTATAATGATGAGCTTTATATTACGCCTGAAATTATAAAGAAAAAAGATCCTAAGTATCTTTTAGTGAGGAAATTAGAATTTGATAAAATAAAACCTAAGGAAGTTAACAAAGATATTATAATAGCTTTATCTGATAAAATAATAGATAAAATAAAAAATTCTGAACCAAATGGAATCGGAAGTGATAAACTAATGGAAGAGTTTAAAGAAATTGAACCTTCATTAATAAATCAAGAAATTAAAAAAGCACTTGAAGACGGCATTATTTATGAGCCTCGCCCAGGAATTGTAAGGTATTTGGGTTGATGATTGTATATTTGAGTAGTAATAAAACTTTAAATATATCTTTAGTTTTTATTTTTAATGTCAAAAAGAGACAGAGAATATATTAATAATTTTAGAACTAATCTTTCTTCTTTAAGTGAAAAAGTTCAGGAATATCAAGGTAAACCTGTTTTACTTGTTAATGTGACTGAAGATGATGCAATAAAATATTTACATGGACATGGACATCATGGATGTTTTGGAGGACATGGCAATTGGAAAGTTCAACACCATAAATATTCTTTAGGAATTCTTGACGGACAATTACCTGAAGTAGAAGATGTTAAAGCACATTTTAGTACTTCTTCTGAAATGAAACTTCCTACAAAGAAACATATTTCAAAAAGAGATCATTTTGATAAGAAGTGGGAAGTTAATGATGGCGGAATACCTTTCCCAGATTATACTTTAGTAGAAAGATTAGGGATATTTCAATTAGGTTATGTTGGAAGATATCCGGGAGCTAATTTCATATTATTTGGAGATGAAGAAGTTGAGGGTTATTTTTCTTTACCTCATGATTGTGTTTTTGGATATATTGAAAAATTAAGAAATGGTGGAATGAGTGAAGAAGATTTTGATAGATTAAAAGTAGTTTTTAAAGATCTTCATTCTGATGTAAGAACTTATGTTTCAGGATTAAAACTTTTGGGTTATAAGGCGCCTGAAGAATTTGAAAAAGTTTATGATGCAGAGATATTAAAAGAAAAAGAGGAAATTATCAGAAGACTAATTGGTTTGAAAAAAGAAGAAGGAGAATTACTAGGAATAATAAGGGGAGTTGAACAAATAGCTGAATCAGGCAGTGATATTATTGATGATGTTGCAGCTGTTTTAACGACTGTAGGAGAAAGAGATAGAGTTGATGATATAAGAAGGACAATTTTAGGACATTTAGATAGAGCTCAAGAATTAGAGATGTATAGAGGAGATTTTAAAGTAACTCTTGAAAGAGGGATTGATGTAAATGTTCCAGATTATTTATCTTCTTTAAGAGAAGAAGCAAATCTTAGAGAAGAAAGGAAGAAAAAAAGAGCTTAAATTTCTAATAATAACAAAACTGCCATTACTAAAATTCCCAAGAGGAATAATATTAATTGAGCTAGAGAAATTTTTAGCTTTGTTTCTTTATGTAATTCTGGTATAAGATCAGAGCAAGCAATGTAGATAAAATTTCCTGTTGCAAACGGTATTAAAAATATAAGTAAACTTTCACTTTTTATTCCTATTAACAGCGTTAGTACAGCTCCTAAAACTGATGTAAGTGCTATTAAAAAATTTGACATAAGTGCTTTCTTTTTTGAATATCCTCCATAAACTAAAACTCCAAAATCAGATATTTCTTGAGGTATTTCATGTAAAACAACTGCTAGAGTTGTTGCAAGGCCTACTGGAATTGAAATTAGATAAGATGCGGCAATTATTATGCCATCTATAAAATTGTGTACACCATCTCCAACTAAATTCATTGTAGATAAATGATGAGGATGTTTAGATGTTGTTGGATGATGGCAATGCCTCCAATGGATTATTTTTTCAGCTGTGAATGAAAACCCTATTCCAGCTAAAACTGATAGGGAAATCATTATTGTAAATCCTGAAGTTTTTACAGCTTCTGGAAGCAAATGGATAAAAGCATCTCCTAACAATGCTCCTGCAGAAAATGAAATCATATAAACTAATAACTTTTCTAATTTTTCAGATTTAATTGAAAGAAAAAATATTCCTATTAAACCAATAATACTTACAGCTAATACGCTAATAATTGTATATAACCATACTGATAACATTAAATTAATAGTTTAATTTAGTTTTTAAAGTTGGTTATCTTCTTTTCTTAATTAGATTCATTATTAGATCAATTATTATTCCGATTATTATTCCAAGTATAAAGAAATAGGTGAGATTATTAGTATTACTGATATCTAATACAAATAAGATTAATCCTATAATTGATACGAATATTCCCATTCCAATTGGCCATGCAATTAATATTAAGAAAGATTTAGTTCCATTCTTTTTAATGTGCTTTTTTGTTATTTTAATAATGAAACCAATTATTGCTCCAAGGATAAAACCACATATTGTTAAGAATATAATTTGAATCCAATGCCATGGGGATGTTAAAAATTCATAAAATGTACATGATTGAGCATCAACAAGAGCTACACAAAACCACCCATCACTAATACCAATTGAAAACATTAGACCCCCAAGAAGGATGAATGTAATAACCCCCACAATTATTCCACCTTTAAGCCAATAAGGCCAATTTTTCCAACCCATTTATCTCCTTTTTCTTTTTATTAATTTTTTGAAAAAACCTTTATTTTTCTCTTTATACTTTTTGTTTATCCAGTATGCAAGAATTATTACTAAAACTAGGCCTGCTAAAGAGATTATGAAACGAATCATATTATTTGCATTTGGCCAGTAATTAGCAGCTCCATAAATTAGGGTTACAATTCCTGCTAACATTATTCCTGCACCTACTGCTTCTAGAGCAAATAAAGCTGCCCCAACAACTATTAGAATTACTCCTACTGGAACTGTTATTATAAACAACGTTCTAGAGTAAGATTCTTGAGATTTTTGCAATTGTAAATTACAATCATAGTATAAATCACAATATCCTACAAGACCTGACTTAACAGGCGTTGGAGCGTATCTCCCATCAGTGTATGTAGGATTCCATTTTCCGTTTAAATCTGAACATTGCTGGGAAGTATTAATTTCATATAATGGTTGTAGTATGCTTCCACAATATTTGTCCCATTGAGGAGCTTCTCCGTAAAATGCTAAGATACCATAAATTGCAACAAAACTTCCAAGTATTGTTATTGCTAAGCCTATTAGAATATTTTTTATTAGCATTTAACCTCTTTATTCAATAAGATTATCTTCTTTATAAACATTTTTAAACTAACATTAATCTTATTGATAATGGAAGATTATGATAAATTGCTTGAAGAAGCATATGGTAAAGTTAAAAGAATAGATACTAAATCTGAAAGATTTGAAATACCAAAAGTAGATGTTCAAAATGTTGGGAATAAAACAGTTTTTTCTAATTTTATACAGGTTGCTTCATACATAAGAAGAACTCCTGAACAAGTCTGTAAATTTTTAACTAAAGAACTTGCTAGCTTAGGAAAAATAGAAAATGATAGATTAATTTTTAACAGAAAGATATCTTCAGTGCAAGTTCAAGATAAATTTAGTCTTTATGTTAAAAAATATGTTTTATGCAATCAGTGTGGTAAACCTGATACAGAAATAACTAAACAAGACAATTTACAATTCATTCATTGTCTTGCTTGCGGAGCAAAACAATCTCTTGGAAGATGATTTACTTATATTTTAAAAGCAATAATGGACAACAAAAGGATTTTTAAACATCAAGTTTTTTAGGTTTTCAGTTAAACTTGTGGTCTAAAAACTTATAAATAAGTTTTTAAATGCAAAAAACAATCAAAATAAATGGTAGAAATTAAAATTACAAAGGAGGTAGCTTAATGGCAGAGGGATATTGTGTTAAATGTAAAGCAAAGTCTCAGATGAAAAACCCAGTGGTAAGTAAAACTTCCAGGGGGGGATATATGTGCCAGGGTACATGTAGCAAGTGTGGGACTAAGATGAGTGCTATGATGTCTGAAGATAATGCGATGAAGGCAATCAAAGAAGGCGCTAAAAAGTCTTTTTAATTTAATTTAATTTTTTTAATTCTCTTTTAATTTTTTTGTAAAATGAAAAAACATAAAAAAGTTTTACCAAGTGGACCACCAGAACAAATAACTAGAGTTAGGCTCCCCAGGGGAAAGGAAATACTTGGACTTGTTGATCAGAGAGTTGGTGGTGGAAGAATGTTGATAAGATGTAGTGATGGAAAAACCAGAAACTGCAGAGTTCCAGGCAGGTTAAAAAGAGAGTTATGGATAAGAGAGGGTAATATTGTTATTATAGAACCATGGGAATTTGATAATGATAAAGGAGATATTTTATTTAAGTATAATCCTGCCCAAACTGACTTTTTAAGAAGAAATGGTCATTTAGGGTCACTTGAAGAGATATAGGAATATTTTTTAATGCTCATTTTCTGGAATAATAGATGAAGAAATTATTTGTTTCTAAAGTAAGGAAAATTTCTCAAAATAAGAATGAATTAGAGAAAAATCTAGATGTTAAAATTAGTATTAGCGGAAGAAATGTTAGTATTAGCGGAAAAGAAATTGATGAGTATTTTGCTTCTAGAGTTATAGAAGCTTTAGATTATCCTTTTCTTCCTGAAGATGCTCTTTTGCTAAAGGATGAAAATTATATGATGGAAGTTATAGATATAAAAGATCATACAAGAAGGAAAGACTTTAGTGTTATTAGGGGGAGGATTATTGGTACTCAAGGAAAAACTCTTAAAGTTCTTGGAGATTTAACTGGTTGCGAGATAGTTGTTGAAGATAATAATGTTGCAATAATTGGAAAGGCAGAGCACATCTTAGATGCTGTTCAGGCAGTTATTTCTTTGATACAAGGAAGCAAGCAAGGAAATGTATATGCTCGTCTTGAGCATAGGAATAAAGAATAGTTTTATAAATCATTTTCTCTGGATATTATTATGCCTCGGTAGCTCAGTTGGTAGAGCATACGGCTGTAAGACAAGAAGTTTAAAGTTAAAGATCCAAGAACTTACAAAGATCGAAGAAAGTATAACATTGAAGCTGTTTCAAGACGAAGAAAAGAAATTCGTCTTAAAGCAATTTTGCACCTTGGAGGAAAATGTTTGAAATGTGGATATTCAAAATATCCTGAGGTATTAGAATTTCATCATAGAGATCCATTGCAAAAAGATTTCAATGTTTCAAGTAAAGGTCATAGTAGAAGTTGGGATAGAGTAAAATCAGAAATAGAAAAATGTGACTTGCTATGTGCAAATTGTCATAGAGAAACTCACGTTGAACTTCATAAGTTAGCAGCTTCCGAAAGAAATTTCGGAATGAACAGCGAGTAAATTCAGGGAAACCCTACATTAAGTTGAGGGCAATCCTGAGCCATGGAAGGTGCAGAGACTAGACACTCGCCACCTAAAGCAAGCGTGTTATGGTGAAGGTATAGTCCTACCCTCTAAGTAATTGGAGAAGGTTGTAACCGTAGGGTCGGAGGTTCGAGTCCTCCCCGAGGCGTTTATTTATTTATATAAATATTTAAAAATCTTTATGAGATGTAGTAAAATGGCTACAGTTATAGGGACAGGAACTCAAGATAGAATTGAAGATATTGATGAAAGAGACAGACAAAGAATAATTGACGGATTATTTTATGCTCCTTGGCAAGATGAAGTAGCACAATTTACTGGAGTTTTTCATTATTCTAAAGGAGATGATTCTGATGCTATTGAAGGATTAGTTGAAGATTGTTATGGACGTTCACGAATTGAAGGATTCTTATCTGAGCAAAGTAATTTAACTTTTAATAAAGCTTATCATAGAAGGCCGTCTATAGAGTATAAATTTGCATTTGACAAAGAGATAGGATTATATGTTGGAAAATGGAAAGGAAAAGATGCTTTCGAAGGTCATGCAGTTTGCAAATTAGATTATAATCTTATCCAATTAGATGCAGACTGGATAATTGATTATTTCAAATCTTTCCCTATTATGACTAATGAAGAACGAGCAAAGTTAATGATAGGTCAAATGGTAGGTGAGGGACATTTAGATGTCTCACGAGATCAAAGAAGTGCAAAAGAAATGTTAAGTCTTAGTGAAAAAGGTAAAAAATTAGCTGAAGAAGCAGAGGAAACGATAACTCCTGAAGAAAAAAGACTTATAAAAAGAGCTGTTGACAAGACTCTTGAAGATGATGATATTCCTTTCTAAAAAATAGGGTAATTTTATAAATAATCTTTACATAACTTGTTTATGGATTTTGACAAAGTTATTAGAGATAGAAAAAGTACTAGGAAATTTAAGAAAAAAAGGCCTGATTGGAGAGATATTCTTGAGTGTATAGAAGCCGCAAGATATGCACCAAGTGCAGGCAATTTACATGCAACTAAATTTATTTTAGTTGATAATCCTGAAATAATTGCAGATTTATCTGAGGCAGCTGACCATGATTTTATACTAGATGCTCATTATGTTGTTGTTGTGTGTAGTGATCCAACACAGGTTGAAAGAGCTTATTATGAAAGGGGAGAGAAATATTTAAGACAGCAGTCTGGAGCTGCAATTGAAAATTTTCTTTTGAAATTAACTGATTTAGGATTAGGAGGATGCTGGATTGGAGCTTTTGTAGATGACCATGTAAAAAGAGTTTTAAAAATTCCAGATAGAGTTAGTGTTGAAGCTTTAATTCCTATCGGATATTCTGCTGATATTTCAAGAAGATCAAAAAAACCAGATCAAGATTCATTTTTTTACTTCAATAAATATGGAGCTAAGTTCCTTAAACCAAGAAGAGTTGTAGAAGAGAGATAATAGAAATTTTTATTAAGTGCTATTTTTATGTATTTGAATGAAAAGAACAATAATTGCTTCTGGACCAGTTATTATTGAAAATGGGAAATTACTTGTTAATAAAGATAATAAGGATGACTTTTATAAATTGCCTGGAGGAACAGTTGAGGAAGGAATTGAAGATATGGAAGAAGCTTGTTGTCGAGAGGTAAAAGAAGAAATTAATGCCGAAATTGAAATAATTAGACCATTAAATCCTATGATTGTCTATAAAAATCAACAAACTAATGAAAGTATGACTATTGTTTTAATCCATTATTTAGCTAAGTTAAAAAATAAAAAAGATATAAAGCCTATTTATCCTGTTAAAGAAATTGTTTGGTTAGATATTAAAGATATAAAAAAAGGAAAGTATAATGTTGGAAAAAATATTTTATTTCTTATTTCAAAAGGGGATATAAAATAATTAAACGTGAACTTTATATCTTAGAATAGCACCAACTCCTGAAAGATTTGTGAATTGCTTTCCTTCATCTGTTTCATCACTTACTAAAATAACTGTTGTACCCATTTGTTCTGCTATTGTTGTAAGTTCTTTTATTATTGGTCTTTCTAATGTTTCACTTAGTAATAAAGTATCTACAGCACCCATTTCAAGAGCCTTTTTCACTTTTGGGTATTTGTAAAATCCTTTATCAGGATCTTTCCCTAAAATAGTAAAAAATCTTTCCATTATCTTTTTCTCCTTTGTAATATCTTGCTCTGCTAATTCATCTTGTGATGCTTCAACTAATAATTCTAAACCATGTTCATCTGCGTAACCAATATCTTTTACAGCAATTACTTTGTTTTTTAGTGATGTAGCTAATTGCCCTTCTTCTAAAAATTCTTCTTTTGTCGGAATAGGACCTCCAACTAAAATACCCTTAAGTTTTTTCATTTCAAAAAACTCTGATTTCATTACTTCTGCAACTCTCCTATAAAATTCTTTTGCCATACCTTCTGTTATTCTCGCAAATCTTTGTGATGAATTGTGGACTATAAGGCCATTTGCTATAAAATTATGATTTTTTGTTTCTATATCAATAGTTTTTTTAATTCCTATTGATTCAATTTTTGATATTTTTACAGCTATTAAGTTAGATGAATAGAATAATTCCAGCCTTTTTTTAAGGTCCTGGTTTCCAATTTTATCTAATATGTTTTTCTTAAACACTTCTTTACTTAACTGTTTTTTATTATTGAAGAAGTCTGGACAATTGAATTGTGTTGTGTTTAAACCTGAATTTCTTATTATTCTTGCTACTTCCTTTCCTGTAACAACGATCTGTCTTACTTTGTTTCTATTACTTCTATTATCAATCAAATAATTTACCCTTTCTCTTTTTTCTATTGAAGCGAAATTAATTAATTCTCTAAATTTTTTTAATGATTCTAGATCATCTATTGCTAGAGTGTATCTTGTATTTCTTGAATAAGGATTTCGCCTATTATCATAGGTGTTGATAGAAGATATTATACCTAATCTTAATAGCGATATTTGGATTTGTTTAGATAGTTTTTCATTATTTATTCCAAAAGCCACTCTATTTTCTGAGACATAACCTTCTGCATCAAAAAATCCTGAAATAAATGAGGCTAAAACATTATCTGGAGATTTCATAATTATTTTGGGCATTCCCTGATTAAGTGTTTTGTCCTTTTCTGGGAATATTTCTTTGAAAAATTGAGAAATTATTCTACTTCCTAACCTTATTTGATAATATCCTTTATTTTCTCTGAATTTTAATGAAGGTTTTACTTTAAAATAATCTTCAATAAACATTAAATAATATTCTGCCACTTCTTTTCTCTGCTCTGAAAAACTAATTCTATCTTTTTCATAATTTCCATCACCAAGATAATATCCTAATATCTTGGCTAATTTTACATCTAATATATTTGGTATAAACACTTTTTTTGTATTCCATTCCTGTTTTATAATCGGTTTAAAGTTGATAATTTGTTCTTTTAGATTAAGGTTTATTTTTTCAGGCATTACTAAATATTCTCCTTCTTTTATTCTAGAAAGGGGCTTTTCTTCTATTCCATTTTCACTTCTTATAAAAAACAAATGGTCTTTTGAAGACTTTATTTCAAACATTGGATAACTAGTTGTTATTTTAAATAGTTCCTTATTATTTTCCCACTTTGCTATAACTGGAGTTATTTCTGTTTTTTCAACATTGAAATTTTCAGACATTACAAATAATGGATTGTGAGATTCATTTATTTCTATTAACTCACCATTATCTTTCATTATCAAAGTATCTGGAGAAAGGCACTGTCCTCCTGCTCTTATTTTTCCAGGAACTCCTGATGTCATTTTTTGTAATACTTTTATTCTTGTCCCTTCTAATAATCCAATAGTTGCTTCTTTTCTTTCAATTACTAATAAACCATAAACTTCAGCTATTTCAGTCATTTCAAGTAAAGGATCTGCAACAAAAACTTGATCACAACGATATAACCTAGTATTAAGTGGTCGAGGAGGTTTAATTGCAAAAAACTCTATATTTGGTTTTCCTTCATCCATGCTTGTGTTGCCACAAAATATTGCAATTCCATTAGTATATTTTTGAGGTCCTTGTTTTAGTTCACGAATTATTTTTTCTAAAGCTTCTATAACATTATTTCTAGTAGAACGTGATTTAATGTTATTTGCAGTTGATTTTTCAGCTTCTAATTGTGAAACTACAGCATTTACATTATAATCTGCAGGTATTAACACAGTTACAAGTTCTGTATGTCTCCCCCTATAACTTTCAATTTTTTCAACAAATTCTTTGAAATCTTTTAATTCTTGATCAACCATTTTAATTACCTTATGGAACTAATGATGTGTTATAAATTTTAGTGTTATGATTTTGCCTGCTTCCACATATTTTCAAAGTATTTTTTATATGATTCTGCCACAGATTTATCTTGTATTAAAAATAATATTGGTTCATCGCCCCAAACTATAACCCCTACTTTATCATCTTGAATATGAGTTTCTGTATTTGGCTCAAATTCTTTATTAAAATACTTTACTTCTGTGAATTTATTCTTTATTTTTGCTCCATGATGTTTTATTGAGTAGTTGAATATTAATCTGGCTTTTATCTTTTTTTCAGCTCTTTTTATATCATAATTATACCAAAAAGTTTCTCCCATTAAATCTATTGATTTTTGAGGACCTCCAAAAGTCACAAAATCTTTTCCTTTAAGGGTCTCGTTGTAAAATGATTTTATTCCCTTTACACCACGATATATCATTGCTTCTTGTTTTTGAGGAATCAACTTAAGCGATTTTTCTATTTCTTTAGATATTTCAATGGCTTTCTTCTTTTGCCTCCCTAATTCTTTTTGTTCTTCTTCTATATTATCTATTAAAGCATTTGCAGAAGTTAATTGGAATATTCTTTTATTTCCTTCTAAAATAAATGTTACTAGAC
>JAGVWM010000031.1 GCA_018304325.1 Candidatus Pacearchaeota archaeon
AGAAACAGAAATATAGACATATTTAACTTTAAAAATCTGCCGATAGCTATTTTGAATAAAAATTAGATAATGTTAAGTTTGATTATTGACTTAACATTTGAGAAAGGTTTAAAAATAGAATTGTTATTAATTTTTTGAGGTGATGTGGAAATCATCTCAGATAGTTCTGGGAAAAATAAAATGAAAGAAGAATATAAGTCAATTATGGGCTTTGGAAGAAAATTAGCTACAAATGTAGCTGCATATGCAATACTTGGAGCAGCAGGTTTAGGAATTTTTACAGGAAATTTTTCTTATAGACATGAAATTGAAAGAACTAAAAATATTCCTCTTGGATTCTCGGAGAAAACACAGATTGAAGAAGATGCTCAAAAAAATGATAAGGTTATTGATCCAGCTACTAGATACCTTACAAGTTTGAATGATTTTTCAATGAAGATTTTTGAAGCTTGGGACGATTCTTGGAAGCCTATGGCTGAATTTGAAGAAAGCAATCCTTATCAAAGATTTGCTTCAAATTTAGAATATAAATACTATGGGGAAGGACATCATTATAAATTGGGAGATTTAGCGAATAATATTCCAAATGAAGTTGATGAAGTTTTTGAAAAACTTGGGTCATTTTTAGAAATAAATCAAAGAATGAGAGTTGTAAATTCTAATTTTTCAGATTCGTGGACAGAAAGACATGAAGATAATTATCATACTGTTTGGTATCCTGTAACCAAGTCACATACTGATTCTGAAGGTCATACTACATATTCAACACATATGGAATCTAAACAAGTTTATGATGATACTGATCATTATTATTGGTATCATAGAGATTGGGGTGAGGAAGCCGCTAAAAATCTGGAAAAATTAATTGGAGATTATCCTGAGTTGAGTATTGATTTATCCTTAATAAGTGCTTCAAGAACTAATGAAGCTGGAAGAATAGCTGCAATTAAATCTAGAGAAAAAGAAACAAAAAAAGGAAAAGAGTTCAATGATAGTGATTATTTAACAATTGCAAATACTTGGAGAGTAGGGTCTGTAATTTATAATAATGCAGCAAGTTTTGCAAGTCCATGGACAGATTTAAGATGGGATTTACAGCAATGGAAAAATGAAGAGCAAACAGCCCATGATCAGCATTATAAAACATCTTCAAGATCTGATTCTGGTCCTAAGGAATATCAAGTTACTAAAGCTACTTTATTAAATGGTAATAATTTGACAAATTCATTAGACCATGTTTTTAATAGTTTATATTATACAAGTGAACATTTACCAGAAGTTGATGGTGCTATTAAAAGTTTAATTGAATTGAGACATAAAAATGCTTCAGAAGAAGAAATAAAAAAGGTAAGTGAAGAATTAATTAGTAATACAATTGCTTTGTATAAATCTAATTTTGAAAGAGGGTTTGAAATTGAAAGATTTAGAGGTTGGGCGATTGCTTTATGGTCTTCTTTAGGATTACTTTCTGGAGCAGGTTTAGGAATTTTTGCAGGAAGCGTAGCCCAGGCTTATTTTGGAAATAGATGTAATTAACCAAATAATTTTTTATACTCATTTTCTTTTTATCATTTATGAACTTAATCTTTCAGAAACTAAATGCAAGCAAGTTTAGAAGAGAAATACATTTATCTGAAGAAGAAAAGAATTTTGTTAGAGATAAATGTTTAGATAAAATTATTGAAGATGCCTATAATTTTCTTGATAAAAATATTAGATCAAAAAAAGATAATGATGGTAAACAAACTCCTTGGAGAGGACACCCTGTTTTTGTTGCACAACATGCAACAGCTACTTGTTGTAGAAAATGTATTAAAAAATGGTATAAAATTCCAGAAAATAAAAATTTAGACGACAAAGAAGTTAAATTTTTTATTGAAATTATACTAGAATGGATTGATAAAGAAATTAATAATTAGCTTTATTTACTTATTCTCGAGAATAAAAAACTTTAAAAACAAGGTATTTCTATGAGGAGTAAATAAAAAAGAGGATATTGACTGTTTTATGAAAGAAAACAAGCAGAACCAACTTGGAGAGGATGAAGATTTAGCTCTTCTTAAAGAGCCTATTGAAGATGTAGATTTCTTTGAGATGGACGAGATAGATGAAGATTTAGAGTAGTTTTTTCTTTTTTCTTTTTTTCATAATATATATAAACCAATTAAATCTCTGATTTTTATGCTAATAGGATTAGTAGGTAGACCTAATGCTGGCAAAAGTACTTTTTTCAAAGCTGCAACTCTTTCAGATGTTTTAATAGCAAATTATCCATTTGCTACAATAAAAGCTAATAGGGGAATTGCATATATAAAGATTAAAGATCTTGCAAGAGATTTTGGAAAGATAAGTAATCCTAGAGAAGGATTTGTAAAAGATATATGGAGATTTGTTCCATTTGAATTAATGGATGTTGCAGGATTAGTTGAGGGAGCTAGTGAGGGTAAGGGTCTTGGTAATGAATTTTTGAATGATTTAGCTGGAGCAGATGCTTTTATTCATGTTGTTGATATGTCTGGAGAAAGTGATGGTGAGGGTAAGCCCACTGAAAATTATTATCCTGGAGATGATATTAAAATAATAGAAAGAGAATTGGACTTATGGTACTTAGGTATTTTAAAAAAAGCCTGGAAAAATTTTTCTAAAAAATTAGAAGTTGAAAAAGGAAATTTCGCACAAGATGTATCAAAGCAATTTTCTGGATTAAAAGTAACTGAAGATGATGTAAAATCAGTTATTAGAAAATCTAAACTTAATTTTTCTAGTCCAAGTAAATGGTCTGAAGAAGAATTATTTGAATTTGCAAAAATATTAAGAAAAGAAACTAAAAAAATGATAATAGCAGCTAATAAAGTTGATAGACCAAATGGTAAGGAAAATTATGAAAAAGTAAAAGAAGAATTTGATTATCCTATTGTACCTTGTTTTGCAGAAGGAGAACTTGCACTAAGAGAAGCTGATAAACATGGTTTAATAGATTATATTTCAGGAGATAATGATTTTAAAGTAATCAAAGATTTAAGTGATAAACAAAAATTGGCTTTGGAAAATATTAAAAAAATTTTAAAATATTTTGGAAGTACTGGAGTACAAGAAATTCTTAATAATATTATTTTAGATATTTTGGATTATATAGCTATTTATCCAGCAGGAGCTAAACTTTCTGATTCAAAAGGTAATGTACTTCCTGATTGTTTTTTAATGCCTCCAAGTTCTACAGCTTTAGATTTTGCTTATAGGTTACATAGTGATATTGGTAAGAATTTTGTTAAAGCTATCCATATTAAGACAAAACAAGCTGTTGGAAAAGATTACAAATTGAAACACATGGATGGCCTTGAGATTATGACTAAATGAAAAATAAGAAAATAGGTGATTAAGTTGAGAATTGAACTTTCAAAACATGCAAAACAAAGAATGATTGAAAGAGAGATAAAATTTGAATATATCCAACAAACAATTGAATTTCCAGATTATACTATTAAAAATAATGGTAAAACTGAAGCTTATAAAAATCTGGGAAATAAAACTTTAAAAGTAGTATACATTAGTGAGCATAATTTTATAAATGTTGTAACAGTTATATGGAAATGAGAATTGAAATAGATAAAGAAATAGATGCAGCATATATTTATTTTAAAGAGATTTCTCCGGGAGAAGTTAAAAAAACAATTTCCTTAAATGAATCTATAAATGTTGATTTAGATAAAGATGGTAAAACTATTGGTATTGAGATTTTAGATGCGAGTAAAAATCTTCCTATCTCTGCCCTTAAGTCTTTAAAAGTTAGTAATTAAATGTTTATTCTGAATTAGTGTTTCAAATGATAATTAAAATAAAAGTGAAAACAAGCTCTGGGAAACATGAGATTGTCAAAATTGGTGAAGATGAATATAATGTTTATTTGAAGTCTCCACCGGAAAATAATAAGGCTAATTTAGAGCTTATAGGATTAATAGCGAAGTATTTTAATACTAATCACTGCAATATAAGAATAAAGAGGGGATTAAAATCTAGAGACAAGATTTTAGAAATTTTATGAAATCAGATGTTATTGTTAAGGTTAAAACTGGGAGTACAAAGAAAAGTATAAAACATTTTGGTGAAAATAGATACCTCATAAAATCTGAGTCTGTTGAAGATGACCTGGTGAATAAAGATGTTTTATTTATGCTTTCAAAGTATATGGGTCTTCCACCAAATAAATTTGGTTTTAAGCCCGGAATCAATAGTGAGGATAAAGTTTTGCAAATAATTTAAAATGGGAATAAAATATGAGTTTGATCAGGGTTTACAAAATGAGGTCGAAGATATATCTAAAAATCTTTTCCCCCATGTTAAATTAGATAGAATAAAATGTTTTAGAAGCTATGGTAGTTCATCTAGAAATACAATAGCAAGATGTCATGCTTTAGGTAAATTATTGCAAATGGCTATAGGTGTAAAAGGCTGGTATGCAATTGAATTTTTACACGAGAACTTCGAAAAACTTTCTCAAGAAGAAAAAACTAAAGTTATGATACATGAATTAATGCATATTCCTAAGACATTTGGAGGAGGATTTAGGCATCATGATTATGTTTGTGATAAAAACATAGATATATTTCATAAGCAATATAAAAATATAAAACAGGGTAATTTACAAAATGGCGACAGAAAACTTAAAGATTTATTTAGATGGTAAAGAGATAGTTATTAAAGACACTCTTAAAGCAAATCAGTTCATGAAACTTACAGGGCTGATGTTTTCTATAAGAGAAAGAGCTTTGCCAATACTCTTTGAGACAAAAAATCCTTTGAGTATTCACTCATTTTTTGTATTTTATGAATTTTTAGCTGTGTGGTTAGATGATAAAGATAATGTTGTCGATTATAGAATAGTTAGACCATTTTCTATTCGAGAAATAGCTGAAAAAGAATTCTCTAAAATACTTGAAATACCACTAAACCGACGATACTACGATGTAGTGAATTTTATCGTCGGAGAAAGATTTAAAAACAAATAATTACTTAGATATGTATCATTGTGCAAAAAGGAGGTAAAAAAATGGGAACAGTTCTTGTAAAGAATGTTATTAAGAGAAAGCCTGGATACCTTTACTACGTTGACGGAAAAGGAAATGTATGTGAAGCTAAAATGGCTAGAGGCGGTAGAAAAAAGAAAGCTGCTAAGAAAAAGAAAAGAAGATAATTTTTTTCTTTTTAATCAATAAAAATATTTTATTTTTTTCAAGAGCTTTTTATTTTGCTCTTTACTTTATTTTTTTCACTTTTCTAATTTTTAATTGGCCAATAACACATGGTAGAGCTCCTTGTCTTCTAACTTCATTCCAGCAATATCTTGCTCTTTCAAGTGCATTTCTATCACCCTTTTTTTTAAAAGTTCTATATCCATTATCTCTTAATTTCGATCCAGGTATTGGATACATACCTCTTTTTCCTTCAACAACAGGTCCTATTAATGCTCTTCTACTATGGAGGGAACTATCATTTTCATCTAGTAATAACATAACTACTAGATTAGATTCACCATTTAAATTTATTAAGTCAGTTTCATTTTCTGCGTAAGTTAAATCTACATGACTAACTTCTGAATATCTAATTCCTTTATTTTCTTTACAAAATTTATGTGCATCTTTTGTAGCTCTATCTTTTGTGCTATAACATCTTAATCTTTCTTCAAATAGTTCTGGACCTTCTTTAGAATAATTCCCAAATATTAGTTTTCTTGAATCATCTTCAAATTCTGCACTAAAGACATATCCTTCAACTTGTTTCATATAACTTTTTTCCAAAAGATATTTATAATAATTACTTCAATTTGATATATGATATTAGGAATTGAATCAACTGCACATACATTTGGAATTGGTATAGTTAATAAAGGGAAAATACTATCTAATATTAAAGATACTTATACAACTGAACGAGGAGGAATAATTCCCCTTGATGCTGCAAAACATCACCGTGATTTTTCTGAGATTATTTTAAGCAAAGCCTTGGTTGATGCTGGAATAACTTTAAAAGATATTAAAGCAATTGCATTTTCTCAAGGTCCTGGTTTAAGTCCGTGTTTATTAGAAGGAATTAGATTTGCTAAAAAATTATCTAAAGAATTAAATATACCTCTAATTGTATAGAGTTTTTGGAGAGACTTTAGATATTGGAGTTGGAAATTTTATTGATACATTTGCAAGACAAGTAGGTTTAGGTTTTCCAGGAGGACCTAAAATTGCAAAAATAGTTGAAGATGCTAAAAACCTTCACTATATAGAATTACCTTATTCAATGAAAGGAATGGATGTAAGTTTTTCTGGTTTACAAACTAAGTTAAATCAAATGTATAATTCTAACAAATATAAATTGGAAGATTTATCTTATAGTTTGCAAGAAACTGTATTTGCAATGTTAATAGAAGCTAGTGAGAGAGCTTTAGCACATACTGGTAAAAAAGAATTAGTATTAGGTGGAGGAGTTGCTTGTAATAAAAGACTTCAGGAAATGGCTAAAATAATGTGCAAAGAAAGAGGATGTAAATTTTTTGTACCTGAAAATTCTTTATTAGCTGATAATGGAGCTATGATTGCTTATCTTGGAGAGATAATGTATAAGTCAGGAATTAAAATATCTCCAAAAACTAAAGAATTTGGTAAAATTGATATTCAACCAAGACAAAGAACTGATGATGTGGAGCCGTTTTATGATTAGTTTATAACCGATGAACTAAATGTGGGGAGGTCCAATATGGATTTCTATACAATTGTTGAAAAAGTAAGAAAAACAGGAAAAATTGAAAAAGGAACTAATGAAGTTACAAAAGCTGTAGAAAGGGGAACTGCTAAATTAGTAGTTTCTGCTAGCGATGTTGATCCTAAAGAAATTACACAACATCTAAAAATTTTGTGCAATGAAAAAGGCATAAAATATGGTGAAGTTGATAGTAAGAAAAAATTAGGGATTTCTGCAGGATTGCCAGTAGCTTGTTCAAGTATCGCTGTTCTTGAAACAGGAGATGCTGAAAAAGATATTGCAGCTTTAAAGTAATAGGAAATTAAAATGAATTTTTCAGATATGGGAAGTGTTGAAAGAGAAATTAAACAAACAATAGCTGATTGCCTTAAAGTTGAATTAAGTTCATTAAAAGATGAAAATACTTTTTATTCTTTAGGAATTGAATCTTTAACATTTATAGAAATAGCACTTTGTTTAGATGATAAATATTCATTTGGAGATGAAGATATAAGAGCTTTACGTACTGAAGCTGTGCTTGATAGAAAACAGCTATTTGAATATTTAACAGTTGGAAAATTTGTTGATTATATTACATCAAAATATGGAAGGGAGGTTTTAGCTCATACATAAAATGGAAACACAAACTCAAAGGAAATTGGTAAAATCTGGAGGAGGAGTTAGAGATAGAAGTTATAAGATGAAATTAGCAGTTCAAGGATTTAAAGGTGGACGTGCTTATCTAGGAAGAGTTACTTTTTTTGACGGATCTTCTTTAACTTTTAATAATTTAAGATATATTGGAGAAAGAGATAAGACATCTAAAGAAATTCCAAATCATGGTTATTATACAGATGGTGGAACACAAGTTCATTTAAGAGATGTAGAAAATATTTATTTAACAGATAGTATTGGAATTGAAAGTAGGTTATCTTTAACAGGACGTGCTTAAAATGGCAGATCAAAAACCTCAACAGCAAAAAAAAGAAAGAATGTCTTTAAGTAGTGATCAGCCTGCTCCTGCAATTGTTGAATCTATTGTTGGAAGAACAGGGTTTAGAGGAGAGGTAACTCAGGTTAAGGTTAAAGTTCTTGAAGGAAAAAATAGAGGAAGATCAATGAGAAGAAATGTTAAAGGTCCTGTAAGAATTAAAGATACTTTAATGTTAAGAGAAACTGAAATTGAAGCTAGAAAAATAAGAAGTAAAGTTACAAAGGGGACTTATACTTAAAATGAATGCAAATATTCCTCCAGTTAAAATAGAATATGACGGATCAATTGATGAATTGCCAGGGCAATTAGAAGGTATGCATTTTCTAATAAAAACTAAACCCAAAACTCCATATCATTCTTTAAGAGTTTTTCTTAATGGTGACAAGGTTAAATATAAAGAATCTTTAATTGCAAAAGGCAAAGAAAATGGATATCATGTTATCTCCATCGAAGGAGAATTATTATTAGAACTTGATCTTCAAAAAGGAGAAGATGTTTTAAGATTTAGACCAACATTAGATGCCCACACTTTGATATTTTATACAGAACCTGAATGGGGGGCTGCTTAAATGTCACAATGCTCTTTTTGCAAAAAAAATTATGATATTCCAAGAGGATTAACTTATGTATTAGATAATGGGGAAATTCTTTATTTTTGTTCTAGTAAGTGCAGAAAGAACCATAATCTTGGGAGAAGACCTGAGAAAGTTAATTGGATAAAAAAGAAGGATAAAAAAGAAGCTGTTGAAGAAAAGAAGGAATAAAAATATTCTTAGTATAATAATGGGAGATTAATAAGAAATATAACTTTCATGCAGAAAGATTTAAATATTATGTATTACATGTATTACAATGGTAAATATAACAGCTAAACTTAAGAGAGTTGGGAATTCACTTGGAATAATTGTTCCTTCTGATGTTGTAGATAATAATGATTTAAAAGAAGGAGAAGAATTATTTATCAACATACATGTTAATGAAGTATCTAGTGTTGGACAAATGTTAGCAGAGGCAAGAAGGCATAAATTAAACTTTAAGAGATCTACGCAAGAGATATTGGATGAAATAGATAGGGATTCCGACTAAAATGTATTTTTTTGATAGCTATGCGCTGATTGAAATTGTAAAAGGAAGTAAATTATATGATAGATTTAAAGATGTAAAACCTACTTGCATTATTCTTAATCTTTTTGAGTTGCATCAAGCTTTGCTTAGAGAGTTTAACAAACAAACAGCTGATTATTGGATTACTAAATTTGATTATATATTATTAGATATTTCAAATGAAAATATTATTGAGGCTTCAGATTTTAGATTTAAAAACAAAGCTAAAAAATTATCAATGACTGACTGTTTAGGTTATGTTGTTGCTTCAAAAAATAGTTTAAAGTTTCTTACTGGAGATAAAGAGTTTGAAGGTATGAATAATGTTGAGTCTGTGAAATAAACCTTTTAACGAAAAGGTTTCCAAAAGAAACTTTTGTAAAAGTTTCGCAAAACAACCTTTTTAGAAAAAGGTTTCCAAAACTAAAATAAATTTTTGTTACTACTTATTAATTAATATAAATAGAAAGATTTATAAATAGCTTATTTTTAGATAAATTATGGTTTTAAAACTAGATTCAACAAGAGAAGCATATAAGGCATTTCCTCAAGAAGGAACAGCTCAAATTGTGCAGCAAATGCCGAAATTGATAGCTGATGGTAGAGTTCCTATGAATGTTTCTCAACTGATGCAAAGAAGACTTGATGTTAGAAGTTCTGATCCGGAAATTAAAAATTCTTATATGGATAATTATTTTGATACTGGTGATGCTGTTGTATATCGTCCTGACGGAAGAGTAAAGATTGTTCTTGATTCTCAAACTTTAAGAGACATGACACCTGAAAGTCAAAGAAATAGTGGTGCCCTTGTCTTAACAAATGATGTTTATGATTCTTTACAAGGTGAAGAATTTAAGAAAGGAAAACTTGGAAAATTAAATGATGGTCTTTCAAGAGAAGATGTTAAAGCTCATCCAGTTTGGAAAGTTTTGGCAAGAGATCAAGCATTACTAAATGATTATACTGATTTTATATTTGGTGAATATCAACTAAGATTTGCTAAAGATTCAGCTCTTGATGATTTGAAACTTATGGGAATTTACCCAGGTTCTGCTAATGGAACTGCTCCAGAAATGAGGGCGTGGTATGTCAGCAGGCTCGGGGGCAGGTCTAGTGCTGATGGCAGGTATGGCCTTGACGATGACTGTGGTCGTTTCGTCGGTATAGCGCCAGAGGCGCCAAATACTTTAGAACAATTAGTGAAAGTTTAGATTTATGTTAGTTGCACAAATGATAATTATCTTAAAAAACATTTGTTATAATCCTGTTAACGACAACATTTTTAAATCACGAAGTTTTTAATTTGTCATGGCGACAGAAACGATTTTGCAGCATTGGGTTTTAACAGACTTTGCTTTTCCTTTTTTGCTGATCTTTTT
>JAGVWM010000032.1 GCA_018304325.1 Candidatus Pacearchaeota archaeon
GGAATTAATCTAATAATCTTCATATATCTAATAGATATCTTATATATTTAAATTTTTTGGAGTAATTTTGTAGTGCTAAACCTTATTCGGAGATACTGTATAAACATTTATATATATCTTATAAATAAAAAGCAAAATGGAAAATAGTGAAGGAAAACTAAAACAGCTAAGATGGGTTGTTGATGGTGAAGAAACACCAATACAGGTTTCATCTATAGAAGAATATCATGAAAATGAGGAAGAAATATTAGGAAGGGCAAGAGGGGATAATGGAAAAGAAGTAGTTTCATGTTCACTAATACCTGAAACAGTATGTAGATGTCCATACAAAGGTGAAAAAGAAATATATTATCCTCAAGATGCTCAATATTACATTCCAGTTAAAACAAGGAATTCTATTCATCAAGTATTCTTATTTAAAGATGTTAATTCTGGGTTAGTGATGGCTCATGAATAAATAATACTTTATTAGATATTGACTCATGTATTTTACTATTCACATTATAAACAGCAGTAGCTCTAGGTAATTCAAACTTTCCAATAACTTTTAATTTAGAATATATAATATATGAAAAAATTCTTTCTTCTCCCTGACCAAGCTTTCCTATATTCCATGTAAGTCTTCCATGCTCTACTTTACTAGGAGTCTGACCATATTTTTCATATAAATGAGCCATTGCAGGAAGTCTGTCATAAAGAGTTACATTATCCATAAATTTCTTAGAACTAACTCTTAGCGTAACTTTAAGAGCAAACTCTCCACCATGAGTTTTAACAAACTGAACTTGTTTTCTTACATTAAGATTTGTAGAAAAATAAAGATTAGATAAATAACCTATTATAACAATTGCAATAATAAGTAAAAATGGAAATAACAAATTTGTTGTTGCTTTTACTTTAAGAGATTCATCAGGTTGTAATTCTTTCTGCCAATAATAATAAACAGAAACACCTTTTCTCTCAATTCTTTGTGGTTCAATAGAAAAAGTTGTAAAAAGTCTTGAGATTATATTTTTCTTTATCTGTATTTCAGAGATAGTTGGGACATTACCTTCATTTTTTCTTTCAACATTAAGTTTTCTTATAATTATTCCTTCAGTATATTGAGTTGCATCTATACCTGATTTTTCAAGTAATTTAACTTTCCCATTAATATCTTCTGTCTGTCCATTAAAAGTTACCTCACTCTTAATACTATATTCCCCAAAAACAAGTTTCTTTAATTGATCCTGATTAAGAGAAACACTAAATTTCTCAATTTCATAAGGACTTAAAGAAATATCTTTTTCAAAACTATCAAAAAAAGCTCCTGAAACTTTTAAATGAACATTATCATAACTAACATCTTCAACATTATAGACATTAATAACAATTTCTTTAGATTCAGGTGTTAAAGGATCTCCTTTAGTCGCAAAAGCTTCATTAAAATTAACTAATTTCAAATAAACTTCTCCTTTTTGAACATAATTCGTTCCGACCTTCCTAATATTATAAGGTATCTTAACATATCCAGTATTTTTCCTCATGGCATCTGTTGGTAAAAAATTAACATCTATTTCAACAGTTTGTTTATTTAATATTGTAAATTCTCTAGGTGTTATTTGAAATCTTTCTGTTGTGTATATTTCATAATTCCCAGATTCATTTGTGCTTGTTATCTTAAAATGAATAACTCCCGGAACATTATTATCATTAATTATAGTGCCTCTTACAGGGTCTGTTTGAACATTAAAAGCAGAAACAAGACTGAACAAAAATAAAAATGCAAATACTATAACCACTCCTTTTTTTATTATCATAATCTAGCTAAATTGGAATAGATATATAAACATTTTGATGATAAAATTAAAACTATTCAATGAATACACTACTATTTCATTCCTTCTATAGTTAAGAAAGCTTTAACCTGTTCTAAAATTTCTTCAACATCACCAATTATTTTTCCCTCTCTTTCCTTAACTCTAGCTTCAATAACATACCTATCATAAACTCCTCTTAGAAACTTCATCATAGGAGCTTTTTCCCAAGAACCTTCATAATCTTTTATCAAAGTTCCAGAAAACTTTACTTCAAAACTACCTTTATTTGCCTTCATTTTTTTGCCTTCTCTTTCAACTTCAACATCCACCATCCCAAGAATCCTCCACTCAGATTTAACCTCATTTTTAAAATAGTCAGAAACTTTCTTAGTTGCTACCCATTTAATCTCTATATCTTTAGAATCTCCAGTAACAGTTTCCACATATTTTTGCTCTTCAACATCATACCCTTCATCAACAAACCATCTATAAACAAACTGATATACCTCTTTAAAATTAAATATTCCAGATCTCTTCACCTTTTCACTTATTATCTTATCCTTCTCAGCCATGAATAATTGAAAGAAATTAGATATTTAAAATTATGGTTTGGAAACCTTTGGATTCTAACCAAAATCAAATCCTTTGTTAGGTAAAGTCCTGTCAGAGTATGGATGTTTTTTTGTATTAGCAGCAATAACATCATCTATTCTAAGTATCATTGTAGCAACTTCTGTAGAAGAAGAAATTGCCTGAGTTTTTACTTTTAGAGGTTCAATTATACCTGCTTTGAAAGTATCTTCAATTTTATTATTAAATAAATTAAGTCCAAAATTCTTTCCGTTACCAGAAACTGATTCATGAGCTGCTTTTAGTTCAGTTAAAATATCTATAGGATCTAAACCTGCATTTTCAGACAAAGCAATAGGAATACTTTCAAGAGCATTTGCAAATTCTTCAACTGCCAACTGTTCTCTTCCAGGAAGACTTTGAGAAAATTCTCTTAATCTTTTGGCTAATTCAATTTCAACAGCACCTCCACCTGCAACAACCATCCCATCTTTCAAAACAGCTGAAACATCTCCTAAACTATCCCTAATACCTCTTTCCACTTCATCAAGAACATGATCACTACCACCTCTTATTATTATGGTAATTGCCTTAGGATTTATACAACCACTAACATAAGTCATTTTCTTCTCTCCAGTAATCATCTCTTCAACTCTTTTAGCACTTCCAAGATCATCTGAACTCAACTCATTTAAATTACTTACAATTCTTGCCCCTGTAGCCATTGAAAGTTTTTCTATATCACTCCTAGATATTCTTCTACAAGCATAAACAGATGCTTTTGTTAAATAATATTGAGCTACATCATCAATACCTTTTTGACAAAAAACGACATTTGCACCTGTATTTCTTACAATTTGTATCATCTCTTTTAAAGCTCTCTCCTCTGAATCAATAAATCCTTGTAATTGCTCGGGTGTAGAAATATTAATTTTAGTTTCTATTTCAGGGTTTTTTAACTCTAAAGAAAAATCAATTATAGCAATTTTTGCATTTTCTATAATTTTGGGCATTTCTATATTAAGTTTTTCAGAATCAAGTACAACTCCCGAAATAAGTGATGTATCTTTTATGCTATCCCCTTTAACTTTTTCTATTTTAATATTATCCAAATTTATTTTACCATAATCTTCAATTTGTTTAACTGCATTTACAACAATCTCAGCAAATTTTTCTTTTGAAGACTCAACTCCTTTTCCAGTCATAGAAGTCATTGCTATTTGTTTTAAAGAATTTGTATCATCTGTTGTTATCCTTGATGCAATCTCTTTTAAAATACTTAAAGATTGTTCAGAAGCCATTTGATAACCTTTAGTTATAACAGTTGGGTGTATCTTTTTGTCAAGCAGGTTTTCAGCATTCTCTAATAGTTTACCTGCAATCATAACTGCAGTAGTTGTTCCATCCCCAACTTCATCTTCCTGGGTTTTAGCTATTTCGACCATCATTTTAGCAGCAGGATGTTCAATCTCCATTTTTTCAAGAATAGTAACTCCATCATTTGTAATAACAATATCCCCTCCAGAATCAACAAGCATCTTATCCATTCCTTTAGGCCCTAAAGTTGTCTTAACTGTATCAGCTATAATCCTTGCTGCAAGAATATTATTTCTCTGAGCATCCTGACCAATCATTCTTTGCACATTCTCAGGCAAAACATAAACAGGTTGTTTATCATTCATATTACTACTTTTTATACCTCATTTAAAACAAAAATAACGAGTAAATTTAAATATTTATATACTAAAATAAAATAAAGTTAACACAAAATTGAATGAAATACGAAGATTATTTAAAGAGAAAGATATTATATTATATATGGTTGAAAGAATAAGAGTAGGAGATGTAATGACTCGTGACTTTGTTCATATAAATCCTGATTCTAGTGTATTTGAATGTGCTAGAAAAATGATGAAAAAAAGAGTTGGGAGTTTAGTTGTTAAAGAAAATGATAAACTGCATGGAATAATAACTGAAAAAGACCTTGTTTGGGCTATGACAAAAAAACCAGATAAGTTAAAAGAAATAAAAGCTAAAGATGTTTTAACAAGAAAATTGGTTACAATTTCTCCAGAAGCTACAATTCATCAAGCTTTAGAAAAAATGAACAAGAAAAAACTAAGAAGACTTCCAGTTGTTAATAATAAAAAAATAGTTGGTTATGTTACATTGAAAGATATTGTTAAATTTATACCAGAAGTTTTTGAAGAAAATAGAGAATTTGAGAGAATAAGAGAAGAATCTGAAAAAATGAAAAAAAGTGAATCAGCCACAAAAGGAACATTTCATGAAAATATTTGCGAAGAATGTGGTAACTTTGATATTTTATTAAGTATTGATGGAAGAATGATTTGTGAATCTTGTAAAGATGAAATGTAAATAAAATTTAATAAATTAAAATAAACAAAGAGGATAAATGGTAGAAAGTGTAATAAGTATAATTTTAGGAACAATAGCAGTATTAACTTTAGTTGAGGGATTTTTTATAGCAGTATTTTCAAAATCAGCTAAAAATATTTTTTCTTATTTTATAAAAAATAATTCCAAATTTAAAAAATGGGGAATAATTGAGTTTATTATTGGAGGTTTATTATTACTAATTGCTGTTCTCTTAAATAATTTTAATATATAAAACTTATCTTAGTTTAGCTTTAAGCCTTTTTCCTCTTCCAACTGGAGTATATTGAATGTTTCGAGTAATATCTTCTAAACTATGACTTAAAGCATAATTTTTCTCCTTGATCTCTTCTCCATCTTTAATACTTCTAAAGTAAAATCCTGCATTCACCCGGTCAAAAAGTATGCGCGGACCGGGAATCGAACCCGGGTCACCTCGTCTTTGCGTTTTCAACATCATCTCCTTAAGGAGGGTGATGCTTCAGGGAAACTTGGTTCCCTAAGCTTGGCAACGAGATATTCTAACCATTAAACCATCCGCGCTTATTAAACTAGAAAGCTAAGAATAAACTATTTTAAAACATTTCCAAAGCAGCTGAAACTACAAGACCTCCAGGAATTTCAACATCAAAATGATAATTCCTCCAATATTCTTTCAAATCATCAAAATCAATAAATGTTATTTCATGAGGATTAGAAAATAAATCCCGAATACTTTCATTCCAGAAATAATCATTATAATTCGGATCTGTCCAATGTGGTCCAGAATAAACTACAACTCCTTCATTCTTAATCCAATAACCAAAGGGTTTTCTTAAAAAAATATCCTCTGCACTAAAAACATTATCAATTTCAGATTCTCCAAACCTAGCATCAACAAAAAGAGAAACTCTGTCTCTTTCACTTGCTTTATTTCCAGAAGGATATGAAATCATCATGAAAAAAATATGTAAGAGAACATTTAAAAATACTTTGATAATCTAAAGTTAATGGTAAAATTAATAGAAGAATTAGTTTTTGGGAAAAATATTGAAAGAACAAAACATAATCATTCACTTAAGGGTGGATGTACAAACACAAATTGTTCTGAATCTGAACCGGCAATAGAAATTGATTTTGAAAAAGTAATTAGCGTGCAAAAATCAGACAATACAGAACTTTGGAAAGAATATGTTGCAGTTTTAGAATGTTCTGCCTGTAATAGATTATATTGGTTTCATATTAGTGATAATTATGCAAAGAAAATAAAATCCTTCAAAAATAAATCAGTATCTCCGAATAAGGTTTAGCACTACAAAATTACTCCAAAAAATTTAAATATATAAGATATCTATTAGATATATGAAGATTATTAGATTAATTCC
>JAGVWM010000033.1 GCA_018304325.1 Candidatus Pacearchaeota archaeon
CAATAGCCATATTATTTTTATTATCTTTTGTAAATAGATTCTTTTTGTATGTTTTAATTGGATTTATTTTCCACGAAATTTTAGATTTTATCCATATAGTTTACTATGGTTTTAGTCTAAAACATATAGGATCCCAAACATATAATTTATTACTTTATTTCAATAAGATTTAATTTTCAAATCTTAATTCAAAAGCCCTTTTAAGATAAGCCATACCATATTTGAACAAATTGCCCATTTTTGACTTACCTTCTTTCCTGAAATAGTATGTAAAAGGTACCTCTTTTATCTTATAATTTAATTTTTTAGCTCTATAAAATATCTCAAATCCAAATTCTCCAAAAATAGAGTTATACTTTAATGGAAGTGCTAAGAATTTATCTTTCTTAAAAAGCCTGAAATTACCACCAAGATCTCTTATATTAAGACCAATAATAATACCACATATTCTGTTAAGCAACTTTGAGCCAACTCTTCTGATAAAAGGAGATTCCATCCCTCCACCTTTTATAAAACGTGAAGCAGACACAATATCATAATCATTAGCATATGCAAGTATTTTAGGTATTATTTCCGGAGGATGAGAAAAATCAGCATCCATAGTTAACACAAACTTTCCATTTGAAACTTTTATTCCGTCTAAGACTGCTGTGAAAATTCCTCTTTTTTTTCTATGCAATGCTATGAAATACCCTTTTTCGACAAGTTTGTTCATTATTTCAGGAGTTTTATCTTTTGAACTATCGTCTACTACCACTATCTCGTGAGAATCCCTGAATTTTGTTGAATTAAGGACATTTTTTATCTCTTTCACAATTTCTTCCAGATTTCCCTCCTCGTTATATGTGGGGATTATAATAGAGAGTTCTTTCTCTTTTTTTAGAGGATTTTTTAGTATTTCGAAGTCTAATTCTTTGCCGTAACCTTTGTAATTGTATAAGCTCATTACAATTCAGATATAAGGCAATTTTTAAATATTTAGTTATTCGAGAGTGTGATAAAACTTATAAGCAGGTCTTGAGGTTTGTTATTATGGATAAAAATAAGTTTTTTCTTGGATTAGCAGTGGTTTTACTTGTAGTTATTTCCTTAGGAACAAAGTTTATGGGAAACACAGATGTTTATGATTATACTGATGTTGCAAAGTTTTTTGCTGGAGAATATGACGCAAAAATAAGAACAAGTCATTCTTACTTATATGGATTTATTCACTATCTGTCTATTGCGATATTCGAGAGCTTTTGGATTTTTAAAATTACAAGTTTGATTTCTTTATTACTGATAGTTTATTCTGTTTATTATATCTCTGGAAAAGATAAAAGAGCTTTATGGTTGATGTTGTTATCTCCAATAATTTGGTACATGGGGCCGTGGATTAGTCCAATACAGTTAGCAAGTTTAATTTTTCTTTGGGGTTGGTATTTTATCAAAAAATATGATAAAGATAACAAAATGCGGAATTTACTTTATTCTGGGGCATTGATTGGATTGAGCTGGGCTTTTTGGGATGGCATTCTATTTTTCATACCTTTGTTATTGATTTCTTTTTTCTACAATAAAAGATTAACGCATAGCATTTACTTTTTTATATTTATTTTAATAGGGAGCTTACCGAGAATAATTTTAGATCAAATTCTTTTTGGATTTTTTTTCTTTACTCCAGTAAGACATATAATGGCTTCTCTGGCTTTGACTTTCCTTGGTGGATTTTATAATCAAGGAAATTTGGCTAGTGGATTGGGATTAATTTTAATTATTATTTTTATTCCAATTTATGGATTTCGGATTTTTAAAAGAGAGGTCTTTAAAGAAAACAAAAAAACTGTGATATTCTTAATTCTATCATTTTTATTGTTGATTATTAACTCTCAAGTTAGATTTGTGTTGTTAATTGCACCCATAGTTATTTTGGTTATATGCAAGCATATAAATAAAAAACAATTTGTTAAGCAAATTGCTGTTTCCCTTGTGATAATTTTGCTTGTGATAAATCCTTATTTAATTCAAACTAAATACCGGCTTGATTTTGGTGATGAAGGATTTGGTGGAGAGATTGGGGCCGTTGCTTTAAGATTTGATGAAATTAATTTCAACGGAAGCTTTTATGAGAAACTAATAGAAAATGAGTTGGTAGAGATTTCTACAGATTATCCAGGGGAAGTTTTTGTCGTTGGGAATACTCCCGATAGTTATAGGTTATTGGCTAATGTGTATTGGGGTGACGAAGTTAAAGAATTTGTAAGCATTGAGGACTATAAGCTAGGAATTTCCAGAAAAAGAATTTTGGTTGAAAAAGAAATTTGTACCAAGACAAAAATAAAAAGCAGAAGAGATATTTGTACATCATGGAGCATAGGAAAAGCATTTAATGACGATACTGACTACTCTTCTATTAAATACGGGATAAGTTTTGAGAATTCTTTAGAGATAGAGGATTTTGAACTTGTCAAGAGGTATGGGAAATTGAGTTTGTTTGAGAAATCATAGTTAAGAAAATTGTGATTATGGTTAAAACAGACAAAAACTTATAAATGAATCAAATATTAGAATAAAATGTCGTGGTTGAAATCGAAATTAAAAGAAGCATATAAATACCTTAAACTAAATCCATTTCGCTTTAAACCTTATTATACATACCTGCATGAATTCTTTAACTATACAGAAAGAGAAAAAGTTCTTTACAATATCATGGATTACGCAAGAAGTAGTAAGTTAGAAGGAGATTATCTTGAATTTGGGCTTTCAGAAGGAAGCACATTTATTCCAGCATTTCACTTTTCTCAATCAATGGGGAAAAACTTGAAGAAAATGAGATTTATAGGCTTTGATAGTTTTGAAGGACTCCCCTCCATAAGAAGTCTTGACAAAAAGGGATTCAAACATTTCAGGGAAGGAGATTACAAGTTTCCTTACAGATCTTTTGTAGATAGATTGAAAAAAAGTAAAGTTGATTTGAGAAAAGTTCATCTGGTCAAGGGATGGTTTGAAAAATCCCTTAATGAAAAAACAAGAAACTCTCTGAAATTGAAAAAAGCGGCAATAATTTATATTGATTGCGATTTATACGAATCAACTGTCCCAATTTTAAATTTCATAAAGCAGTTTTTGCAGGAAGGCACGGTTATTATTTTTGATGACTGGTTTTGCTTCCGTGGAGACCCAAATAGAGGTGAAAAGAGGGCATTTAAAGAATGGTTAAAGAATAATCCGGGATTAATGGCTATAGAGTTTATTAGATTTGGATGGGGTGGAAATTCTTTCATTATGAGGAAGAAAAATTCCAAAAAAGTTTAAAACAATATTTAATTTTTTGTACATAAACTATAAACGGTTTTATCTATACAATCTGAAGAAGACTACATTAAAAGATACAAATACTGGAGAGTTTTTTCATCCATGAATTGCATTGGGAACGAGAGAATTTTTTGGTGATAATATTAGTATGCTTAATGGTTTTTGAGCCATGAGAAAGTCCGGAAATGCATGGAAAAAAGTAAATTTGGATTAAGAAAGCTTTAAAAATATCTTATATAAATTTATTCTTTTTCCATAAGCTTGGACCATTTTTCCTTGCTAAAGAAAGAATTCATTAAATATTTTAAGAGATATCTATTATTATTGAAAATAGACTCTACAAAAAGACTGTAAAAGTATGAATTCAAAATTTTTCTTTGGTACAGTTTTGAGTATAATTCCATTAAAAAGTTTAATTGAAAAGCTGAATCCAAAGATTTATAATCAAGTCCATTTATGGCTTTTTTATTATAACTTTCTATTTGAATAAGTGGGATAGAAACAAAAGCAGTATTATTCTTATTAACGAAATCTAATTTATCCCCTTTAAACACTCTTAGAAAGCTATCAATATTTTCTAGAAAATATTTCTTTGAAACCATTAGTTGGTTAATGTTTAATAATTCGTGAAACTTTTCTTCCTTTAATATTTTTAAAGTAGGCAGAGATCTAAATCTCATAGAACGGCCCAATAGTTTGGAGTGTATATACGAATCACAGCAACTTATCTCTTTTCTTGTTTTTTCTAAAGAATAAATCTGGAAGAAGTCTTTATATGATAGAGGAGTATTTTTTCCAAATGAAAATTTTATATAATCACAAGACCTTATTCTACCTTTTAGTCTGTTTATATCTCTAACATCTTTTTCAGATATAGAAAGTATTTTTTTATTAATTTTTGGGAAAGTTTTTCTAGAAAAATTATTATCATTTTGCAATATTTCTTGAAAAGATTTCGCCAGACAGTTAGTGATATCATGATTTTCTATCACTTTTTTATACATTTTATCTGCAATTTTCTCTCTTTCTGCTTCATTAGAGAGATAGTATTTTATATTTTTAAGTAATTCTTCCTTATTTTTGAACATTATTATCTCTTCTCCTTCTTTGAAATATTTTAAATATCCTTTAAAATAATCCACCAACTGGAAAGATTTACATGCACCGACTTCTAAAATTCTCCCTTTGAAATGGGGCGGGCCGTAAGAGCTTTTAGTAAATCCAAGATTGATTTTTGTTTCGTTAATACCTTTAACAAAGTCCTCTGTTTTTAATGGGCCTTTGTAAAAATTCTTGAACTCTTTATAATCATCCCACCCTTTTCCCCATATATTAACTTTTATCCCATTTTGAATCAAGAATTTTAACAATTCTACTCTTGGTGGATTTGGATGTCCAATAAAAGATAAATCATGTTTTTTTAAGGTATTCAATGGCTTAAAAGTCTCTGTATCAGTTATGAAAAAAGGGAGGGCATTGCTAAATCCCTCTTTCTTATAAACCGGCAAATAATCCGGCTGCCCTACAAGAACACAATCTGCAAAAAAAGACACGTATCTAAAAATTTCATAAAAACAGGCATTGTCATCACTGGAAAAGATAATTATCTTTGAATTTGGACTAATCTTATTAATCTCTTCTATAACTTGTATATTAGTTTCTTCTGCTCCATAAGAAATGAATACGTAGTCAGGTTTATTTTTAGATATGAGATCTAAAAATTTTTTTTTCATGTTTTTAGGGCCATATTCAAATTTTCTCAATCTTGGATCAAAGAGTAAGACATTTTTAAATAATCTAATCAATGCAGGGTACCACGTTTTATAAGTCTGACCTAATTCACTTTCACATTCCCACATGGCTAAAAGAGCTGTTTTTTCCGCCAGTAATTTTTTAGTCTCTGTAATGGTTAATTTTTCTTTTTTGTTAAAAGTTCTCATTTTAGTTAAATCCTGATTTTTTGTACTTGGTTACTGATTGCTCTAAGAAAATTTATAAGAACAATATTTAAATATTTCGTAACTATTGGCATTGCGTCTAAATTCATTTTTTAGATTTATAAAACTTAAAGACTTCTAAAATATGATTAACATTTCCTAAATACATTATTACTTTTTGCTTGACTTTCCCATTTTTATCTAATTTTCCTTCTACAACATAATAGTAAGTTTTACCTTTAAATTTTTTTGAACGAATGTATGTCATCACAATATCAATAGGCACAAATAGTATATAAACTTTATCTATTTATCTTTCACAAATTAATTCTACTTATTAGGCACAATAAATATATGAAAAAGAGGTTGCCTAATAAGGAGTTTAGGAAGTTAGTTCCTAAACTGAGAGAAAAAGGATTCTATAATTCCAAAGAAAAGAGGCCAATAAACTGGAAAAAATATAATCGGGCACAAACAGAAGAAGCTTTAGAATTATTAAAAAGAATAAATGAAATTGTAGATTCATGTAAAATAAAAAAGATAAGTAATTTGGGAAGAAAGGGTATAGATGAAAAAATTTTAGCTAAGGTCATACTTTTGTGTGAGACATTACAATTAACAGAAAGACAATCTCAAAGTTGGATTGCTTTACTTTCATCCAATATAAAATTAACTTCTAAGCTTGATGATAGGACAATAGGAAGAGCTTACAACAGCTTAGAAGTTCAATACTTGCTTAAGCAAGTATTTGAAAAAACAAAAAATTCAGATGGAATTTTAATGGGTGATGGA
>JAGVWM010000025.1 GCA_018304325.1 Candidatus Pacearchaeota archaeon
AAAAAGTATATTTATAACATCCACCTTTACCATTAAGCATATTTTTAGTCCAGCCACATATTTTTACAGCAGAATGATTTCCAATTAAACGATAACTTTGTTTTTCAAGAATTTTTTCTTGGCCTTTTACTATTTGTTTTTTTTCTTTAACAGGATTTTCTATTGGTTGGATAATTTTTAGTGATGTCATAATACTTTTAATACATCTTTTAGATTTTTAATAGTATATGTTGGTTTACCTGTTTCTTTATCTGGAAGTTCATTTGCATACTCTCCTTTTCTAATCCAGAAACTTCTGCAACCCAATTCATTTGCAACTTTTACATCTCTTATTGTTCTGTCCCCAATAATTATTGTACTTTTTGAATTCGATCCTGATTTATCCATACACTCTTTGTACATTTCAGGTGCTTTTTCTTGACATACATATATTTCTTTAAAGTAAGGTGTTAATCCTGATAATTCTATTTCTATATATTTCTTTAAAGTAAGGTGTTAATCCTGATAATTCTATTTCTCTCCACCTTGAGTTTTCTGCACCTTTTTTTGCAATTGAAACTAATCCTAAATTATATTTTTCACTTAATTTTCTAATTACTTCATATGATTCTGGAAAAAGATCTTTATCTCTTTCATACAAAGTACCTACCCAGTCAAATATTATTCCTTCTACATTATGCATTTAAATTTTTAATTTTCTTGATTTAATAACCTTTTTATATTATGTTTATTTTAATTTGTTATGACTAGAAGTTTAAAAAGGGTGAGGAGTGCTTATAAAAATAAAGATGTTAAGGCTATGATAAAAGCTCATAATGTTAAGGATTTCAAGAAATTTGAATCTACCCATCATCATTCTGAAGGAAGATATTTGAAAAGTATTGTTTATGGAGGTTTAGATGGTGTGATTACTACTTTTGCAGTTGTTGCAGGAGTTTCAGGAGCTTCTTTATCTTCTGGAATTTTATTGATTTTAGGACTTGCTAATTTAATAGCTGATGGAATCTCAATGGCTGTTGGAGATTATCTTTCAAGCAAAGCTCAAAAAGATTTTTATTTTACTGAAAAAGAGAGAGAATCTTGGGAAGCAAAAAACTATCCTAAGGGTGAGAAACAAGAAATGATTGATATTTATATGAAAAGAGGACTTTCAAAGTTTGATGCTAGAAAATTAGTTAGTATCATTTCAAAAAAGAAAAACTTTTTTGTTGATCAGATGATGGTTGAAGAATTAAATTTAATTAATGATATTAAATCATCACCTGCGAAGAATGCTTTTGTTACTTTTATCTCATTTTTTATTTTTGGGCTTATTCCTGTTTCTGTTTACTTAATTGATTTGTTTTTTCCTGGAAGTATAAAACAGCCTTTTTTATATACAATAATTTTTACTGTAATGGCTTTGTTTTTATTAGGTATTGCTAAATTTAAATTTACGAAGAAACATTGGTTAAAATCTGGTTTGGAAACTTTAATAATTGGAGGTCTAGCAGCAGGTGCAGCCTACCTTGTAGGAAGATTACTAGCTGGTTTGGCTTAATAGAATTAATTTTCATAAGGTTAATATATTAGTTATGCCTTAATTTATTATGGCAAGTCAACTTCATAGAAGACTTGAAACTTTTCTTAGTGGAGATGATTTAGGCATTGCTGAAAGAGTTATTGCTTACTTTAAAGTAGAGGGTGTAAGAAAACATCCTTCTGGATATATGGGAGTTACTTATGAAATGATTGAGAGAAATATTCCAAACTCTCAACATAATGATTTAAAAAGAGTGTTTGAAGTACTCTCTTCTCAAGGTTTTATTAATAGAAAAAGACGAGGACATTATTATATACCTTCTAAATATTTTAGGAGACATTAGTTTTATATACTAACTTTTTACTTTATTAAAATGGCTGAATTAGCAAGAGTTGATGAAAATGGAGAAATAGAAGAAATAGTTGAAGCTCCTTTAAATGATGAATTAGTAGAACCTGGAGAAAAACTCGGAGTTGCTTTTGGTTGTATTGATGGCCGTTGTGGAAGCTGCAGAGTTGAAGTAACTGAAGGTATGGATAATTTTTCAGAATTAACAAAAAATGAGTTAGATGCTGGAATGACAAAAGATGAGCCTTATAGGTTGTTATGTCAGTGCAGAATAAAAAAGGGCGTTTTAATTAAAATCAAGATATAATTACCATCTGCTAATCTTTTCCCTAGAATAATTATCCATAGAACATTTAGCATAACCTATTATAAATGATTCTACAACTATTCTTGCATTTTCTTCTGTCGGATTTCTTTTTATTAGTCTGTATAATCTCTCTGCTGAATCTTTAAGCCAGTTTCCATCACTTTTAGAGAAAAGTTTAGAAAGGTCTTCAATTTTTCTTGTAAATTCTTCTATTTCCATTTTTGTTTTTATTAAGCTCTTATATAAAAAACTATCTAATACAATTATTTAAAAACTGATATTTGCCTTATTTTTTAGTAAAATGGGACAAGTATTAGCTCATTATATGGATAATAGACTTTGGTGCACTAGAGCTTTAATGGTCAAATATAGCTTTAGTCCTAGAGAATACTATGGAGATATAAAAGTTGATGAAGTAATAAGAGAAGAACTGAATAAAAGACTCACTGGATTAAATTTAAGTCTAGGAGCTGGATTTACAAATCATTATGATAGGTCTGTTAATTTAGATTTTTCTTTTGAATCTTTGGGTTTGAATGATGAAAAAGGTGTTTTATATGATCTTGATGATTTAGGCTTTAAAGAAAATAGTTTTGTCTCTTTGCCTTTCAAAAGTTCTAGTTTTGATTCGGCAACTATGATTGGGTTGTGGCCTTATTTAGATAATCCTGATAATGTTTTTTATGAACTGCATAGAGTTATTAAACCAAGAGGAAAAGTTGTTATTGTTAATCAAAATAATATAGCTGTTGGGCAGTTAAGAGTAAGAGGAAATGTGAGTGATGAAATATTAGAGCAAGCTTCCAGACTTTTTTACAGAACTCATATGAAAAAGATTCCGTTTAATGGTAGAACAATTGATTTTATTGATTTAGAGCTTGCATAAATCTTTATAAACTGTGATTTCTATTTCTTAAAATGGAAAAAGATGTTGGGAAAATAACAAAAAATGATAACACTGATATTGTTGTAAGGGTAGATGATTTTGGCGGTAAGCCTGGAGTTACAATAAGAGAGTTTACTACAAGTGAAAGATATACAGGATTTACTAAAAGCGGAACAAGAATACCTGCTGATAAATTTCTTGAGTTTAGAGAGTTGATAAATAAAATTAGTTTAAATGACTTAAAATCTGATGCTAAATCTGAACAAAAACAAATTGAAGATTCTGGTGAAGAAGTTGAAGATTACTAATTTCTAAACTCCAGTTCTTCTAAGGCTTTTACTGGATTGCTTGCTTCTTTTAAATTTATTAAAGGTTGTTTTATATTAACTATATCATCTGTACCTATTCTTGGACAAGCGGTATTTACCCATGCTTTTATGAAAGGATAATTTTCCAAATGCCTTAAGTCTAAGTTATTATCAATAAAAATGTAAGCTTTTTTATCCTGTTTTTCTAAAAATTCTTTTAATCTTTTAGCTGTCTGGAAATAATTTTGCCCTGGTTTTATTGTTACTAAAATTCCTATAGTGTCTGCACTTATGAACATTTTAAGGTTTCTTTTATATCTTTTAATCTGCTCCTGGATTATTTTTTCATCTAAAATTTGAATTACTTTAGAAATTGGATTCCACATTATTACTGGCTTTATTTTTTTATTTTTAATTTGTGCTAAAAGCAAGGCTTTTGGGTGAAAATAACCATCTCCAACATATAATATAGCATCACTTTCATCCAAAACTGGGAGATCAAAACTGTCATGGTAAGTATCACAACCTAAAATTTGCATTGGTTTACTTGTTCTTTTTGCCTTTGTTATATTTACTTTGATATTTTTATTTTTTATTTCTTTTATTAAATTATTAACATCTGAGAATTGGACACTAGCAAATAATGCAAGAGACTTAATTTTATTCTTATTTAGATAGTCTTCCAGTTTTTTTTCTAGTTTAATCTCACCTTCCCATTTCGCATCTATAAAAATTATCTCTGTCATTTTTATTTTACCATTCCTTTGTCTTCCAATATCTATTATGTCCGAACTGAATCATTAAATCTATTTTAAGAATATCTAATCCTAATGGAAGATCACAAGCTCCAAAACAATCTGTTAACCATAAAAATGCTTTAGCTTCTGTGTTTTTTTCAATAGAATCAATAATCTTATTAGCTTCTTTCTTAAGACCATCAGGTAATTGTATAAGAACTTGTTTAGCTTTTCTTTCCTTAATTTCATATATTATTTTGTCTAACTCTAGTGAATACATGTAATTTACTCAATTTTATGGCTTTTAAAAGCTTTCTAGAATTAGTTTCCTGTGTTTTTAAATAAGTCAAAAATAGTATATCTACTGAATCTTAAAGCATTATCTACTCTTGTATTTGCTCTTTTTTCTAAAAAAGGTATTTGATCAGATGAAACATCGCACCCTTCAGTAAGTGCTTTAACACATAAATTCTTTCCATTATTATTTTCAGCCATTTGATAAAAATAAAGAGCATTAGATAATGATATTGCTGCCGGTTCTAAATCCCCAGCTTTTAATAATTCCATTCCTAAATCGTAAAACTCTCTGGCTTCTCTTTCAGCTACTTCATTCGTTACTCCATAATCCATTAAAACTCTAAGATAAATATTATTTAAAACTTTCTAAACCAAATCTTTGTTAATAATTATTATATCAAAGATTTAATGAAAAGAAATCCTGATGAAGAATATCGCCTTGCTTTTATAAGTGGATTAGCTGTTGATTGTTTAATAGATGGGATAAATGCCAGAAGACAAGGAGATTATGATGTGGCGAAAAAGTATTTTGCTGCCGCATGGGCATCTAATTGTAAGCAAGAATATAAAGAAGGAATGGAAATATGTGATAGATTATTAAGAAGTTTAGATTTGGGTGAATTTGAACTAATGAAATTACATGAATTTGGAACAAGTAGAGTTGATTATTCTATTTCTTTACTAACATGTGTTAAAAATAAATTTAGTAAAAAAAGGACTTTTAATTTTACTCCATCTTTTGAATTTTCATAGTTAGTTTTTTAAATATTAAAATTAGAGATTATTTTATGAATGAACAAAAATTTAGAGAAAAAGGAAATGCACATTTCCAAAATGCTGTTTCTAACCTTAATTCTAATAGAATTTATGAAGCATCTATGGCACTTGCATCTGCAATGTACTTTTATGATGCAGCAGGTGATTTAGATAGTGCAGAAGACTGTAGAAGTCATTTGCTAGAAATATTAGAAAGTTTTAAAATAGGCAAAAGTGAATTTGTTGTTTTTGATAAATATAGTAGAGAAGCTTTCAATAATTATACTTCTAAGTCTGACACAATTGAATCATTTGTTAATGTTCAATTAAGAGTATTTCCAAGATTAGATTCAAGAATTAAAACTGGATTACTTGGCTATAGAAAGTACCTTAACTAATTCATCTTTATCTTTACAAGACATTATTTTTTTTCTTAATTCAGCTCCACTTTGCAAACCTTTAGTAAAAGATACTGCATGTGTTTTTATTTGTGGAAATGATATTTTGTATTTTTCTGCCAATTCTAAATATTCAAAAAATAGCTTTATTTTGTCTGGATTTTTATTGTATTTACCTATTTTTAGATAATCATTTATTTGTTTGAAAATATATGGATTTCCTAATGCACCTCGAGCAATCATTATTGCATCTACTTTGCTGAACTTTAATTTTTCCTTAAAATCTTCAGGAGTAAACACATCTCCATTTCCTATAACTGGTATTTTAACTATTTCTTTAACCTGTTTAATCAACTCCCAGTTTGCCTTTCCACTATATCCTTGCTTTTGGGTTCTTCCATGTACTGCAATTGCACTAGCGCCTGCATTTTCACATATTTTGGCAACTTCCAAAATATTTATTGAATTATCATCAATTCCCAATCTTAATTTTACCGTAATAGGTTTTTTTATGTTTTTCACTAATAATCTTACTAACTTTTCTATACCTTTTGGTTTTTTCAGCATTTCACTTCCTGCTCCAGATTTAATTACCTTCCATGCCGGACACCCACAATTAATATCAATTATGTCAAAATCTTTTTCAACTAATTTCGCTGCTAAAACAACATCATTAAAATCTTTTCCAAATAACTGAACAGCTACTGGCTTTTCTAAAACTGATGTTCTGATTTTTTCTAAAGACTTTCTTGAATTTCTAACTATTGCTGTTCCACTTGTGAATTCAGTATATGTAAGCGCAGCGCCGTATTTTTTACATAATTCTCTGAAAGCTACATCTGTGACACCTTCCATTGGACTTAGTATTGCTTT
>JAGVWM010000036.1 GCA_018304325.1 Candidatus Pacearchaeota archaeon
TTACAAGATTCAACAACTAAAGCATTACAATATGGAGTATCATCTGGATTATTTGCATATAATGCTGCTGAAGCTTTAGGCGCTTCTGAAACTGGACTTGCTCAGAGTTCTGTTGGTTCATGGATAGGAGGACATGCACCTATATTTGGAATAGGTGTTGGAATTATTGTGTTTGCTCTGACATATAAAGAAGTAAGTTATGAAAGAGTTGATTTCTCGTGTAATCCTTGGGAAGCTCCGATTGGAGGAGATGATTGTGAAAAATGTAATGATGGTTTAAATCCTTGTTCAGAGTATAGATGTAAATCATTAGGACAGGCATGTGGAATTGTAAATAAAGGAACTGAAGATGAAAAATGTGTTTGGTTAAATCCTAGAGATGTTAACTCTCCAATAATAAGAGCTTGGGATGATGCTCTTAAAGTTGAATCTACAAATAAATTAAGTTGTGAATATACTAATTTAGCTCAAAGACCTCCTGGAGGAGGAACAGAAATTGAATGTAAAGGAACTAGAAATAATTGTCTTCCTGCATTTACTCCATTTGAATTTGGAGTACAAACTAATAAACCAGCTCAGTGTAAAATAGATTTCAAACTAACTGAAGGTTATGAAGAAATGGCTTATTATTTTGGAGAGAGTAATTTATTTGATTACAACCATACTCAGAGATTAAATATTCCTAATAAAAGAGCAATTGAAGCTTTGGCAACAAGTCAAAATGATTCTTTAGATGATCAAACAGGAATATTTATAGAAAATAATAATCAGTATGATCTTTATATTAGATGTACAAGTGCAAATGGTTATTATAATCCTGATCCTTTTGTAGTTAGTTTCTGTGTTGATGATGGGCCAGATGCCACACCTCCACAAATTGTAGAAACAAGCATAAGAAATAATCAACCTGTACAATTTGAAGTTGATGAAGTTCCAATTATTGTTTATACAAATGAACCTGCTACATGCAAATGGTCTAGGACAGATCAGCAATATGACAAAATGGAAAATGATATGCAATGTGCAAAAACTATTGCTGGTATGGATGCTAATTTATTATATCCTTGTAAAGGAACTTTATCAGGATTAGAAGACAGAAAAGATAATGTTTATTATTTTAGATGCGAAGATCAACCATGGGCAAAGGAAGATGAAAGAATAAAAATGACTCAGAGTTATGTATTAACTTTGAAAGGAACTCAACCATTAAACATTAAAGAAGATTCTATTAAACCTGAATTAAATGAAGTTGTTAGTGGAGCAACATCTACAGTTCCTGTTACACTTGCACTAGAAACAGAAAATGGTTATGAAAAGGGTAAAGCAGAGTGTTATTACAGTAGTGATAATAAAAACTTTGTACCTATGCTTGAAACAAATTCATATAAACATACTCAAAGACAGGATTTGACACAAGGAAGTTATACATATTATTTCAAATGTGTTGATTTAGGTGGAAATGCGGCAACAGAGCAAACTAATTTTGAGGTATTTGTTGATACTTTTGCACCAATGGTTGTAAGAGTACTAAATGATGCTAACAGATTAAAAATAATAACAGATGAAGATTCCAGATGTTATTATTCGACCAATCAAAATACTAAGTGTAATTATGAAATTGGAAATAATTCCATAGCTCAATTAATGCCTCATGAAATACAAGATGACAAGAAAGAACATTTTGCTGCATGGAATGTTAAAGATACTTATTATGTGAAATGTAAAGATGAAAATGACAAACAGCCAGCTCCAACACAGTGTTCTATAATTGTAAAACCAGAAGATTTAACTGAAGAAGAATAAAGTTGGTGATTAGTGTAATTCGGCACTAAACTACCCTCCTTACACATATATTAAATTAATGGGTGACAAATAGAAATGCTATAACTGCTGAAACTATAATATTTAGATAAATTAAGGATTAAAAATAAAAAATTGTAATTCGGTGAGGATTTCTTACCATAAATTGAACTCTTAAAATAGTAATATTTAACTTTATCAAGGCTTTAAACACTTTCATTTTTTACCTTTACAGAACCAAAAATAAACAAAAATTAATTTTACTTAACGAACTCTACATTTTGGAAATTTCTGAAATCTTCATCCCCAGTAAGAAATTTAACATTATATCTTTTTGCAATAGTGTAGCCAATAGCATCTGGAATTGAGAGATGCTTAAACTTTATTTTCAGGTCCATTGCCTGTTTTATATCATCAATTATTAATGGAACAATATATATTTTATATTTGTCAGTTATTTTATCAGCAGTTTTCTTATCTTTTGTTTTTTTAAGATTATAATTAAGTTCAGCTATGTTAAAAATGCCAGTTATAATTTTCGTATCTATATATTTTGCATAGTCTTTATTTCCTCTCAAAATCTCAAAAAAAGCATATGTATCAAAAAAATAAGTTGGTTTATTCATCCCAAGATTCTCTATCTGATTCATCTAACATCTCCTGAGTTGATTTTTTGAATTTGAAAGTTCCAAAAGTGTCTTTTAGAGCATTTCTTTTTTTAACTATAGAAATATCTAAAACATCCCTGTCTGAAATGCCTTCTGATTTAATTTTCTCCATAGGTACAACTATGCCAAATGATCTTCCCCATCTTTTTAATTTAGCTTCTATTTCTATCATTTTAAATATATAATTATATCAATATAACCATATTTATAAATTTTTCTGCGATTAACCAAATTTATCTATCCAAATTTGTGTTTTATATATTCTATAAGCTCTCTACCAATAAGCTTAGCACTTGATGGTCCGCTTCTAATATAAAATTCTTCTTCTTTTTCATAATTTAAAAAAACAGGTTTTTTACTTGGTAAGCAATCTATTTTCAAGACATGTTTATCTTTAACTGGGAATAACTCAAATTCTATAAAAGGTATAAACTCATTTCCTATATACCTTTTAACAATATTTGTAAAGTATAACTTAAGTGAATCATTATCTCTAAAATTATCTTTTTCTAAACCACTTACATTTCCAGAATCATCAACACCTATAAGTAATATTCCTCCATCTGAATTTAGAAATGCTGTAATAGTTTTTAGTACTACATGTTCTATTTTGTTATCAGGTTCATTTGTGTGAAGATTTGTTCTTAAAGTTGATTTAAATTCTAAATTTTTGCTTTCTCCCCTTTTAATTGTTCTTAAAATTTCTTCAGAACTAGCTTCTATTGTGTCTTTTCTCTTGAAGAAAATTGGGTTTTTTTCAATAATTTTAACTATAAATTCACTCACCACTTTAACTCCTCCATCTTTCATATAATAATATCCAAAAATTGCAATTATTAATGCACCAAAAGAGTTCGAAATTATATCAAGCATAGTGTCCATTATACTTTTTTGAAGATGAAAACCTAAAAAGTAATCTAGTGAAAACTCAACTACTTCCCATAAAGAACCCATTGCAATTGTAAAACAAAATGATAAGAATGAAATTATAACAGGATTTGCTCTTATTTCTTTATCTTTATAAAATGTATAAATAACACTAAAGCCTACAAAACCTAAAAGTATTGATGCTGATATGTTAAGTAAAATATCCCACCACCATAATTCTACAAATAACCCTCTTATTTCACCTAAAAATAAAGATCCGTAAAGAAACATGACAATAATTATTTCATATAACTTCGAAATTTTAATATCAAACAATTTTGACATTATAAACGGGAAAAAGGTTGCTGCTAACCCTACAATTGAGAACAGTATAACTAATTCTCTGTGAGATGACAAAGCACCTAAAAATGCTGCAACTAGCAATAACCTAATAATATTTATAGCTATTAATCTAAATTTACCTGAAGTATTCTTTTCCATTTTATAATTAAAAAGTTTAGGTATAAATAATTATAGAATATGCAGAATAAGAAAGGTTTAATAATTCTTTTTTGTTTTTTTATAGATGAAAAAAATAAAGGTTGGTAGTAATAATTCTAAAGGTCAGATTGATATTTCTTTTGGAATGATATTTTCTTTAATATTAATAGCTGTTTTTTTAGCTGTTGCCTTTTTTGCAATAAAAGCATTTCTTGATCAAAAAAAATCAATTGATGAAGGTATAATAATAAGAGATTTACAAACAGAAGTTGATAGAATCTGGAGGAGTTCTCAAGGAGAGACTAATTACAAATTTGAGAGGAAAATTAATGAGAAAATAACTTATGTGTGTTTTTATGATAGAGATAAAACAATAAGCGGTGGATTTCAGGACATTGGAAAAGAATTAAAAAAAATTGGTAGTTCTGAAGCTAATCTTTATTTTTATCCTACAAGAGCCTCTAATCTAGAATCAGCAGAAATAAAAAATATTAATATGATTTTAAAAATGAATCCTTATTGTATTCCTACAGATAGTGGTTTTGTTGAAATAACTCTTTCAAAAGATATAGGAGAAAGTTTAGTTAATGTTACTTGATGTTAAATAAAAAAGGTAAAATGAATAAAAGGGGGTTTGAATTTTCATTTGTATGGTTATTTTCAATAGTGGTAGGTGCAATTATTATTTTTCTTGCAATTTATACTGCTACAAAACTTATAGGCAGTAATGAATATGAAATAAATACTAAAACAGCTGCTGATTTAAGAAATATTTTAAATCCTTTAGGAACTAGTTTTGAAGATTCTAAATCTGAAAAAATTGAATTAATAAAAGATACTAGGGTTTATGTGACATGTAATTCTGAAAAAGGTGGTTTTGGAGAAAATAGGATACAGTTATCAGAGAAAAGTTCTTTTAAAGACTGGTCTGAACCAGGAGGAGATGTTAATATAGAAAACCAGTATTTATTTGCTGAAAATGTAATTCAGGGTAGAACAGTTTATTTTATAGTTACTCCTTTTGAAATGCCATATAAAGTAGCTGATGTAATGTCTGCTTTTAATCAAAAATATTGTTTTGTAAACACTCCTGAAAAAATAAAAAAAGAGCTTGAAGCTTTGAAAGGAGATATATTACCTATAAACATTACTAATTCTCCAAGCCAATGTGAAAGAGATAGTGTAAGTGTTTGTTTTCAGAGTAATGGATGTGATATTAATGTTAAAGGAACCTGTACTGGCCAGGAATGTAAAGGTGATTTTTATAAGAATGGTATCGTTGAAAAAAATAATACTCAGTTGTATTATACTAGTGGTTTGTTATACGGGGCGATATTTTCCTCTCCTGAAAATTATCAGTGCAATGTTAAAAGGCTAGTTAGGAAATTAGGATATGTAAGTGAAGTTTATTCTGAAAAATCGAGGCTTTCTGCAAATAGATGCAACACTGGATTACAGCCTGATACTCTTTTGCTGTCTAAACTTTCTGAAAGCTATAAAGGGCTAAATGACTTGAAAATAATTGAAGTTCAATCAGATATAATAGACACAAAAAATAATTTATTAGGAGAATGTAATTTATACTAATAGATAAAAATTAAAAAGAAAAGGTCAAAATGAATAATAAATTAAAAATA
>JAGVWM010000011.1 GCA_018304325.1 Candidatus Pacearchaeota archaeon
GATGATATTAATATAATAATTGAAAAAGGGGATTTTGTTGCCATCATGGGTCCTTCTGGTTCTGGAAAAAGTACTGGAATGAACCTTACAGGTAGTTTAGATTTAGCAACTAAAGGAGATATATTTCTTGATGGAATAAATATAGAACAACTTTCTGAATCAGAACTAGCACAAATAAGAGGTCAAAAAATAGGTTTTATTTTTCAAAGTTTTAATTTAATACCTAATTTAACTGCTTTAGAAAATGTAACTTTGCCGATGATGTTTCAAGGAGTTGATAAAGAAAAAAGAATAAAAAAGGCAGAAAAAGTTTTGGAAAAAGTTGGGTTAAAAGATAGAATGGATCACTATCCTAATCAGTTATCGGGTGGGCAGCAGCAAAGAGTTGCTATTGCAAGAGCATTAGCAAATAATCCGGATATAATTCTTGCTGATGAACCAACTGGAAATCTTGATACAAAAACTGGAGAAATTGTTATTGAATTTTTACAAAAGTTAAACAAAGAAGGAAGAACAATAATAATTGTTACCCATGATCCTGAATTGGCAATGACACATGCTAAAACAGTTTACTGGTTAAAAGATGGTAAAATAGAAAAAGTTACTAAAAAAGTTTCTGGTAAATGGAAAGTCATCAAACAAAAGTAATAAAATTATCATTATAATAAAACTTATATAACTCTTATTTTTTGTTGGCCAATGATAAATAAATTAATTTCAACTATAGTTTTGTTATTAGTTTGTATGAGTTTAGCTTCTGCTATGGTAGTTAGCAATGTTAATCAGGGAAAAATTTTTCCAGGGGAAGAAACAAATTTAGATCTCACAATTGAAAATACTATTAATGAAGATGCACAAGATGTATCATTAAATTTGTTATTTTCAAATCTTCCATTTATACCTACAAGTGGAAGTGAAAGAAGTGTAAATAAAATAAAGGAGGATAAAGAAAGAATTCTTAGTTTTGTTATCAAATCATCACAAGATATTGCTCCTGGAAATTATAATATACCATATGAATTGAGTTATACTAATAGTAATGATGAAAAAATAGCTAAACAAGGTAGCATAGGAATAGTAGTTAATGCAGATACTGAACTAAAAATAAGCACAGAACTAGAAAATAATGTAATTGGACAAAAAGGTAAAATAACACTAAAAATAGTAAATTCTGGTTTTGGAGAAATAAAATTTGTAAATGTTAAAATTTATCCAGATGGTTATGCATTATTATCTGGTTCAAGTGATTATATCGGGAATATAGGTAGTGATGATTTTGAAACATCTAGCTATGATGTTATATTTAATGAAAATAAACCTAGACTAACTGGAATTATTGAATATAAAGATTTTAATAATAATGACAAAATTGAAAATATTAATATGCCTATAAAAGTATATTCTAGAGAAGAGGCAATTAGCCTGGGTGTAATTCAAACTAGTAAAATTCCGTTGTATGTTGGGGTTGTAATTGTTTTAATTGTTTTAATTTTAATCTATAGATTTATAAGAAAAAGGCTAAAGAAAAATAACAAGAAATAATTGCATAGAATTATAAATTATTAGCAATATAAATGTCCATGATTAAAGATTACTTTATTCTAGCTTTTGGAAATTTAAGACATAGAGGATTAAGAAGCTGGCTAACTATGCTTGGAATATTTATAGGGATAGCAGCTGTTGTTTCACTTATTTCTTTAGGAAGTGGTTTACAAGAGACTATAACTGGCCAGTTTTCATCATTATCTGTTGATGTTCTAACAATCCAGAATGCAGGAACAGGCTTTGGACCTCCAGGAAGCACATCTGTAAAAAAATTGACAGACCATGATGTAAATATTGTTGAATCTGTTAATGGAGTAAAACTTGTTGTTCCTAGATTAATTAGGGTTGTTAATGTTGATTATAATAAACAAAGGCAATTCAAATATATTGCAGATTTACCAGAAGAATCTGACAAAATGAAATTTGTTTATGATTCTTTAAATATTGGGGTAGAAGAAGGTAGGTTGCTAAATTCAAATGATGGGGGAAAAGTTATTCTGGGTAATGATTTTCTTAAAGATTCATTTGGCAAGCCAATAAGAGCAGGTACTACAATAACAATAAATGGGAAAGAATTTGAAGTTATTGGAATTTTAGAAAAGGCAGGTACTTTCACAGTTAATAGCGCAATAATAATGTTAAATGATGACATGAAAGATCTTCTTAAAATAAATAATGAAGTTGATTTAATTGTTGCTCAAGTTGAGGATAAGAATAAAATAAGTGATGTTGCTGATGAAATAGAATTTAAGATAAGAAAAGATAGGCATGAAAAAATAGGTGAAGAAGATTTTAGTGTTCAAACTCCAATACAGAGTTTAGGTAGTATAAATAGTATTCTCACAATAGTTAATATGATTGTAATTGGGATAGCAGCTGTTTCTTTATTAGTTGGAGGAATTGGAATTATGAATACTATGTATACTGGTGTTTTAGAGAGGACGAGAGAAATTGGAATTATGAAAGCAATTGGTGCTCAAAATAAAGATATACTTTCTATATTTTTAATTGAATCTGGATTATTAGGATTAGTTGGAGGAGTTATAGGTAGTTTAATTGGTCTAGGATTAGCTTTTAGTGTTAGTAAAATTGCAGGTGGTTTTTTAGGAGGTAGTGGAATTAAAGTTACAATTTCATATCCATTATTATTTGGTGCAATTGCTTTTTCTCTAATTATTGGAATAGCGTCAGGATTATTACCTGCAATGCAAGCTAGCAAATTAAGGCCAGTGGAGGCTTTGAGAAGATGATTCAAGATTCATTTAATTTAGCTTTGAAAAATTTGAGGAAAAGAAGATTAAGAAGCTGGCTAACTATGGTTGGAATAATTATTTCTGTTGCAATTATTTTTATTTTGATAAGTTTATCTATAGGTTTACAAAACGCAGTAACAGAACAGTTTGAAATACTTGGAGGAGACAAATTTTTTATTCAACCTAAAGGACAACTAGGACCTCCACAAGCAGGAGCTTCAGTTCAATTAACTAAAGATGATCTGAAAATAGTTGAAAGAACATCTGGAGTAAAAGAAGCCACTTATATCACTATTGGAAATGGTGAAATTGAATTTAACAAAGAAAAAAGATTTTTTATTGTAGCTGGAATTCCTCCTGATGGTATGAAACTTTATACTTCTTCAGGATCTTTAGAAGTTGAAGAAGGTAAAAACATAGGAAAGGGAGATATTGGTAAAATTGTTATTGGTAACCACTATAAAACAAAAAATATATTCAGCAAACCAGTAAAAGCTGGAGATAAATTCTTAATAAATGGAAAAGAATTTGAAGTTCAGGGTATATTTGCACTTATTGGTAATCCTGATGATGACAGAAACATAATAATGCTATCTGATGATTTTGAAGAATTATTTGGGTCTGGAGATAGGGTAGATACAATTGTTGTTCAAATAAATGATGGTGAAAATATAAATGATATTGCAAATAGTGTTGAAAGAAAATTACAAAGATTTAGAAATGTAGATGATAAAACTCAAGATTTTACTATTTTAACTCCTGAAGAATTATTAGCAACATTTCAAACAGTTCTTTCAGTAATAACTTTATTTTTATTTGGGGTTGCTGCTATTTCTCTTATTGTTGGGGCAATTAATATTACAAATACTATGTATACAAGTGTTTTAGAAAGATATAAAGAAATCGGAATTATGAAAGCGATTGGTGCTCAAAATAAAGATATACTTTCTATATTTTTAATTGAATCTGGATTATTAGGATTAGTTGGAGGAGTTATGGGGGTTATCTTTGGTTTTGGAGTTTCAAAATTAATAGAATATATTGCTGTTCAACAATTAGGAACTAAATTATTACAGGCAGCTGCTCCTTTATATTTAATAATTGGATGTTTAGCATTTGCATTCTTAACAGGAGCTATATCTGGGCTGTGGCCTGCATGGAATGCATCTAAGGTTAGTGCTGTTGATGCTATACGGTATGAATAATTAAGGACAAGCTCTTCCTAATAAACAATGAGTCAAAATGTACAATCCATAAGTCAATATTGTAACAATAATGCTAGAAATAATTACAAATAATATTTTATTCCATTTATTCCATTTAAGGAAATTTGATATGCCTGTAAATAAAATTACTGAGCCAATTAATGGTATAATTCCTGGAATTATAAGCAAAAAATCTTTATCATCAAAGATACTTTCAATAGATGATTGCTCCAAAATAAGTATGGCTATTATCCATATAAATAAAATTAATAATCCTGAGATTATTAGATAAGTATTAACATTCTTACTCATTTATAAAAAAACCTAAATGAATATATAAATTTATCTTACTACCATTCTACCAGAATAAACATCTCTTAAAATAACTCCTGAATCAAGAGTACCTTCAAAATCATGTCTATGTTTTCTTGCATTATCTATTGCATCAAGATAAGCACTTCTTGGAATTTCACTAGCTATTCTCCATATTTCTTCTACATTACCATCTCTATAAAATTTATCTGACATTTTAAATTAATTAATAATCGGATGAACGGAAAGGATAATATCCACTATAATACCTATGAAACTCCTTATATTTTGTTGCCATTTCAAAAAATGGGCATTTAGGTAAGGAATCAAGAGCTTCTTTTATTTTTCAATGTTGTTCTGCTCTTGTTTTTAATCTTTCCTCCAAATTATTATCTGATGGGATTATCTCTTCAGGCATTTAATATTAACAAATTATTATAAATAAGTTTAAAAACTAGATTGGGTAATTAAATAATAAAAGAGGAAAAGTGGCGAAAAAGTGTATATACTGCCGGAATGAAATTTCAGATGATTCTGTAATAGACTTCTGCGACTCTTGTGGAGTTGGAGTTTGGGGTCATAAAATGTTTAAGACCATTGTTAAAAACATGGAACAGGCACGAGATAGAGGAGATATCTAAACTTCTCACTTTTCTAGCATTGAAAAGATATAAAAAGGCTTTTAAACGACTTATTTTTAGATAAATTGTAATATGGCAAGCAAAAAGAAACCTGTACGTCAGAGAGGTAAGATTAAATTTAGTGAATACTTTAAAGAGCTAAGTAAAGGAGATAAAGTGGCAATTAAGAAAGAACAGTCAGTGCCATCAAATTTCCATAAAAGAGTGCATGGAAGAACTGGTGAAATTGTTGATAAAAGAGGATCAAGTTATGTTATAAAAATAAAAGAATTTAACAAAGAAAAGACATTTATAGTTCATCCTGTTCACTTAAAGAAGATAAAATGATAAAAGAAATGAAAGCACTAACATTAGTAGAAGCACAACAACTAGTGAAAGCTAATGATGGAAGTAAAGAAATAGAGCCGTATTTTGGAAAGTTTATAAAACTAAAAGTAAAAGAAGTGGGTGAGTTAAAGAAAGAGTTAGAAGGTCTAGAAAACCATAAAATTAAACCAGAGGATATTATAAAAATAATTGACATCCTTCCTGAAGATGCTTCTGACTTAAACAAAATATTTTCAGATATAAGCTTAGATGAAAATGAAATTAAACAAATTGCTGATATTGTCGCAAAGTATAAGTGAAAATGGCAAGCAAAGAAGAATATGCAATAATACTAGACTATCTTCCATACGGATATCCTTTGGAAGGAAAAATGATGCCTTTAGCTCAGGCTATAGGAGAAACTAACTTTACACTATTACAACTTATTCCTAGAAAAGGTACAACTCTTCAGATAATGGAAAAAGTTTATATAGGTGAAGGTAAGAGAGATAAAATATACTACATTTTCGGCAGGCTGCCTGCAGATAAATTAACTGAAAATGCAAAATCCCAGTTGAATGAGTTTATAGAAAATGTTGTTACAGGGAGAGAAAAAGAATTTGTTGAATTCTTTAATAACTCAACAGCAATAAATACTAGAATGCACCAAATAGAACTACTACCAGGATATGGGAAGAAACATATGAGAGAGATACTTGGAGCAAGAGAGAAAAAGAAATTCGAATCATTTGAAGAAATGAAAGAAAGAATAACAAGTTTACCAGATCCTAAAAGTGCAATAGTAAAAAGAATAATTGAAGAAATAACTGGAAAGGAGAGAAATAAACTTTTTGTAATTTAAATGGAAAATAAAACAGAACAGATGGAAAAAAAGCCCATGAGGAAAGAAGATAAGACTGAAACTATAGTTAGAATACTTCAAACAGATATACCTGGTAAAAGAAATGTTTATGCAGGTTTAACAAAAATAAAGGGAGTTTCATTTTCAATGTCAAATACAATATGTTATAAACTGAAAATAGATAAAAGAAAGAGGATACAAGATCTTGATGTAAAAGAGTTAGGTATGATATCAGAGATTGTTAAGAATCCTCAAGTACCTAAGTTTATGATGAATAGAAGACTAGACATAGATACTGGGGCTGATAAACATCTTATAACAACTGAACTTGATTTGAGGAAGGAGTTTGATATTAAAAGACTTAAAAAGATAAGATCTTACAGAGGTTCAAGACATGCTTTAGGTCAGCCTACAAGGGGGCAGAGAACAAAAAGCCACTTTAGAAAAGGTGGGAAAAATAAAGTAGTTGGAGTTAGGAAAAAATGATAAGAAAACATAAGTTATTTAGCAGACCAAGAAAAGCTTTTGACTCTCAAAGGATTAAAGAAGAAAATGTCATTGTAGCAAGATATGGATTAAAAAATAAAGAAGAAATTTGGAGAGCAAAAGAAAAATTAAAAATTATAAGAGATGCTGCTAAAAAAATGATACATAGTTCTGAAGAAAATAAGGCTGATTTTGTTTCGAAGCTTAATAATATGGGATATAAGGTAAAAAATTCTGTTGAAGTTTTATCTTTAACAGAAGAAGATATCTTAAGAAGAAGACTTCAAACAATAATAATAAAAAGGGGTTTGGCAACAACTCCTAACGGAGCTAGACAATTAATAACTCATAAAAAAATCGCAGTAGGTAATCAAATAATAAATATTCCTTCTTATCATGTTAATGTGACTGAAGAAAGTAATATTACTGTTTTAAAAAATGCTAAAAAACTTGTAGCTAAAGTTGAAGTTATGGAGGTAAGTGAATAATGGCTAAAGATCAAAAAGAAGATGCTGCGATAGCCTACATTTATGCTTCTTTTAATAATACTATAGTGCATATAACTGATTTATCTGGAAATACAATCTCTAGAATTTCAGGTGGGATGGTTACAAAGCAAGATCGTCTTAAAGCAAATCCAACAACTGCAATGTTTATCACTAAAAAAATAGAAGAAGAAATTAAAGAGCATGGTATAAATAATCTTTATATTAGGATGAGAGGCCAAACAGGTGGTCAAGGAGTTGGTCCTGGAGCAAACACTGTTGTGAAAACTCTTTCAAAAGATGGATTTAATATAATTAGTATTAGTGATGTTACTCGAGTTCCTAGAGGTGGACCAAAGAAAGCTGGAGGAAGGAGAGGAAGGAGAGTATAATAAACCTTTTAGAAAAAGGTTTCCAAAACGAACGGTAAACCTTTAAAAGTTAAACAAAATTAAGTATAAAATGAAAATAGTAGAAAAAAAGGATAATAGAATAGGAATTTTAATAGATGGTAATGAAAGTTTAGCTAATGCTTTGAGAAGAAGTATTAATGAAATCCCAAATGTTGCAATTGATGAAATAGAATTTTACAAAAATGATTCTGCATTATATGATGAAATAATTGCTCATAGACTTGGATTAATCCCAATAATAAGCAACAGAAAATTAGATGAAGTTAAATCTGATAGTAAAACTAGCATGAAATCTGAAATAAAACTATCTTTGAAAGCAACAGGGCCATGTACTGTTTATGCTAAAGAACTTAAAGGTGATGGTAAAGCAGTACACCCAGACACACCAATTGTTAAACTTGATAAAGATCAAGAAATAGAACTTGTAGCTTATGTGCGTTTAGGGAAAGGAAAAGAACATGCGAAATTTGCTCCTGGATATGCTTATTATAGAAATACTACTAATGTTAAAATAAAAGATGCTCAGAAAGCACAGAGTTTAATTGAGAAGATGAAAAGTTTTTTAATTACTCAACCTAAGAATATAAAGGCTGGAGAAACATTCACTTCATTTCATGATGAAGATTATATTGAATCATTTGACAAAGAAAATAAAATATTTGAAGCTGCCCAAGGAGATGACATAGTTTTTTTTGTTGAATCTTGGGGACAAATGAAACCTAGTGATATTCTCCAAGAAGCTGTAAAGGCATTTGACCGAAACCTTAAAGAAGTGTTAAAAGCACTGAAATAAATCAGCGGGAGTGCCAGAGTGGTCAAATGGGTCACGTTAAGGCCGTGATGGCTTAGTGCCTGCGAAGGTTCAAATCCTTTCTCCCGCACATAAACCTTTTAGAAAAAGGTTTCAAAATGAACCCACTAAAGTTCATAAGAACTTAGTGCGCAAAGAATCTTTTGATTCTTCTGGTTTAGAAAAGGTTCACAAAAAGACGAAGAAAAAATGAACAAAACAAAAATTGAAAGAAAGTTAAGAAGAAAAACAAATCCAGATTTAGTTAAAACTATAATTAATTCAAAAAAAAGTGAAGCTTGGGTAAAAATTTCTCATATAATTTCAAGACCAAGAAGAAAAAAAATATCATTAAATTTAGACGAAATTTCTGCTCAGTGTAAAGATGGGGAGAATGTGTTAATACCTGGAAAAGTTCTTGGTATAGGTAATATAGATAAAAAGGTGAAGATAATTGCACTTTATTATTCAGAAAATGCAAAAGAAAAATTGAAAAAATCAAAGATTGAAGCTTTACATATTGATGAGGAAATGAAGAAAAATCCTGAAGCAAAGAATATTAAAATTTTAGTGGAGAAAGTATAAATGGAAGTTTTAATTGATGGAAAAAATGCAGTTATGGGGAGACTAGCAAGTTATGTTGCAAAACAAGCTTTACTTGGAAAAGATGTTATCATAATTAATTCAAATGAGGTTATTATAACTGGAAGAAAAGAAGACATTTTCCGAAAATACTCTGAATTATTCAAAAAGGGAGGGTCTAGCCAAAAGGGTCCAAAAATATCTAGGACTCCTGAAAGGATACTTAAAAGAGTAGTAAGAGGAATGGTAAGTCATAAACAAGGAAGAGGTTTAGATGCATTAAAAAGAGTAATATGCTACAATGAAATACCTGAAAAATACAAAGAATCAAAAAAGATTATAGCGGGAAAAGAAAAACATGGTAAGTACATCACACTAAAAGAACTTTGTAGACTCTTAAAATAAAATGGTAAAATCAGATTTAATAATAGTTAGCGGGAAAAGAAAAACAAGCATAGCAAAAGCTCATATAAAAGATGGTAATGGTATTATAACTATAAACAAAGTTCCATATACAATTCTTCATAGGTTTCATAAGTTAAGTATTGAAGAGCCTATTAGGATTGCAAAAAATATTCTGGGAGATATAAAATATGATATCCATGTTAAAGTTAGTGGTGGTGGAAATGAATCTAGAATTGAAGCTTCAAGATTGGCAATTGCAAGAGCACTTGTTAAAAAATCAAAGTCTGAAAAATTAAAAAAAGCTATGAGTGAATATGATAAATATTTACTAGTTGCAGACACAAGAAGAAAGGAAGCTTACAAACCTGGTGATTCTAAGGCCAGAGCAAAAAGGCAGAAATCGTATAGATAATTATTTCTAAATTTATTAGTAAATTATCTCGTGGGGGGGATTTATCCTTAGGATTAAATCTCCTACATAAACCGAATAACTAACGAGGTTTATGGTGCAACGCTCCATCACAGCATATGACTAAAAGGTAAGGTGCTTCGGAGAGGAGTTGAACCATCTTTTACCATTTTAGTAGTTACTATTAAGTCATAACAATAGAAACATTTAAAAATTATTAGGAAATAGAATAATTATGGTAACAAAATTAGAAGTTGAACTTGGAAAATTAGATATGAAATTTAGTTCGACCGATAGAGAAAGGGCAAAGTTAGACTTCTTTATAAGATATTGTTCTCCTCAAGCTCTGGGTTCTGAAGAAGAAGGTATTGCTGTATGTATTCATAGATTTAAGAGACCGAACTGGAACCAATAGGCTTGCAGTTTTGGGTCAGACTTATCCATTCACAGTTGAAGGTCTAGAATCCGCAAGATCTGATGGATTAACAGCCGTAAAAGACTTGTATGAACTGCCAGCAAATACTCCCGTGATAGAAGTAGCTAATATTCCAAAACCATAGGCAAATAGAAATTATGATACTATTTATCGTGTCGATATGATGAATGTATTGGAATTAATTGCTGGTAAGTAATCTAAGATTTTTTCTAATTTATCGTATCACGAGGAAAAAATTGAGGAGTTAATCATAAAAGTCTTAATCAAAACCTTTAAATATACATACGTATACAATTGTATATGGAAACAACAATAAGAATAAATCCCAATACTAAAGAAGAACTAGACCAATTTCGTCAATATAAGAGCGAGAGCTATGACGAGCTTGTAAGGAAATTGATATATCTAGCGAAGTTGTCAGAAAAAGAACCAAAGTTAAGCCAAAAAACAATTAAAGAAATCAAAGAAGCTAGAGAAAGAGTTAAGAAAGGAGAATTCTATACAGAAGCAGAGGCAAAGAAAATACTCGGCTTATAAAATGTACAAACTGAATAAACTTCAAGAATGTAAGGAAGATCCTTTTAGATTTTTTGAAAAATTAGTTGAAATGTCAGGGTTTAAACTAAGAATTGGTGATTGGAGAGTTATAGCTGACATTATTAGAGAGAAAGAAGCAATAATAATTTTAAAGGTTGGACATCGTAAAAATATTTATGATAAGTAATCTTAAAATAATTATCACAAAACGCTATTTATTTATATCGTGACGAAAAAGTTTGGGAGTTAATCCTTAGGACGTCAAGAATTTACTAATTCTTGAGCGCACTCAAGAACTAAGAGTTCTTGATGTTAAGTAATCGTGGTGGGGGCGTTCACCTACTTCACATTCATCTTCCTTTTTATATCAGAAATATCTTTTTGAAGCTCTCTTATTTCTTTTTCAGCTTTTCGGTTAACAGCATAATCATAGTGCATACGTATTCTGTCTCTTTCACCCTCCCTATTCTGAGACATTAATATTATTGGGGCTTGAATCGCGGCAAGGCATGATAAAAATAAATTTAATAAAATGAATGGGTAAGGGTCAAAGGCTCCTTGATACCATTTTATTAAAAAATATCCATTTGTTATTACCCATAAAATTAGAATTAATCCAAAAATAATAATAAATGTCCAGCTTCCAGCAAATTTTGTTAAAATGTCTGCTGCTTTTTGTCCAATAGTAAGATTTTTTTTACTAAATAAACTATGAAAATGCTCTGGATTAAGAATATTTTTATGTACTTTATCTATATTTATAACATACTCTCTAGTCTCTTTTTGCATCTGCTATGAAAACAATAATGCTATATAAAATTTTCCCAAATGTTTTATAGGATTATTACCTTAAAGAGTCATGAGATTATATAAAAATAACAATCCTTGAGGTAAAATTATAAAGTATGTTAAGTTATATTAAGTGATGATTGAAAAAAAATATTTGAGAATTCTTGAAATAATTATTTTGATATCTCTTTTTATTGGGTTATATTTAATAAATTATTATTCTCCTGAAGAAAATGAAGAAAGAATAGTGACAAAAATAACTGATGGGGACACGATCATTGTAGAAGGTGGTGAAATTGTAAGGTTTTTAGGAATTGATTGTGATGAAAAAGGAAGGGGGTGTTATGCTGAAGCTAAAAATTTCACAGACTTTAGCCTTTTGAATAAAAAGGTTGAGTTAAAATCTGAAAATGAAGATAAGGATAGGTATAATAGAGAATTAAGATGGATTTTTATTAATGGAGAAAATTTCAACAAAATTTTAGTTGAAAAAGGATATTGTGTTGCAAGGTTTGATCAAGATTCCAGATATAAAAATGAAGTTGTAAATGCTGAAAGTTATGCAATTAAAAATAGTATTGGATGTAAATGGAAAGATAACATTTAAAAAGTAAATCTTCTATTTCATATAATGGTTAAAAAGAGGGTGAAAAAAGCTAAACCTATTAGGAAAGTTTCTAGTAAAAGTTCGGTTAGAAGCAATAGCCCAAAAAGAACTTTTGATAATGTACCATTAAGCGTCAAAATAATTTCTATCTTATTTTATGTTGTTGGTGCATTAGGAATAGCATTTGGAATATTTTTTGTTATTGCAGGGTTAATGGCTCCGAGTTTAATGAGTTCTTTAGGAACTCCTGAAGATATAGTTCAAAAAATAACACAAGCTAACCCAAGTGTCCAGATAAGTGTTGATGAAGTAAGCAATTTAATATCAATACTTCCTGTTTTGTTTGCAGGAGCTGGAATTGTTCTAATTGCTCTAGGAGTTTTATATATATTTATTGGGAGAGGTTTGATTGGTAGAAAACAATGGGCTAAGGTCTTAGCAATATTATTTGTTGCTTTGGGAATTGTAAAATCAGTAATTTCTCTTTTTGGAGGAAGGGTAATCTCAGGAATTATTTGGTTAGTAATATTTGTTGTAATAGAGTATTATCTTGGTTTTGATGAACAATCAAAAAAATTCTTTAGGTAAGCACTTCTTTATAGTTTTATTTTTTGTTGTATTAGTAATAGTTTTTGTCATATTTTATAATTCTAATTTTAAAAATGGGAAAAATGTTGAAATGAAGGGTCAAGTAGCATGTATTAATGATAATTGTTTTAATGTTGAAATTGCAGAAACTAATCGTGAAAGGGTGAAAGGTTTAATGAATCGCGAATTCTTAGATAAAGACAGTGGTATGCTTTTTATATTCCCAAAAGAGGACATTTGGAGTTTTTGGATGAAAAACACTTTAATTCCTTTAGATATTATATGGGCAAATGAAAATAGTTCTATTGTGGAAATAAAACAAAATGTTCAACCATGCAAAGAGAATACTTGCACTATTTACTCTCCAAAAAATAAATCAAAATATGTGCTTGAAATAAATGCTGGTTTAGTAGATAATTTAAATATAACAGAATCTGCAAATTTTAGTCTTCATTTTTCTTCATAAGAGAATCTAAAGGGGAGGGTATTTTTTTTAGTTCTTCGCTTGAGATGTGAGTATAAATTTGAGTTGTAGATAAATCACTATGTCCTAAAAGTTCTTGTATTTTTCTTATATCTATTCCTTGTTCAAGCAAATGAGTTGCAAAACTATGTCTTAATGTATGTGGGTGAACTTGTTTTTTTATTCCTGTTTTTTTAACTATACCTTGTACAATCTTTTGGATATTTCTTTCAGTTAATTTTCCATTTAATCCTGAAAAAACAAAATCAGTATCTTGTTTTTTATTTTCAGTTATATAATTCTTAAGATCATCTTCAAGAAAAATAGGGATATTAAAAATTCTATCTTTTTTACCTTTAGCTTGTTTAATATGTCCTGTTTTTTCTTCAAACTGAAAATTATTTACTTTTAGATGTGTTATTTCAGAAACTCTCATCCCAGTTGCATATAAAAGAGAGAGCATTAGCCTACTTTTTTTTGTTTCACAGGCATCTAGAATTTTTTTAACTTCATCTTTTGTTAAAACAGAAGGTATTCTTTTTTCCCTTTTTGGCCTTTTTATGCCAATTGTCGGATCTTTTTTTAGTATATTTAAATAAGCATACCTTACTGCTGATAGAAATAATATAACTGAAGTTGAAGCTTTATCAGAGATTTTTTCTGACATAAATAATTTTATATCATCTTCAGTAATCTGATCTGGGTTTTTTTTAGTAAAATCAAGTAGAATCTTATTGGCTTTAAGATAGTTCCTAATAGTATAATCTGAATTTTTTGATATTTTTAGTTCAACTCTTATTTTTTCAAGAAATTCTTCTTTATTCATTCCTTCCTCCAATCATTTTTAACAATCTTCCTTCATCAACCATAACCCTTTTACCATGATCAATAACTTCACCATAACTTAAAGAATAAATATCATGAGCTAAGATATCTGCAATATAAACAACTGTTGGGCATTGATGAATGTTTTGTCTTTTAACAAAATTATCAATTGTTATTTCTTTAAACCTTCCAGTATAAACATCTCGAAGGAATTCTTTATGCCATTTCTTAAGTATTCCATCAAAATAAATTTGTATTTTATTAAATCCTAATCTAGTTGATGACAAATAATTATCAATTAAAGAAGGAGCTACTAAAGGGAGATTTGGTTGAATTCTTCTTAACTCGTCGTCGTGCAATGCTGCAAATCTATAATCTTTATTGCCAAAATTATTTGCAAACCAGTTTCTGAAAAATTCTCTATCTCTTCTATTTTTAAATCTAACAACATTTGCATCTCCAGGGTTGTCTGAAAATACTCCTGTTATTATATCTCCTTTTCTATCACCAGCGTGATTTGAATCATCAAATCCACAAATTAAAGTTTTCATTCACCCTCTTTTATTTATTAAATATTGTGCGAACTTATTTATAAAATTATAGGTAAGAATAATTAACAAAAATTATATACTTATTAATTACTTTATTTTTATGGACCTAATAAATATTACTTTAATTATCGGAATTATTATACTTGGGATTTTTGTATGGTTAGCTTATAAAATTGGAAGGCAAAAAGGAAGTTATGAAAAAGAAATTGAATGGCAATCTCAAATGAATAAAATAAGGAGAGACATTGCTGAAAGGCAAAGAGTTAACATAAAGGGTAAAGTTTCTGAAGTGTTTGCCCCTTTTTTAGAAGGTTTTCCTTACAAGGCAAGTGAGTGTAAATTTTTAGGGGATCCTATTGATTATATTGTTTTTGAGGGTCTTGATGAAAGAGATATTAAAGCTATACATTTTGTTGAGGTTAAATCTGGAAAAAGTAAATTAAATGATGTTCAAAAACAAATTAAAAATTTGTTAAATGATATTAATTCTGATAAAGTTAGTTTTAAGAGGTTTGATTTTAAGGATGATTAAAAATTAACTACTAAGTGTGTGTAATAATTAAAAGGAATTATCCTTAGAAAGCTTTAAATAATAAAGTTATAAGAAATAGTATGGCAAATAAAGATTTTGTTACTCTGAGTAAAAAAAATGTTATTATAGGAATTATTGTAATTGTTATAATAATCCTTGGAGTTATTGTTTATTTGAATTTGGCAAGTATTAAAGACTTAATGCCAAGTAAAGCAATTGCAACTGTTAATGGCATTAAAATAGATCAGAAACAATTAGATCAAGCAATAGCTGCTGTTCAATCTCAAACTCAAGGAGTAGTTAACGAAACACAAATCATAGATCAATTAGTATCTAGAGAATTATTAGTACAAGAAGCTAATAAAAGAGGTATAACAACAGACGTTAAAGAAGCTGAATATTTACTTAGTACACATCTTTCACAACAAGGAGCAACTATTGAAGATTTGAAATCTAGATTAAATAAAAAAAGTGATTATGATTTTATAATTAAAGGGTATGTAGAACAAATTTCTCTTGGAAAACTAACAGATCAGCTTTTTGAAAATAAAAAATTAGAAATAACTGATCAAGAATCAAAAGAATTTTTTGATAAAAACCAACAACTGTTTAATTTAGTGCAGTCTAATGGAAAAAATGCAACTTATACTGATGTTAAAGATCAAATTAAAACCCTTCTTAAACAACAAAAACAGAATAAAATAATTGGTGAGTTAATTGATTCTTTAAAAAATCAATCTGAAATTATTTATGATTAATTTTTAGATTAATTTTATATCCAGATATTATAAAGGATATTTTAGACTATAATGGTGTATATAAAGCAAATTCTAGTTGAATTAATATAAAAATGAAGGTGTTTAAATTGTTACCTGAAAAAGGAAAAATAACTCGAGAGACATTATCTCATCTAGGGAATTGGATTTACCAAAGTGATGAAGTAAGAGAAGTTGTTGTAAAAGTGAAATTTAAAGATGGTGTTGAGATGGGATTCAAGAAAAATGAAGCCGAAGACGAACTTCTTGAGTTTCTTAGAGAAGACGACAAAGAGTAATGGAAAGTATTAAAAAGGCTATTTCTTTGCCTTTTTTATGAAAATAAAAGATACTGATACAGTTGTTGTAGAGTATGAAGGGAAGTTAGAAACTGGGGAGGTATTTGATAGTTCTAGGCATGGAGATCATGTTCATTATTTAATATTTAAAGTTGGAAGTGGACATGTAATAAAGGGATTTAATGATGCAGTTATTGGCATGAATAAAAATGAAGAAAAAGAAATAACTTTGAAAAAAGACGATGCTTATGGTAATTATAAAAAAGAACTTGAAAAAGAAGTACCAAAAAGCCAGTTTCCTGAAGCTGACAAATTAGAAAAAGGAATTGTTTTAATGCTTGGAACTCCTGATGGAAGACAGTTTCCAGTAAAAGTAATTGATGTTAAGAAAGATAGTTTTGTAATTGACCTAAATCATCCTTTAGCTGGAAAGACACTTATATTTAGGATAAAAATTGTTGATGTTAACCCAAAAGATGTTTCAAAGTATGAACATCATCATGAGCATTAGTTTTGTTTAATAGTATTTACCTTTATTTTTAATTAGCACACTCACCATCTATGTAAAAAATGGTTCTTGCTTCTGCACATGCCGAGCATGGATTTGAATAAGTTTCTGGAACCGGATAGCATGGTGTTTTTATACATTCTACTGTTTTAAATCCACAGACTGGTTTATAGAGAGTTGTACAAGCAGTTACTTTTTTCTGTTTTTCTGTACAAAGTGTTATGTTATTTCCAATAATTCTACTGTTTACTGCTTCACAACCACAACCAGTTTTATCACTGAATTTTTCATAACCTAAAGCACAATCTATCTGAACTCTGGAACATTCTGAAACACTATAACTTTCATAATTTCTTAAAATAGATTTATTTTCGTTGGGAGATGATTGTACTGGAGTTAGAAGGTGGGCTGAGTTTAAAACAATTATTCCTAAAATAAATAAAATAATTAATCCAATTATTGTCCATAACTGAATAGTTTCTTCACTTGGAACTTTCGGTCTTATATTTTTTATGTTTTTCAGTTTCTCAATGTTTCTGTGCAAAGGCATAAAAAATATAAGGGCCACTAGTATTTAAATTAAATTATTACTTCTAACAAGATTGAAGAAAGTTTAAATACAATGTGTTTCAGTGTAAAAGATGGAAGTTAGAGCATATTGTAAAATGGTTTGAAATTGCAGAAGTAAGAGTTAAAGGAAGGGTAGTTTAGCAGATCATGTTCAGCATCGTTTAGGTGTTAGAGCTATGGAATATTATAAAATTCATGGTGTATCAAAATTAGACGTTGCTCAAGCTAGAGCTCATGTAGAAAGAATCGTTGTACAAGTTTTACCTGAAGAAAATGCCCAGACAGTTGATGAATATCTTTACACTATAAGAGAAAAATAAAATGAATTCTGAAAGAAATAAAAATCCTAGAAATCCTCAAAACAATTTAGGTTTAGGTGAAAGGTTTAGAGATTATTGTTCAAATTATCAGCCTATATGTTTTAATTATATGGCAACATTTGTTTCTTCTGCATCAACAGTAGTAGCTATATCTCATTATATTGATGGAAATACAAGTGATGCAACATTTTCTTTATTTTTAGGTGGATTGTTTGGAATTTTATAATTTATGAAACCTTATAATACTAAAAATGGAAATGGTGAAGATTAACAAAGATTTAAAAATTCTTTAGAACTTAAATATAAATGAAAGATGGTGTAAAGGTATTATGGGTTATTGCGATCCTTAGTATATTACTTATTGCTTTAATTTACATATCTATACAGACAAATATTTCTGTTCTATCTGGAAAAATAACTGGAAATTTTATTTTGGGAAATGCTGCCAGCTGCACAGATACTGACGGTGGAAAAAATGTTAATACTTATGGTGTGGTTACTCTTATTTCTAATGGGCAAACTAAAATAAAGGGTGATTCATGTCTTGCAAGTATAAATCCAAAACTGCTTCAGGAAACATATTGTTATAAACCTCCATTCAGCAGAAGGATTTTAATTGGTGCTTTAAATTATAACTGCCCTTATGCATGTTCAAATGGTACTTGTATCAAAATAGGTCCTACAAATAATACTAATTCTTCTGGAAAAGCAGAGTATGTTATTTCAGGTGCAAGTGTTTCATCAGATTATACTAACACTGGAAAAACAACTATTAAACTTAAAATAAAAGATAAACAAGGATTTGGATCAAATGGAAATATACTTGTTTATGATCCATCTTATAAATTTTCTAGAGATAATGTTTCTATTTCTCTTTCCTCAAGCTTAGAGTCAGAAGCAAACTTTGTAGTTACAGGAAATCCTTGTCCTGGAATTGCATTTAAGATGCTATTAAATGATACAAAAACAGGCAATAGAGAAGTAAGTTATGCAGAGCCTTATGATGTATTTACTGTAAATGTTTTCTGTGCTCTTCGTAATAGTCAAAGCAGATGTTCAAGCATAAAAATTCAGGGAGAATATAGTCAATTACCAGTAATTAATCAGCCTTATTGTTAAATTTATCTTTTAAATAACGGTCTTTCAGTATTCTTTTCTCTTCAAGTACCTTTGCAAGTACTAATTTCTCCATTTCTTTTCTCATTTCTTCTTTGTCCATTTTAGTAATATTAACTCTTTGAGTATTTCAATAAGACGTCTTAAATTTGATTAGTTATCAATTAAAAAGAACTTCTATTAATTTATAGAGTCATCTCAAGTATATATATGCTTGTATTTTAAGAAAAATTAAAATAATTATTTTTTACTAATATCATTAATTATTGAATTAATTCTCTTTTTTCTTGTTTCTGGAAGCTTTGCTCTATAAAGCCATCTTAAGTAAGTTCTTCTTGAAGAGGGAGTAATTTTTTCAAATCTTTCCTTAAGTTTTAATCTTTCAAGCTCTTTTTTCAAATCATTTGGAACATCTGGATTTTTAGGAATTCCATGATCATGTGTTGGCTTGTCTAAACCTTCCTTGTATCTTTGGATTCCTAATGGAGACATTTTACCTTCTTTCAATAATTGCTTTCCATACTTCAATGTATTATCACTCCATTTGCTTTTATCTGTTCTTTTTGCAAATCTTATTGTGTATTTTCCATCGTCTAATCTTTTGATTGTTGTATCAATCCATCCAAAACATATGGCCTCATGCATTAGCTCTTGATGAGAAGGAGAATTTTTTCCTGTGTGTTTTTTATACCTAATAACAGCAATTCTACTTTCTTTAAGATGATTTTTCTCAAGCCACTTTCTCCATGCTTGTCTTGTTGGAGGGTAGAATTGCTTTTCTTGTTTATCTTGGGTCATAAATAGAGGAATGGGAGTGGGTATAAAAATTTGAGTGAGGAAATGGTTAGGAAAATCTATAATCATATTTTAGAACAATCTAGGTAAAATCTATTCCAGTCATTTAGAGGATTTGAAGAAAATACATTAAAATGTAATGTAACTAAAATTATTATTAATGATAATATAATAATAGAAACTAACAAGTAAAATAATATAGAATTTTGTTTATTATTTTTAATTAACAAAATAACCATAATAAAAGAAATAATTAGTATTGGTATAAAAAGGAATAGCTCATATTTTACTCCTGCATGAGTTATCTTAACTTTGTCTTCTTTAGTTAAAATATTAAACTTGTTACAGTCTTCTTCTGAAAAAGGTACTGCTTGACCTCTCCCGAATTTTAAAACAGATAATGGCTCGTTAAGTATAAACACTTCCATAGTTAAAGAAATATTTTGTTTTTTGGCTTCTGTTATATGACCAGTTTCATGAACATAATTTGAAAGTATTTTCACAGGTAAAAGTAGTATAATTGCAAATAATAAAAGGGTTAATACTATAAATAAAACTGATGAATAATTGTTCTTTTTCATTTTGGTTTATTCTTTATAAAACTCCTCAAAATCAAAGCACTTGCTATGAAAATAAATGTTCTCATCACTATCACCTTCAATTACAAATTTATCAAAGTCATCTTTTATTATTTTTCCACATTTTTCACATATTTCAGCCATAAAAACCAAAAAGAATAGGATTATTTAGGTTTTTTGGTTGTTAGAGCTGATGAAGAAAAAAGGGCTGAAAATAAAAGCCCAAAATAAATTTTCATCGTCGACCGCCTATAACTACTTGGCTAACTGTAACTACAGCTACTGCAGTTAAACAACCAGCAAGAGCTGCTTCAATGCCATAAGTGTGATGAGCTGTACGACGAAAATGATGGATATATAGCCAATCGTAACATTATAGGATTTGGAATAATGGGTTCATCTATGGTTTTTATTTGTAAAAATTGCATGAGTGAAAAAGGAAGAAAAATAATTGAAAAGGTAAAACATGAAAAAGATAATAAAAAATAACTTCTTTTACCCACCACACTACCCTAATTTTACCTCTTTTACACACTACTCCTACTATGTTAAAAGATGTTAGCAATGATTGAAAGTTGTTGCATGTGAAATTAAAGGGTTCTGAACTCTAATCTTGGATCATCTGGGATATTATGACCTTTTTCCCTTAATATATTAATCATTTCTTGTCGATATCTAAAATCGTGCAGCATTTTATGATGATTTGGGCATAATCCTATAAGATTATCTTCTGAATTATTCTTATGATTACTATCTAGATGATGTAAATCAACTACTTTATCAAAATCACAAATTTTACACTTGCTTGTTATTCTATTATAATCTTCCATTTTTAGACCATAATTCCTCATTTGAGTCCAAGCTTTGTTTCTTTGAAGATGAAATGTAAATTGGTAACAGCCCGCACATAAATCTTTTGCATGAATAGGCATTACTCTTTTACACCTTTTACATTCTTTTTCTTTAGGCTTCCAATGAATCTTTTTATAACAAGTAGTGCACATCCCTTTTGCATGTTTAATACACTCTTTACCACAATTAGAACATTTATCACCCATTATTATATTTAATTCGTTCGTATATTTAAATTTGTGTTCGAACTTTGTAATAGTTACGTTCGTTTTGTTAAAAAGCGAACTACCCCCATTATATCTTGTACGAATGTTTAGGGTATTTATTCGGTTTTAGAGGTGCTCTATAGAACAATTTCATAGATGTAGGAAGTTTTAAGCGTTGATTAAATGTTTTATTGAATTCTTAATAGTTTAAGAGCATCTTCACAAGTTGCTTTTGTTTTAATTATAAGATCTCTATCTTTAGGTCTATCAGGACGAGCATAGAATTTTTATTAAAAAGGATGTGATATTTAAACATTTGTGAAGTGTTTATATGGTTTTTACACATGCTAAAAGTTTCTGTCTTTGATTAAAAGTTTTAGCTAATAATTAATTAGTAGAATAAGTAGATTTTGGATAATAATTCTCTAAAGTGTAATTCTCTAATAGGTCTTTCAATAGATGTATTTTCTGGATGACTACGGAATGGTCTAAGAATAAATCTTTTTGGGGGTCTTCATCATCCACATGTCTAGCTGTTTTTAATATATAACTTTAAGAAAAAGGTGATTTTTGAAACTATCTAAGTAATTAAAATAAATTCTAAAATAAATAAGTTAGTTCTCACTAAACTATCTTTTTTTCATTAATTTATAGTTTCTTGCTAGTTTGGTTAATCCTATCACTAAGACGCCAATTGCTATTAGCCAGCCAAGGATTCCATCAGTAACTGTACCTAACTGATCAACTCCTATTAAGGGTAGCAATAGCAATACACCTAAGATAGTTACAACCCATGCAGTTAGTTTTGCCATTTTTCCTCTTTTTTGTTTTACTTCTTTTTTGCTTTTTTGAACTAATTGGCAAGTCAGCTCGATAATCTTAAACTACTAATACAAAGGTAGTTTTGAACTGATCAGGTAAATTAGGATGTTCACCTAATTTAATTTCCTTCTTTTTTATGTTAGATATATTATGTGTTTATGTTATTTAAATCTTTCTCGTATTTATTGTGCGAACTTTTAAAATAAGGTAAATTAATTATTACATAAGTAGCTATCTGGGAAATATCCTCGTGAAAATGCACTTCCTGGATCTGCAACTTCTGGACATATTCTTGAAATACTTGTGATAGAAGCTCTATCTCTTTCAAAATCCTCTCTTGACCTATGAAAATGGTAGGTAAAACTCTCAGTAAAATCAGGTGAAAAATTGTGGAGAGATTTATTCTAAAGGGTAATTTGGGGTTAAAAGAGTCTTCAAGTTTAACCCAAAAAAAGCTCGCCTATCTCAGGATAGATGTGAATTCGGGCCATTATAGTGTTTAAACAGCTGTTTTATTTAAATATTATTATGCTTTAATTTATCGTCGCTATCTTGGTGTTTAAGGTGTTTTAAACAGCTGTTTATCTGTTTTTTTATGGTGTTTAAAATTTTATTTTAGAAAAATATGGGTGTTTAAGGTGGTATTTTTATGTGTCGAATTATGTGTCTAAACGAAATATTTAAATAGTATATTTCGTCTATAAATGTTAATTGAAAGTGAAAATGTTAAGCTGGTTTTTTAAAAAGTCTGATAAAAAGGATATAGAACAGATAAAAGATGAAGTCAAGGGTTCTTTTTCTAATGTTAAAAATGATATTGATAAACTTGGGCAGTGGGTTAATCATTTAAACAATCAAGATAATACCTTAAACAACCAAGTAAATGATCTTAAACAAGATATATCGTCCATTAAAGATGAAATAGAACAGATAAAAGATGTTTTAGAAATGGTTAATGAAGGTGTTTCAAAACAGCTGTTTAAAACACCTCATGCTGTTCAGATTAAACAAACAGCTGTTTTACCTGTCCAAACAGCTGTCCAAACAGCTGTCCAAACAGGTAATTTTTATGGTATTTCTAACTTATCAGTAACTGAAAGGGCTATTATATGGTTGTTAGTTAATAATGATTTAAAATTAAGTTATGAAGATTTAGCTGCAATGTTAGGTAAAACAAAATCAACTATAAGAGGACAAATAAATAGTATAAAACAGAAAAGTGAGGGTGTAATAGAAGAATATACAGAGAAAAATGGGAAAAAGAGAGTATATATTCCTGAAGAAACTAAGGAAAAACTACTCAAAAAGGCGAAAGTGAGAGTTCAAATAGACAAAAAAGGTTCAAAAAGAGGTAAAATTGAGTGAAATAGCTTTCAAAAACTGGAAAGTGAGAGTTCAAACTAATTAAATATTATCTTAAAACAAATAAAAGAGGTAAAGTGAGTTATAGGGAACATATTTAACCTAAATTAGGGTAAAGTGAGGGAAAAATTAGTGGGTAAAAACAAGAGGAATGTAGGAAAGGGAGGTTTTAAATAAAAAAGTAGTGGGTAAAGAAATAATTGGGGAAAAATATAGAGAAAAATAGGGAAAATTAAAGTAAAAGAAGAGTATAGTTATTCGTTTAACCGGAGTTATATATCTCTTAAGCTAATTAAGGTATTAAGGGATGCTAATTTCCTAAAATCGTCGGAAATATGAAGGATTACCCTTTTATTATTAACTTTTTCCTTTAGTAAAGGTATACCTTTAACAGAGATTCTTTGTACATAATCTCTTATTGAGCTTTGGGTGAGACTTAAGTAATTAGATAAGAGATTATAATCAACTAAGTGACCTTGATCTTCTAATTGGTATATCGTCGATAAAACTAACATTTCTTGATTAGTTAGTTTTTTGACTTTTATCCTTAAATCCCTCTTTATTTCATCTAATTGGTTAAGAATCGTAATAGTTTTAGAAATGTTATCTATATTATTGTGCGAACTTTTAGGTGAAATAACCCCCTTATTTCCTGTCGAAGTGTCTGTCTGTCTGTCTGTCTGTCTGTCTGTCGAAACCCCATCATTTCCACTGGAACTATTGTTTAAAGGTGTATTTTTACCCTTAAATTGGTAAATATCAGTATTAATTGTATTTATAGAGATATTGTCTGTCTTATTCATCTGTCGAAGTGTTGAATTTGAAGCCTTTTCTGTCGAAAGGTGTGTCGAAGTGTCTGTCGTAGAACTAACTAAACTAAAAATGTGTAGTAATGAATTTTGGATTTCATTTAGTTCTTCTTTTATAGAACTTAACTCATAATTTAAGTTAGTTATGTCTTCTTTTACTTTCTGAAAAGCCTCTTTAATGTAATCCATAAAAAGAGAAAATTGTTGAATTATATAAAGATTATTCTTGTAAGATGTCTTCTTTATTTATAGGTCCATCTTTTAAGTTGTTTAAGTTGTTCAAATTATTAGAGAGATTATTGGAATAAGCTGAGTAAGCTTTGTTAGTGAGTCTCCAACGTGCACGCCTAGAATATTGTAGGCCTTTTGGATTCTTATTTATAAGTGTAATAAGCTCTTTTGTTTTAAGATCATCTAATATTTTCTTAATGAATTCTTCATCTCTTGCTATCTCTTGAGCTATATGGGCTGTGAAAATTGGTTCAGGATATTTATCTAGAAGAACTGATAAAACATGTTCAGATATTTTTTCTTTCTTTATATCAGAAATTTTTGGCATAACTAGACTAAAAAAGAGTGATTTTTATAGGTTTTGGAAATGAGAATTCTTAAATTATTTGCTTTTTTTGTCTTTTAAATCACTGGGTTTGTGAAAATTAGCTTGTGGTGGTCTAATATGGAAAGGCAATCCAAGTCTTTCTTCAAGATGTAATGACTCTATATAAGTTTTAGAGAGTACAAAATCTAATATTAATTTCTTTAATTGATCATCAATATTATTCTTATCTTTTTCAACTTCTTTTGCTTTATCTTCTTCTAATTCAACATAAACACTTCCTTCAAAAACTAAAGAAGCTACGTCGTCGTAATCTATTAAATATATAAAGTTAAAATTATAAACAGGGTTAACACTTAACTTAGATATTTTAACATCTTTTTCAATTTCTTTAAGAGTAAAATTAGATTTTAATTCTATTGTTTTTGTATCTTCTTTTAATTTCTCAGCAGAAATTTTCTTAAATCTTATACCTATAACTTTCATTTTATTAATAAAAATTTGAATATTTTTAAATATATGTGAAATATAATTTAACTAAAATCTTCTTCAGAAACCACTACAAAATCACCTATAGCCATAATTGTATTATGTGGTACTAGAACTTCTCCTTGAGGAGATCTTTCTAAATTCAAATTATGAGTATATGATGTAGGATTTCTAATAACTAATTGGATTAGCTCTCCAGAACGAACTTCAAAAGTTATATCATTAATAGTTCCAATCTGTTTACCTTCTTTTGTAACAACCATTTTACCTAAGAGGTCTCTTAAAGGTCTTTTATCACTCATTTTAGTCTTTTTTAATTTATCTTTATTTAAAAAATAGTTTGTATTTAAACTTTTCTGTGATGTAATTAGTATCATCGAATAGATTAATAAAATAAAAATTATAAATTTAATCATAAGAAACTAGTAATAATAATTAGGTACTACAAATAATAATTAAAAAAATAAATATTAATATGTAGTAAGTAATAAATAATAATTACCCCACCCTATAATTTCTTATGGAAAGTTTTATAAATAAAATTTTATTTTTCTTTCTTTAATTTTTATTTATAAATATTTATATTATATATTATATATATTATAATATATATAATAATACTACTAATTTTTTATTTAAATTATTTTATTTTATATATTTTATTTTATATATTTTATTAAAATAATTATTTTATATTATTTATCTCGATAGGAAATAGGGGTGTGAGGTTTTAAACAAGAATTTTCTTATTATTAAAATTTTAAAGAATATACTTCTTTAATTTTTAATTTATTTCATAAGAAATAAGGGTTAGTAAAAATACTATGCTTTAGTTTATACAAAGGTTTATAAAAATTCAATGAGGTTAGAATTTAATAGGTGTTAAAAGAGGTAAAATGGAAAAATCAAATTATAAAGTTGACCAAATTTTTGATTCATTTATGAAAAATAACTTATTTAAAGATAAATTTGTTCTTCAAACAAGTTATACTCCTGAGAATATTCCTCATAGGGATGACCAAATTACTCAAATTGCATCAATATTAGCTCCTGCGTTAAGGGGTGAACGTACAAGTAATTTATTTGTTTATGGTAAAACAGGTACAGGTAAAACTTTGAGTGTACAAAGTGTTCAAAATGAGTTAATTAAAAGAAGTAGTTCTACAAAAGTAAAATTAATTATGGAATATATTAATTGTAAATTAAAAAAAGTTTCAGATACAGAGTACAGAATACTAGCTGAATTAATTAAAAAATTAGGTGGTAGTGTTCCTGCTACAGGATTACCTACAGACCAGGTTTACAATAAATTTATTGAATTAATAGATAATGAAAAAAAATTAATTATACTTGTTTTTGATGAAATAGATCATGCAGTTGATAAAATTTCTGATAACTTTTTATATAATTTAACAAGACTTAATTCTGAATTAAAAAACTCCCAAATTAGTGTTGTTGGTATAAGTAATAATTTAACATTTCTTGATGGTTTAGATCCGAGAGTTAGAAGTTCTCTTAGTGAGGAAGAACTTGTTTTTCCACCTTACAATGCGTTACAATTAAAAGATATCTTAAGTGAGAGATCAAAAAGAGCTTTTAAAGAAGGTGTTCTGGATGAAGGAGTTATAGCTAAGTGTGCCGCATTTGCTGCCAGAGAACATGGAGATGCAAGAAGAGCTTTAGATTTATTAAGAATTGCTGGAGAACTTGCAGAAAGAAGTAACCAGAAAAGAATCACACTTAAAGATATAGATTTAGCTAATGAAAAAATTGAAAAAGATAAAATTTTAGATTTTGTAAAAACAGAACCCAAACAATTTCAGTTAGTTCTAATTTCAATTATATCTTTGGAAGAACGAGTTAAATTAAATGAAATTTTTACAGGGGATATTTATAATCAATATCAACTACTTTGTGAAAGAACTAAAAATGATGTGCTAACCCAAAGAAGAGTTTCTGATATATTAAAAGAATTTGATATGATAGGGATAATTAATTCGAATGTAGTATCAAAAGGAAGACAAGGTAGAACTAGTAAAATTAAATTATCAATATCTAAACAACTTTTGCCTAAGGTTAAAGAAATATTAAATGACTCGTTGAATTTATAATAAAATGCAACAAGAAGTTCTAAACTTTTGCATGTATAAGGGTATTCTTTTAGATAAAGATATTCTCAATGTTCTTGAGAATTTAAGAGATATTGAAGTAGCTAAAAATTTTATTGAAAAAATAGATTTTCAGTATAAACAGAAAATAATAACAAAGTCTTTTTTCCAAAAAAATTCAGATAAGGTTTCAGATATTTTGTTAAGTTATAAAGGAGACAATCGTAAGTTAATTGAAGAATTTTTTTTATCTTTAGGTTTAAATATTTCAAATTCAGAAAAAACTGAAGATAGTATAAATAAAATAAAAGAAAATGTGGGGAATGTTTCTGTTAAAGTCTTTCAAAATCTACCAAAAAAAATTGAAGTTAAGGATTTTGTTAATAATTTTAGAAGTAGGTATTCTTTTTTGAAAAATATTTTACAACAAAGGCCTGAGTTAGATAACTTAATATCTATTAATAGAATAAGTGAAGGTTCTTTTTCAATTATAGCCATGGTTTCTGATAAAAGAACTACTAAAAATGGTAATGTGATTTTAGAATTAGAGGATTTGACTGGAAGAATAATTTCTCTTGTAACTAAAAATAGGCCTGAAGTGTTTGAAAAATCAAAAGAACTTTTATTAGATGAAGTTATTGGTTTGAAATGTAATGGGAATAAAGAAATGATTTTTGTTTCAGATATTTTTTTTCCCGATGTTTTTATCCATACTAAAAAAAGTTCTAAACATGAAGAAATAGTTGCCTTTACTTCTGATATACATGTTGGTAGTGATAAATTTTTAAGAGAAAATTTCGAAAAGTTTATTCGGTGGTTAAATGGAGAGGTTGGTAATAAAGAACAAAAAGAAGAAGCACTTAAAATTAAATATTTATTTATTACAGGTGATACTGTTGATGGTGTTGGAGTTTATCCTGGTCAAGAGACTCAACTGTTATTAAAGGATGTAAAGGAACAATATAGGGAACTAGCTTCTCTTCTTTCTAAAATAAGAAGTGATATAACTATTATAATGTGTGCAGGACAGCACGATGCCGTGAGGGTTGCTGAACCTCAACCCATTATTACTGAGAATTATGCTCAGCCGCTTTATTTTTTAAAAAATATTAAGCTGGTTACAAACCCTTCAATTATTGATATAGGCCAGGACACTAAATTTAAGGTTTTGATGTATCATGGGGCAAGTATGCACGGAATAATTAATAGTATTGAGAAATTAAGATTGGGGAAGGGACATGACTCTCCTACAGATGTTGTAAAATACCTTCTTAAGAAAAGACATTTAGCTCCAAGTCATTCCTTGGTAACTTATACTCCTTTAGATGGAATTGATGCCCTATTAATTCATGAGGTTCCAGATATTATTACAACAGGTGATTTACATAGGCCTGAAGTAAGTGATTACAATGGTGTTACTCTTATTGCAAGTAGTTGTTGGCAGTCTAGAACCCCCTTTGAAGAAAAAGTAGGAAATAATCCTGATCCATGTAAAGTTCCAATATTAAACTTGAAAACTAGAGAGATTAAGATAATTGATTTTAATGATTAGGATTTAATAACATGCCTTCACAAACAGAAAAGTACTTTGAAAATTTGCAAAAAGAAATAAATAAAAACTATTCTGTAGCTAAAGCTGCAAGATCAAAAGGATTAGACCCTACAAGTAATGTGGAAGTTCCTCTTGCAAGAAACCTTGCTGAAAAGGTAGTAGGTTTAATTTCAACTCTTTACCCCCAAATACAAAATGAAAGTATTATTAATAGAATCCTTGATTTAGAAAAAGAGTATGGTAGTTTAGATTTAGCAGTATGTTTAAAGATTGCAGAAGAGATAGCAAGAGAAAAATATTGTAAATTTAGCAATCAATTAGAGGCTATTGAGGCAGGAGTTAGAATTGGATTTGCCTATATTACTTTAGGGGTTGTTTCAAGTCCTATAGAGGGTTTTACTTTTTTGAAAATAAATAAGACTAAGGATGGAAAAGATTATTTTGCGCCTTACTTTTCAGGACCTTTAAGAAGTGCTGGTGGGACTGGAGCTACTTATTCTTTAATTATTATTGACCATTTAAGAGAGATATTTGGATTTGCACCCTATGACCCTACAGAAGATGAAATTAAAAGATCAGTTATGGAAATATATGATTTTCATGAAAGAATTACTAATCTACAATATCTTCCAACAGCTGAAGAAGCAGAGTTTTTAGCTAGACATATCCCGGTACAGATTTGTGGAGAGGCTAGTGAGAAAATAGAAGTAAGTAATTATAAAGATCTTCCAAGAGTAGATACTAACTTTTTAAGAAGTGGGGTTTGTTTAATGTTAGCAGAGGGTATTGCTCAAAAAGCACCAAAAGCCCTAAGAGTTTTAAAAGGACTTAGAAATAAAGGATTTAAGCTAAGCTCTTGGGATTTTTTGGAAAAGTATTGTGAACTACATGAAAAAGCTAAATCTGGAACTAAAGATACAACTGCTACATATATGAAAGATCTTGTTGCCGGCAGACCTATATTTGGACATCCCTCCAGGAGCGGCTCATTTAGGTTTAGGTATGGAAGATCAAGGGTTGCAGGTTTTTCTGCTGTGAGTATCCATCCTGCTACAATGGCTATTTCTGATGGTTTTTTAGCAATAGGAACCCAATTAAAAATAGAAAAACCAACTAAGGGTTGTGTTATTTCAGTCTGCGATGATATTAATGGACCTATTGTTAAATTAAAGGATGGGAGTGTAAAAGTAATAAATGATTATGATGAGGCTAAAAAAATTTATAATAATATTGATGAAATAATTTATTTTGGAGATATTTTATTTCCTTTTGGAGATGTTGCAAATAGGAATAGCCAATTACTAAAACCAGGATATGTTGAAGAGTGGTGGAATTTAGAGTTAAAAAAAGTAAACATTAGTGTTGAAGATCCTAAACATATTTCTTTAGATCAGGCACTAGAATATTCTAAGATTTTTAAGGTACCTTTACACCCAGAATATATTTATTTTTGGACGCAGATATCTTACCAAGAGTTTTTAGAATTCTTAAGATGGATGAGTTATGCAAGAATAAATGAAAAAATAATTTTACCTTATAGCCACACTGATAGGATCAAATTTCAAAAAGGAAAAAGAGCACTTGAGTTGTTGGGAGTAGAACATCAAGTAACTACAGAAAATGTTGTAATATCTAAATTAGATAGTAAGGCAATTTTTGTTAATTTAAATTTGCCTCTAGAAATTTTAAAAGAAGAAAATTATATGATAGAAAGTGAAGTAAATGAAATCGCTGAAAAATGTGTCAGTTCTAATGAAAAAGATGTTTTGAGTTTGATTAATGATCTTTCATGTTTTGTAATTAAGGATAAAGCAGGGGATTTTATAGGTACTAGGATGGGTAGGCCTGAGAAAGCAAAGCTGAGAAAACTTACTGGAAATCCACATATTTTATTTCCTGTTGGAGAAGAGGGTGGAAGATTTAGAAGTATACAAGAGGCTTGTCAGAGAGGATTTGTTAATGCAGAGTTTCCAGTTTATTATTGTGACACCTGTAAGGAAGAGACTATTTATCCTGTTTGTGAAAGATGCAATAATAAGAGTATTTTGCAAGAGGTAGAACATAAATTTTATAATGTGGATAAGAAAACAAACTTTTCAAAAAGGAAAATTAATATTGAATATTATCTGCAATCTGCAATAAAATCTCTTGGTTTAAGTAATAATGAAGTGCCTATTTTAATTAAAGGTATTAGGGGTACAAGTTCTGAAAAACATGACTTAGAAAATTTAGCTAAAGGAGTGCTTAGGGCTAAATTTAATTTAGCTGTGAATAAAGATGGAACTATAAGATATGATATGACTGAGTTACCTATAACTCATTTTAAACCTAAAGAGATATTTGTGCCAATTAAAAAACTTAAAGAGTTAGGTTATGAAAAAGATATATATGGAGCTAATATTGAAAATGACAACCAAGTTATTGAATTGATGCCCCATGATATTATAATTCCTTGTTGCCCAGAATCAGGAGATGAACAAGCTGATGATGTATTTATTAACACAGCTAATTTTATTGATGCACTTCTTGAAAGATTGTATAAAATACCTACATTTTATAATATTAGAAATAGAGAGGATTTGATAGGACAATTGGCTGTATGCATGGCTCCACATAATTGTGCAGGAGTTATTGCTAGAGTTATTGGATTTTCAAAAACTCAAGGGCTGTTGGCAAGTCCTTATATGCATGCAGCAATGAGAAGAGATTGTTTTGATTATAATACTTATATTCCTATAAAAAATAATAATGTATGGAAAATTGTGAAAATTGGAGAATTGGTTGAGAAATTAAACCCAAATAAAATTGTTGATAATTTTGGAACAAAAGAGGAAAAAGTACAAGGATTTAGTACTTTGGGCGTAAATAAAGGAGTTAGAGAAGTGAACATTAATAACTTTACTAAACATAATAAAATAAGATTAATTGAAATTAAAACTTCTTTAGGTAAGATAATTAAAGTAACTGAAAATCATAAATTTTTAGTTAATGATAATAAAAAAAGAGCTTCTGAATTGCAAGTTGGAGATAAACTACCCTTACCTATTAAAATTAATATTAAATCAAGAGATATTAAGGAAATTAATTTAATTGAAGAGTTAAATAAATTGGGTTTTAGCAAGGAGATAATGGTTAGGGGAATTGAAAATTTAATTAAAAAATTGGATAAAGCTAAAATAGATAAAATTATTAAGAAATTAGGAATTACAAAAAAACAATTTTCTAACTTTAGTTTAAGAGATAGCTATCCATCTGAATTTGTTTTTAGTCTCAATAAAAATTTAAGAGGAGAGATTTATTCTAAAGGGAAGATCTCCATTAAAAGAGATAATGTTTCTTTACCCATAAAAATTAAACTTGAAAAAGATTTACTTGAAATTATCGGATTATATATTGCTGAAGGTTATTCTAGGAGTATTTCTGGAAAAAAAGGCTTGAATCAAGTATATATTGCTTCTTCAGAAGAGGAAATAAGGAATTTAATTAAAAAAACTATAAAAAGACATTTTAGATTAAAACCAAGTGAAAATAAAAAAGATAGAGTTACATTTTCTTCTAAAATATTGTACTTGCTTTTCACAAAAATATTAGAATCTGGCTCAAATGCTAGAGACAAAAGAATTCCATCAATTTTTTTGAGTTTGCCTTTGGAAAAATTAGCTTCTGTTTTAAGAGGATATTTTGAAGGAGATGGATCTGCTGAAATAGGTAGAATGAAAGTAAGTTGTGATAGCGTAAGTGAAGGCCTTTTACATGATTTGGAGTTTTGCCTTTTAAGATTTGGCATATTTTGTAAAAGATATGAATATGAAAAAGAGCCTGGACCTAAAGTAAGGGAATTTTATATTAAAAAAGATAGGGCTATTCCTAAATTTAAGATAACTAAACTGATTATTGGATCTGATTTTGTTAAGAAATTTAATTTGATAGGGTTTTTATCTGATAGGAAAAAATCAATAATAAAAAATTATAATAAAGTACAACCTTATGGTATGGAAATTGAATCTGATAGGAATTATGTTTATGATAGTATTATTTCTATTAATGATCTGGGAGGGAGAGAGAGTTATTGTATGAATGTGGATAGCAGCAATCATTTAGTTGTTGCTAATTCTATTGTGAATTTTCAATGTGATGGAGATGAAGCAGCTATGATGTTACTTCTTGATGTTTTGATTAACTTTTCAAGAAAGTATCTCCCAAACCATAGGGGAGGAACTCAAGATGCTCCTTTAGTTTTAAATGGAAGAATAGTTGCAGGAGAAGTGGATGATCAGATTTTAGATTTTGAATTAGTTAATGAATACCCTTTAGAATTATATGAAAAATCAGAACAAAGATTACATAGCTCTGAAATTAAGGTTGAAATGGTAAAAAATAGGTTGAAAGAAAATAAAGACCCATTTACTAACATAGGATTTACTCACAAAACAAGTGATTTTAATCAAGGAATTTTATGTAGTTCTTATAAAAAATTACCAACTATGCGGGAAAAAGTAAAAAAAGAGATGGAGTTAGTTAAAAAAATAAGAGCTGTTGATACTTCAGATGTTGCTAGATTAATAATAGAAAGACATTTTATAAGGGATATAAGAGGTAATTTAAGAAAATTTTCTATGCAGGGATTTAGATGTGTGAAATGTAATGAAAAATTTAGGAGACCTCCTTTGCAAGGTAGTTGTAGTAAATGTGGGGGCAAAATAATTTTTACTATTTCTGAAGGAGGTATTGTTAAATATCTTGAACCAGCTTTGGATTTAGCAAACGATTATGATATTCCTGTTTATGTTAAACAAAATTTAGAATTAACTAAAAAGTATATTGAAAGTATTTTTGGAAGAGAGGAAACTAAACAAGTTAGTTTAAAGCAGTGGTTTTAGAAATATTCTTATATTTATAATTTCTTGATTTAAAATGGAAGCTTATTGGTTATGGCCCGGAATTATATTTATTATTGTACTTGTTTTATGTAATAAGGCATTTAATCTTAGTACTGGTATATCTTTAGTTATTTCAATTCTTCTAACAGTTATTGTTGGACTTATAATATATAGAAGAGAAAATTAAACTAAGTAAAATAAAACTACTGGAACTATCAAGCATCCCATAAGATTAATTCTTCTTACTCCCGAAATAATCCCATATAATCCAATTAGTGTTGAAAGGATAAAAATTCCAAATCCTAAAAATCCAGAGAAAATTAAAACAACTATACTATTTATAATTAGGACAAGTATTGATATTTTTGTGTAATTTATCTTTGAAACAATATTTGAAAACTTTTTTCCAAGGAATAGTGTCCAGTGAAAACATAAAATCCCTGTAATTATAATAGTTATCATAATTATTATAATATGGTTTATATTTATTTTTTCTAATATTTCACTCACAAAAACAGCTGAACCTGTTCGTGACTTTCCTATTGTATAAAGAACTGTAAAACTTATTCCTAATACTATTGTATTTGTAGCTCCTAGTAAGATTAAGAATTGTTTTCTTGAGAGTTTTTTAAAGCTGCTTCCAAGAACAGCTGCCTGTCCTGAACCTAATGCTGGAAGAAAACCACATAATGAAGATGAAATCATTGAAGCAAAGAATGGAAGTTTTATATCTTTCCATTTTATTTTTGAATATGAAATTTTTTGTTTTGGAATTTTTACTTTGCTGTTTATACTTATAATCATTGAAGATGCACCAAATAAACCTGTTAAAAGAGGTAGTAATGGCTGATCCAAATTAGAATTTAAAACTATTACTCCCAGAAATCCAGAAATGATGAACACAACTAAGGCCATTAATTTTTTTGCATCTTTTGAAATTAGAAATATGCCCGAGGCTATTAATAAATAAGGTGTAAAAATTTTTATCAACGGATTTATTTTATCTAAGAATAAAATAAAAACTATCGACATTGCAATTATTATTGGCAGAGCTAATAAACTTCCTATTGATGAGAGATAAATTGCTTCATAACCTCTTCCTAATTTTAACAACTCATGTCCTGGTAAAACTGACAAAACAGTGTCATCATCCGGAGCTCCTAAAAAAATACTTGGAATAAAGTCCAGAAAAGTATGTGCTATTGACATTGACACTATGAATATAACTATTGTTATTGGAGTAAATATTCCTAATAACATTGCAGATAAAGATATTAGTATAGAACCAACTAAATTAATATGTATTCCAGGAGTTAAGCCTGTTAGAGTACCAAAAATAATCCCAAAAAATAAAGCGAATATTATCTCTAGTAACATTTTAGCAGTTCTTTTTAAGAAAATTCTTTTAATATATTTTTGTATTATGTTAAGTCCATAATCAAACTCAACACAATGAGAAAGTGTAAAATAATTTTTTCTTATGTCAAGATTGCTGATGCAGAAAACCACATCCTTTAGGATGTGGATGAATGCAATCTTGAGCATCCAAAAGTTCAAAACAAACCCACACTTTTAAGTGTGGGTAAAACACAAGAACTTTTTGATATTTGCCCCTCACTTGATTAAGTTATCATCAGTAAATCCAATAAATTTTTCATCTATTTGGCATGTGGATGAAAAATTTATTCATGTAAGAGGAAGTAAAGATAAACATGCTTATTTATGGATTGTATCAGATTCTAACAGCAAAATAATTGCAGTGCATGTAAGTTTTGAAAGGGATTGTAATAATGCAAAAATTGTATTCCAAAAAGCAAAAGATATAGCAAGTTTTTCTCCTGAAATTATTGTTAGCGATGGTTTGCAGGGATATAAAAAAGCATGTAAAAAAGTTTTTGGAAGAAAAACAAGGCATGTTATTGCACACTTTGAAGCAGTTGGAATAGTTCATAATAAAAAATTAATGAAATTAAGCAATAATCGTGCTGAAAGAATAAATGAATTTCCAGCTTTATGGTTGCACGTTTGTCGAGGGTTTAAGAGGCTGGATAGAGCAATATTGTTTATTGAATTCTTTGTTATTAATTACAATTATTTAATGCCTCACGGCATTAAATAAACTTCAAAAATAAAATGGGAAGAGGTTGAAGCAATTATAAGAAGATAAGTATTTACAAATTATAATTTATCACCTTTTAAGTTAACAGAATCCTAAATAGAAAGCATTATAAATTACTTAAACTTTACTTAAAATAACTTAAACCTTCTATAAATATTAAATAATGCATGATTTATCGTTAAATATACTATGAACTGTGAATTATAGCTGTATTATTTAGATATTTCTTGCTATAATTCACTATTTGTCGTATTTTCTCCGATAATCGGTATATAATAGAAAGCTTTTTAAAGATGAAAGAAGTAGTATTTGTATGGTAACTAAGTATGATATTTTTGAATTTGCTTATACAACCAGGCATCCATTAAAACCAATAGAGGTAGTCAAGAAATTCAAGAAAAATGAAAGTGAATATGATAATATCCATCGTATGCTTAAAGAGCTAGTTCGGGAAGATTTGCTGACAAAAACTAATTATGGTTTTCAGGTCAAGAAGAGTGATAAAACAAATTTACTTTATCAGGTAATTTTTCATTGTCTAAGGAACGGCATTAATTACAATAGCTTATTAAATCCAGGTCTTGCAAAATTTTTAAGCAAAGCTCTTCAGAAAAAAGAAGTGACTTCAAAAGATATTAATCTGCATTCCCTTACATTAAGAAAATATGTAGACATTCTATATAAAAACGGCCTATTACTAATAATTTCTGAAAAGCCACTTAAAATTAAAGTTTTTTATAATGTTTTATTAAACAATCTTTTAGTTTATTTTGGATATAAACATAAAGTTATAACTGAAGATACAACAAGTTATTTGGAAGATATTGAGAAAGAGCTTATTAAGTTTAGGAAATTAAAAAGAGAGAATGAGACAAAGTACCAGCAGATAATTGATGACTTTGAAGTTTCTTTTATTCATCATAGTTTATCTTTAGAAGGAAATCCTATAACTTTTAATGAGACTAAAAGAATTTTGAAAGATAAAATAATCCCTGCAAATCTCAAGAGCAAAGATATTGATGAAGTTAAGAATTACCAAAAAGCACTTTTACAGATGTTGAAAGATAGTCAAGATAAAAGACCCTTGACATTACAAATAATACTAGATTATCATCGCTTAGCAATGCAGCACGACCCAAACATTGCAGGTAAGATAAGAAAGATCGAAGTCCATATTTCAGGAAATCCTGATTTTAAGATAGCTAAGGCAGAAGACATTGAAAAAGAACTTGAAGAATTAATTAAGAAATATAATGATTTTATCAAAAACGAAAAAGTCAACCTTAAGGAGATCTTGGCTTTTGTAGTTTACTTTCATAATGAGTTCCAGCATATTCATCCTTTTGAAGATGGGAACAGCAGAACAACAAGATTAATTACTTTCCACTTGTTGCAGTCAAAAGGTATTCCTATCTTGGATATTCCCTATGGATTACTCGACGAATATGTGAGTTATACGAAAGGATCAAGAAAAAGAGAGGATCAAAAACTTCTTTCAAATCTGCAAAAAGTTATACTTTTTAATTTAAAGAAAATAAATGCGAGGCTGAGCGAATAAAAAGGGATACAAAAGGAGTCAGTCTTTTACTATTTATAATTTATTTAGTAGCAAATATAATTGCCATAATATATGCCCTTTTAATTAACCAATACCCATTGATAATAAAATATGCTATTGCTATTGTTACAACAGTATTTTATATAGGGATATTTTTTTATTATTGGAAAAATAGCAAGTAATGTTTTTTTATTGCTCTATTTGGGTTTTTATTTTCCTTGAATTTCAAAAAGATTTATAAACTCTAATTTACTATTTTTTGTTATTAAGGTAATTAAGGTAATTAAAAAGATGGTGAAAAAAACTAATAAAAAAATTCTGTTAAGTATTTTAGTATCTATTATTTTGATTTCTCTTACGGTTTTAGTTTTTGCTGCTTGGGTTACATATGATGTTACTACTAAAGTAGTTTCCCCTGCAACTGGAACAAACTGGTCTGGGGCTGTTGGTACTGCTGTTGCCAATACTTCACAAGTCTTTTTTAATATTACTTATAAAAACGAAACAATTGTAACTGATCCTGTTAATGTAACAATTTGGATTAATTTTACAACTTCTAGTTGGGTGATTCTTGGAAACCTTTCTAATTGTATTAATGGAACTGGTTTGGGGTCAGGATCATTTTGTTCGGGAAGTCTTAATATTTCAGTTTTATACAATGGAACCATGGTTCCTGATGGAGTATATACTGTTAATGCAAGTATTCATAATAATAGTGGAGGAGGATTAAGTATAGTTCCTTCTGTAAATATGAGTAATTTAAGTGTTATAAGAATAGATAACACTGCACCAAGAACAGTCAGTATTAATAGTGTTCCTAGCGGACAAAACCATTCTGTTAAAAGCAATTCAGGAAACTTTACTTTGAATGTTACTGCAGATGATGCATTAGCTAATATAAGTACTGTCCAATTTATAATAATTAATACAACAGGGCAGGTAAATGCAACTGTTACTGGTATAAAAGAAGGAAATAGTCCTAGGTATAGTGCAACTATTAATACTTCACACTTTCCTAATGGATATGTAAACATAACTTTATTTGTAAATGATACTGCTGGAAATTATAACGTAACTGCAAATAGTAGTACTGCTCCATTAGTTAGGGATTTGATTTTTGATAATGTTGCACCAAGTGTTTCATTTAGCTGTACTCCAACAAAAGTTAATAGTGGAGATATAGTAACTTGTAGTTGTTCTGGAAGTGCAACATCTGGAGTTAATTCAACATCTTTCACAGCAACTCCAAGTACTTCTAGTACTGGAACATATACACAAACTTGTCAAGTAGCTAGTAAGTCAGGAGTTTCAAATACTGCAACAGCTAGTTATACTATTGAATTATCTGGAGGAGGAAGTTCTGGTGGTGGAGGTTCAACAACTAGTACAGTTCCTTCTATAGCTGGAACTGTAGCTGTTTCAGAAAGCAAGTTATCTTCAGGATATAGAGCTAAATTTTCAAATAATGCTCAAGTAGAGAGTTCTCTTACAACTTCTTCTGGAACAACAGAAAAGCATAGTGTTAAGGTAACAAGTATTACTACTAGCAAAGTTATGATAACAGTTAGTTCTGACCCTGTAAATTTAGAGCTTAGTCTTGGAGAAACAAAAAAAGTTGATTTAGATAGTGATAAAATTTATGATTTATCTTTAACTTTCAATGAAGTAGTAACTGGAAAAGCAGATATTAGTGTTAAAAAGATATCTGAAGCTGCTCCTACAGGACAAGAAGGGCCTGTTTCAGCTGGTGAAACACCTGGAACTACAGATGATAATACTGCTGGTGGAGAAACAACAACTAAAAGTAACTTATATTTATGGATAGTTTTAGTTATTGTAATTATAGTCATAATTTGTGTTATTATTTATTACACAACAAAAAAGAAAAAGAAGTAGTTTTCTATAACAAACCAGATATTGTAAACTTAAAGTCACTTATTGTAAAACCTATGAACATGTAATATCAATGAACATGTAATATCAATGAACATGTAATATCAATGTGTAATTATAATCATTTAATTATGTAAATGCTATATGAAATAACTTTAGTAAAACTATCCTTTTTATTTTATACTTTTATTATGTCAAGAATACAAATTCTTGAGCACTATCAGGAATTAGTAATTCCTGAAGTTTTAATATGTAGTAAAATTTCAAGACTTTTTGATTTTAATAGTTTATTCCAATCAAATATATAGATGATGATAACTTGACAGCATCCCATAACTAAAATCTTTAATAATAATCTTTTTGAAAACCAAGAAAAATAGTATTTCTTTGGTTCAGAAATTTATTGAATTTCTAGGAATATTTAAACAAACCACAACATTTATAATTAAAAACTCTTTTTTTATTTTATGGATATTCAGAATAGACTGGAGTTAATTAAAAGAAATACAGAAGAGATTGTTTCTGAGGAAGAATTACTTAAATTATTAAAAACAAAGAAAAAACCAGTTGTTTATTTGGGAACAGCTATTACTGGGAGACCTCATATAGGTTATTATATGTGGGTATTGAAATTAGGAGATTTTCTTAGAGCTGGATTTAGAGTTAAAATACTACTTGCAGATCTTCATGGAGTGCTTGATAACACTCCTTGGGAGGTCTTAGAACGAAGATATGACTATTACAAGGAAGTTATTCCATTAATGTTTAAATCTATTGGTGTTGACACTAAAGATTTAGAATTTGTTAAAGGTAGTGAATTTCAATTAAAACCAGAGTATATGTATGATGTTCTTAAGATGTCAACATTTAATTCAATAAATGATTGTAAAAGGGCAGCTTCAGAAGTTGTTAAATTTGGAGATAATCCAAAACTAGCTGGTTTAGTTTATCCCATTATGCAGGCTTTAGATGAAGTTTATCTTGGAGTAGATGTGCAGTATGGTGGGATTGATCAGAGAAAAATTCTTATGTTTGCTAGAGAAAACTTACCAAAAATAGGTTATGATTCTAGAGTAGAAGTTATGACTCCTTTAATAGCTGGTCTTATTGGTAGAAAAATGAGTGCTAGTGACCCTAAATCTAAGATTGATTTGTTAGATGATGAAAAAGCAGTTAGAGATAAAATAAATAAAGCAGATTGTGCAGCTGGAGATCTTGATAATGGTTTACTTCCATTTATTAAGTATATTATTATGACATTAAAACAAGATAATAAAACTAAATTTATTATTAAAAGAGATAAAAAATATGGTGGAAATTTAGTTTATAGTAATTATGAAGAATTGGAAAAAGATTTTAAAAATAATAAAATACATCCTTTAGATTTAAAGAATGCACTTTCTGATGAAATAAATGATTTACTTTCTATTTTTAGAAGAAATAGGGTTAAATTAAACAAACTTTCTGAATTAGCTTATAATTGAGATTAATATTTTTATGATTATATATCCAAGTATAACTAATAGTGCGATTTTTATTAGGTCTAATATGTCTGTGTCTTTAATCCCTTTTTTGTTCATTTTACTTTTTAATCTTATTCAATATTACAATATCTTTTATAGTATTTAATAGTTTCTCATCAATATCTATACTATCTTTTATTTTTTTGATATCCTCCTCGTTTTTTTCTATTTGTTTGGTATATTTTGATAGGTAGTAGAATGTAACTGCTGCATCCCTATTATGATGGTTGCTGGTAAGTAACTTTTATTATAAGAAAGGATAATTGCTATAATTGATAGTAAAATACTTATTATTCCATACAAGTCATCCTTTTCCACTTGATTGTATAATAATTTATTTTAAAAATATTTATGTATTATTTTTATTTATCTTGTTTTAAATTCAACTATATCTTTGTCTTTAACAATATGTGAAAGTCCGACCTTTTGATTTGGAAATTTTGATGATGGACCCCAAATATGAACTCCTTTTATGTTTTGAGCCATTTGCTTACTTATCTTTTTTGCAACATCTAGTATTGTTGAGTTAGGGTGTATTATCAAAGGTTTATCTGTCGGACTTTTTCCAGGCTCTTTTAGATATACTCTTGTTATATTGAAACTCTGAAATATTTTTTCTTTCAATTCTTCGACGTTTTGTTTATTTCTACAAGAAATCATTATAAAATTATATTTTTTAGACCTGAGATTTTCAGATATCTTCCTTTTTTCTTTTTCATTTAATTGGTCTATTTTATTAAAAACTATTAATTTTTTTCCTGCTGCTTTAGGTATGAATTTCTTTATTTCTTCAATTTGGGAGAGTTCTGTTATTACTAATAAATTTAGGTCTGCAGTGTTAGCTATTCCTACGTCGAAGTTTTCATTTTTTACAGATGGCAAGTCTATTATTTGTATTTGCACTCCGCTATATTCCATTATTCCCTGAATAGGTATTTGTGTAGAAAACTGATTTTCAGATACCTTTGAATTAGCATTTGTTATTGAAGAAATTATTGATGATTTGCCAGAATTTGTTTCACCAATTAAAGCTACTTGCATATCATATTTTTTTATTGTTTCCTGTGAACTTCCACTTGACTTTTTAGACTTTTTTATTCTTTCTATTTTTTCAACTAACTTTATCCTCCTAGTTTTGAGGTTTGCTAACATTTTTTCAGAAGACTTATGTTTTGGACACTCCCTTATCATTTCTTCAAGCCAGTTTAGTCTTTCTTCATCTGTCTTAGCACTAAGAAAATTTTCCTCTGCTTTTTTGTAAAAAGGCGACTGATTTGTTGATGCCATAGGATTTTTAAGATAGTTGTTTTTATAATGTTTATGGATAAAGATATTTATGATAAAATTGTGAAGAAAAAAGAATTTTCTGAAATTCCTATTGAAGATGTAGAAAGAATTTGGAATAGTTTTGATAGTAAAGACTTAGTTGATGAAGAGAGAATAAAAAAAGTCAGAGATTTACTTAGGATTATATATTCTGGCTTTGGAGGAAGGAAGATATTAGTTTGGAAAAATAAAAGTGCTGAAGAAATTCTTAAGAAACATCTTTCTACAAGAGAACGTTATGATTATTATGAGGAAATTTATGAAAGATTACTAAAAAGCTTTGGAAAGAGTAAAGAATTGAATATAATTGATCTTGGCTCTGGAGCTAATGGTTTTTCCTACGATTTTTTCAAGGAATTAGGTTATAATGTTACTTATACAGGTGTTGAGGCATTAGGGCAATTAGTTAATATTACTAATTTATTTTTTAAAACTAACAAAATTAAAGGTATAGTTTACCATAAGAGTTTGTTCGAAAAAGATAAAGTTATAGAGATGATTAATAGGGCTAAAAAACCCAAAATTATATTTATGTTTAAGGTTATTGATGCCCTTGAAACTTTGGAAAGAAATTATACCCTTAAATTTCTAGAATCTATTAAAAACTCTGGTGCTGATAAGATAGTAATAAGTTTTGCAACAGAAAGCTGGCTTAAAAGAAAAAAATTCTTTGTTCAAAGAACATGGTTGATTAACTTTTTGAAAGATAACTTTGAGATAATAGATGATTTTACTTTGGGTGGAGAAAGGTACCTTGTTTTTACTAATCAATTATATGTTAAGTAAACCTTAATACTTAACATACAAATTAGCAGGATAATCTTTAATTCCATAACTATATCTCTTCTCATTAAACCAACAAATCCAACCTCCTA
>JAGVWM010000037.1 GCA_018304325.1 Candidatus Pacearchaeota archaeon
TTATACTTCTGTTTGTTATTAGCAGGTGGAGAGCTAAGCCAACAGTCATATTCAACTCGTACTAACGGAGCTGGCACAGGAACATGGACTGTGCAAATAGTATAAAATGAAAAAAACAAATAAAAAAATATATGGGGCAGTAGGAATTTTCTTAGGAATTCTTATTTTATTTAGTAGCTTTGTAGTTGCATTTGCAGTTTCTATGCCATCACTACCAATAGATAATGAAGGTAATAGAGTTCTATATCTTTTACCTGGAGAAGAAGAAAGTATGACATTTGTTGTGCAAAATGGCGGAGGGGCAACAAGTGAAGTTAATGTAAAAGCAGAAATAGTAGAGAGCTCTGAAGTGATTGAAATAATTGACTCATCTAATATTTATACTATTCCTGCAGATGGTAGAAGTGATGTAAATACTAAAATAAGTGTTCCAAACGAAGCCCAAATAGGAGATAAATACAATGTTGTAATTGGTTTTAGCATTGGTGGAGCAGATGGTACATTCCTCACCCAGCAAATACAGCAAAAGTTTATTCTTAGTGTAGGAGTACAACCAGGGCAAGAAAATGAAGAAAAATCTAAAATCTCCTCTAAAATACTCATGATAGCTGCTATTATAGCGATTTTGATTATAATTTTATTGTTATTGATAGTTCATTTTGCCAGAAAAAAGGGAAACTAAACATTTCAAAAATAAATTCTATGGCAAAATCCAAAAAGAACAGTTTTTAAATATATATCGGCTAATTGAGTAATGAAAAAAAGGAGTATAGTTTATTTCATACTTTTATTACTTTTAATATTAATTACAAGTGTTATAGGTATCAAAGCTCAAATTACAGGAGAAAGCGTAACAGGAGAAGCCACTCAAAATGTTGGTCTAAATATTTCTATACAGGGAGCCACAGCCCCAACTTTAACAATTGAAAAAATAAGAAATGAAACATATTTTAATAATAACTCTCTTAAAATAAAAATTATAAGTACAGGAACAAGTGTCTGGTATAATTTAGATAATACCGGAAACACTAGTTTAACTGAAAATAATAATGAATTTGAAGGATATTTTAACACCAGTATTGGAAGTCATATCTTTTATGCTTTTGCAAATAACAGCAATGGAACAACAATAGCAAAAAATGTAACCTTTATTATAGACCTTTCAAAATATAATGTTTCCTATGAAGAATTTACATGGCAGTCTACAAAGTTTAATGAATATAGTTATGAAGAAATGCAAAATCTAACCAATATTACTTTATATAATGCAAATTACGGGAAAATAAACTTTAATGAAATAATCAATGTGACAGATGATAGCAATCCATACGATAACCAGTCTAACATTAATGATTATATTAACATTTCAAGCAATAGAATTGAAATAAACTCAGATATACTGCCAAATTTCAACAAATCTGCAACTCTTACACTTTATAACCTAGCATTTACAAATCCAAGAATTTTAATAGATAATGTAGTATGCTCTTCAAGTATATGTGCACAAAATAGTTACTCTGGTGGAACTTTAAACTTTAATGTCACACATTTTACTGCTTATTCATCAGAGGAAACTCCTGTTGTAAGTTCTCCCGAAAGCCAGTCAAGCACTGGAGGTGGTGGGTCAAATAAAGAAAAGGCATTTGCAATTGATAAAGAAAATATCAAGGTGTCTATAAAAAAAGGAGAAACTGAAAACGTAAAAATAACAGTAAAAAACACAGGTAATCAAAACCTAAACATAAATTTAGAACCTTTTAATATTAACAATTTAATAAAAATAAACGAATCAAATTTCATCTTAAAAGAAAAAGAATCAAAAACAATTAATTTGGAATTCTATGCTAAAGAAAGTATAAAACCAAGCATATTTCTAGGATACATTAAAATATCTGGAGATAGTATGATAAAAGAAATTCCAGTAACAATAGAGGTAGAATCCCCAGACGCTTTATTTGATATTATAATCAGTATTTCAAAAAGTTCGCTACGTGTTGCTCCTGGAAATGAAATAGAAGCAAATATAAAAGTCTATGAACTTAAAAATATAGGAAGAGTAGATACAGAACTCAAATATAGCATAATCAATAATAAAAGCGAGGTAATAGCATCTTCGAAAGAGACAATTGCCATAGAAAACCAAGCTGATTTTATAAGATCATTGCACATTCCTGATAGCGCAAAAGAAGGAAACTATGTATTTTATGCAACAGCAACATACAACGAAAAAACAGCAAGCTCAAGTCAATCATTTGAAATTGTTGAATCAAAAACAATTAAAGAAAAAAACCAGGTAAATTATGTAATATTAATAACCCTTTTTATAATATTAATAACCCTTTTTATAATAGTATATGAGATTAGAAAGATTAAAAAACACATAGGACTTCACCATGTTAAGATAGATGCTCAAATCCTTAAAAAAGAGGGTTATATTAAACCAAAGGAAAAACCTGAAAAAAAGATGGAAAAATAGGAAATGGCATTAAGCTCACAATTAAGCAATGAATTAATAATTACTTTAATTTTAATTATACTTCAGATTATCACAGTATATTTTGCATACATGATAAATAAAAAACTTGGTGGAGCAAGATTCTGGATGTTAATAATAATTGCATTATCAGTAATAATAGTAAGAAGAATCACAACTATTTTAATACTATTTGAGGTTATTACACCAGGCCCATTAATAAATCAAATAGATAATATTTATATTCCCCTAATCTTCTGGGCATTTATGGGATTGGGCATGTATGGTTTGTATAATAAATTAAAAAAAGATAAAAAATAAGTTACTAAAATGGCTATAAATCAAATAATAGGGGAAGTTGGTGGGGGCATAAGTATAGTACTAGGATTAATTGCTATTTTATATGGAATATTAACAGCAAGAAGATGTTCTAGAGAACTAAGAAATTCAATAGTATTTTTCATATTAGCATTATTTTTACTTATTTTTCATCAAACATATTTTACAATAAACAGCTTTACAATAATTGAATCGGCAGAAAGTATTGTAAATTCCACAAATGTTATTAGCTCAGATTTGTTTTATAGTATAATACATACACTAATAATTTTACTTATCCTAATTGCATTTATGTCCATGAAAAAAATGATTGACAAAATTGACAATGATTCTACAGGTTTAAAAAAGAAAAAATAGTTTCCATTTTACAAGTTAATTTACTATAATCATAAGGCACATATTACACACCACTAATTATTTAAAGTTATTTAAGTTTATTTTTTCCTAATAATCTTCAAAAATTTTTTAACAGATTTTTTTGTTCTCCAAGGAGGCCTAAACCCCTTAAAACCTTTCATAGCTACTTTAATATCTTTTTCTAAATCAACTTCTTCTTGATGTACATGATGAAAATATTTTTTTCTTTCATATAAATCCGCTAAATATTCTTGTTCAGGTTGTCCAGGACAAGGAATAAGAAGAGCTTTCTTTTTACCAAGTTCTATCATATTTGCAGTTGTTGTAAAACCACTCCTAGTAATAATGAATTTTGCTCTATTCATCATTTCCTCTTGATACTGTGTATTCAAAAAACTGTAAAATTTTATATTTTTACTTAAATTCTTAGTCTCATTAACATCCGGATTAGCTCCTGCAATAACTATATTTCCTTTAAGTTTTAAGCATTGTTTAATAAGCTTGTTTTCAAGAATTGTTCTCTGGGGTTCTGGTCCTGAAAGAGAAATAAAGTAATCAATATCTTTTTTATATCTTTTTTTCCTAATTTGTGAAAGTACACCTATGTGATATATGTTTTTATGGTGAATATTTTTATTTTGACTCATAACATCAGCAATAGCTTTTTTTGGAAAATCAGGTACAATCAGAGTTCCATATGGTTTTGTAACAAATTCCATGACTTTTGTAATTGGATACTTTAAAATATTATTTTCAAAATTAAGCGTGTGTATTATCATAATGGAATTTTCTTTTTTGTCATAAAGTTCAAATCTATTATCACTAATAATAAGGTCATATTTTCCTTTTTTAATTATTTTGTTTACACCTTTCCTTGCTTTAAGAATAGAAGCAGTCATTTTATGAAGATTCATTGCACACGCTAATAAAAAATAACTTGAATATACTTGAGGTACATAAAGACTAGGGATATCGTAATAATTACATCTTCCACCAAATTTTTCCTTTAAAATTTTAAGCGCTCTTCCTGTTGATACTATATCAACACTATATCCTTTACTTAAAAGATTTTAATTCTTTTTTACTTAATACAGAATAAAATATTGTTTATAAAAGATTGTAAGCGGGGACCGGGACTCGAACCCGGGAAAATTCGCTCTGCAGGCGAACGCAGTAACCGCTGTGCCATCCCCGCACAAAACTAAAAATATCAAAAAAGAACTTTATTTAAAGGTTCTTATATTATCTAATAATTAGAAACTAATTAAACTTTTTTCTGTTTAAGAATACAAACTTTGCATGCTTTATACTTCTTTCTAGTAAAGTAAGCTTTAGAATTATTACTAACTTTGTATTTTTTCTTTATTAACTTTCCAAGTCTACAATTCCTAGTATGAAATGTTTTTGTTTCAGAACTAGCAACATAATCATATTTTGGTATATCTAATCTTTTTCTAGGAGTCTGAACATAAACTGTCCTTGTAACTTCCTGAGTAACAGGCTTTTCAATAGTTCTTATAACTTCTTTAGGAACTTCTCTTATAACAGGTTTGATTATTTCTTTTATATATGGTTTTTCTAATGTCACAACCTCAGTCCTAGTTATTTCCTTAACTAACCTAGGTTCTAAAAGAAAAAATAAAATTATTACATAAACAATAATAAGCGTAAACCCTAAGAATAAAGCATAACATGTTTTTCAGTAACTACAGGGTCTAATTGATAACTCCTTCTTTTAATTTCCTGATCCATGAAAAGTATAACAATCTAATATTTATAAATTATCATAAAAGATGTTTAAATGCCTTTTTAATCTTAGGTTTAGATGTCATTTCTCCAGCATTTTTACTGATAAAATCTAATGTCCATTTAGGGTCATCCCAAGTCAAATTATGAAGTATTACTAATGTTGTTAATTCTTCTTGAGCAAAACCATTACCTAAAGCATAACTTAAATATTTTCTTGATTCATCTCGACTTCTTTCAACTGAAGCAACACATTCTTGATATGGAAAGTTAAATCTCTCAAAATCTGAAAGATAATGTTTAGTTCTTTGTATTCTATCTTTAAGTTCCATTGTTTAAACGCTCCCGACAGGATTTGAACCTGCGACCCCTAGCTTAGAAGGCTAGTGCTCTATCCAGGCTGAGCTACAGGAGCTTCTATAAAGATATCATCAAGTCCTTCAATTATTCTAACTCTTTCTTCAATTGTCCTGGAAGATTCTTTAAGTCCTCTTTTAAGTCTTGATATATCTTTCTTAAATTTTATATTACTTGAATGGGAAAAAGAATCCCCATCTTTATCTGGAGAATAAAACACTCTAAAATAATTATATTCCATTAAGTAAAAGACAAAAAAGGGTTTAAATAAATTTCTATATAATTATTTTCATAAAATCTCTTGCAAGTTCTGTATTTTTAAAAACTTTCTTTGCAGTATTAAGAACATCATGCTCATTTTTACCATATCTCTGGCTTAAATGCATTAAAATAAGTTTTTTCACTTTAGATTTTTTAGATATGCTTGCAGATTGTTCAGCAGTTAAATGATAATAGTCCTTAGCAATTTCAGTTTCATCCATAAATGTAGACTCGCAAATAAACAAATCAACGTCTTTAGCAACTTTAGAAATATTTTTATTAATCCTGGTATCTAAAACAATTCCCAACTTTTTACCTTTTTCAAGGTATGTAACATCTTTAAATTTTATTTTTTTTCCATTAATAACTATATCTTTGCCTTTTTTCAATAAGGAAAGTTTAGGATCATGCCCAATTTTCAATTTGAGAATTTTTTCTTTCTTGATTCTAAGTTTATCTTTTTCAACAAATCTATATGCTAAACAATTCATGTTATGTTCCATTGGAAAAGCCTCAATACAAAAATCATCTTTATCAACAATTTTTCCTGTAGAAATTTCTTTAATATTTATCTTAATTTTATTGACATTATGAAACAAACTAAGAATCTTATCCATATATGTTTTAGTTCCTTTAGGACCATAAATCTCTAAAGTTTTTTTATAATCATTAAGTGCTAATGTCTGTAATAATCCCGGGATGCCTAAAACATGATCTCCATGCCAATGAGTAACAAATAGTTTTGTTAACTTACAAGGATTTTCATTAGCCATTCTAAACTGCCTCTGTATTCCCTCTCCACAATCAAATAAAATACTTTCATTCTTATAATTAAGAAGTATTCCTGGGTGATTCCTCTTAGCAGTAGGAATAGCACTTCCACTTCCTAAAAACAAAATTTCTATTTTTTCTGGCATTAATAACAAAAGAAAAACAAGTTTATATACCTTAAGAGTTAAAAATTATCTAAACTTACCAGTAGCTCATGACACCATTAGAATTCGGTGTCCATGAAATAAATAAAAAAACTGGACTACTTTTCCTCTTTAAGAGCAGTTGACGCAGGAGATATAAAAACAATTGTGTCTCCCCTTAAGAAGGTTAACCCTATGCTTCTCTTTACTTCATTGCTTTGCATTTCCTTTGCATTGTCTAAGACAATGTTTATATGGATATCAAATGCAAGCAATGTTCCTACTAATTGCTTATCGCTTTTCAACTGCACTAAGATTTCCTTACCTTTTGATTGATTCAAAAGGTCAAGTGGTCTTTCAATACCGTTAACCATAATCTCATTTCTAAAACTAAGTTTTTAAATCTTTATATTTTTATGAAATTGGAAAGATATTTAAACCGATTTTAGTAGATTTATTCAATGGCTGAGAAGAAAAACAGAAAAAGAAGAAGTTTAGGAAGAAAAATATCTGGTGGAAAGTATAAAAAAGGAAGTAAAAAAAAGAAACACCAGTTAGGACACCAAGCAAGAGTAGTAAAATTAAAAGAAAATAAAAAGAAAATTTTAAGAGTAAGAGGTGGAAATAAAAAAGCAGTTTTGCTTACTGGAAATATAATTAACTTAATTGATAAGAAAACAAAAAAAGTAAAAAAAGTGAAAATCTTAAATGTTTTAGAAACACCATCAAATAAGTTCTTAGCAAGACAAAATGTTTTGACAAAAGGAGCAATAGTCCAAACAGAATCTGGAAAAGCAAGGATAACAAATCGTCCAGGACAAGAAGGGTCTGTTCAGGGCATTCTTATTGAATAAGTAAATTTATCACCAAAACATTTTTAAAGCTTTCTTAGTTAAGTTTATAAATCTATTTTAAAATGTCAAGTGTTCAAAGATGTCCCGAGTGTAATAGCGTAAATCTTACACATGATGAAGAAAAAGGAGAAATAATATGTAATGATTGTGGTCTTATCGTCGAGGAAAAGATGGTTGACACAGGAATTGATCTATCTGGTAAATTCGATAAATCAGAGAAAAAAGGGCGTGGAGGAGCTCCTATGTCTATACAAAAGTTCGATAAAGGATTAACAACTAATGTTGGAGAAATCTCAGATATATACAAATTAGACGCAAAACAAACACGTAAATTTTTAAGATTAAAAAAATGGCAAGAAAGAGTTTCAACAAGTATTGAAAGAAATTTAAGACTTGCAATGGCAGAACTAAGAAGAGTTTCAGCATATCTTAATTTACCCACAGTAGTAGGTGATGAAGCTGCAAGATTATACAATTATGTTCTACAAAGGGGGTTTGTAAGAGGAAGAAGTATGGAATCAGTTATAGCAGCATGTATTTACGCAGCATGTAGATCTTATAACATACCAAGAACACTAGATGAAATAGCGCATGCGTCAGATATTGAAAGAAAAGAAATTGGAAGAACTTACAGATTCATAATAAGAAGAATGACAATAAAAATAACTCCAAGTTCTCCAAATGATTACATATCAAGATTTTCATCAATACTAAAACTATCTCCAAAAACTCAAAATCATGCTCTTAAAATTCTAAAAAGAGCAAGTGATGAAGAACTAACTAGTGGTAGAGGTCCTGCAGGAATTGCAGCGGCAGCGTTATACGTAGCTGCACTACTAAACGATGAAAAGAAAACTCAGAGAGAAGTTGCAGATGTTGCAGGAATAACAGAAGTAACAATAAGAAATCGTTATAAAGAGTTAATAGAAAAACTTGGCTTAGAAGAAAAAATGAAGATCCAAGAAGTTGAGAGAAAAAAAGGAAGTAAGTAATTCTATTCTTTTAATAAATCTGAAACAATATCATTTCCGCCTTTCAAGTTTCCAGAATCATAACTTCCAGAAATAATTGATTTCAAGTCTTCAGGTATAAAAAAATTATCCCTCTTTATGCTTGTTTTTACAACAATCTTACTCCAAGGTTGCATTTCATTTAACTCTTTAATAGCTTCCTCAGAAGTATAAGACAAATGTAAAACATAAATATCATACCCTTCAGGTAAATGCCTTTGATATTCAGTTTTATTTTGGGAAAAAAAAATTTCAGGATAATGGCCTCTTTTATGTAATCCTATTCTTAAAACAGCTTCAAAATCTTTTCCATCATCAAGTAAAAATAATCTTTTCATTTTAATAATTTATAAATTAATTTTACTATATTTAAACCTTTTCAATTTGTAGTATTTACTAAGTGGTGACAAAACAGAAAGATTTATAAATCAGATTATATCCGAATTATTAATGAGAAATCAAATTATAGTTTTGAGTTTAATAGCAATATTACTTCTAAATTTAGCATTTGTATCTGCAGATATAATATGGTCATATCCAACAACTATTCATTTTTCAACAGGAAATACTAACGGAAATAATAATGGTGGAAATGATAACAATTATGATACATTTAGAAATCCACAATTAATTAAGGATATGGAAATTGAAAATGGGCTATATAATATCCGGCATGGAGAATGGACTTGTATAAATAACAGATTACAAAGAACAAATATTGTGCAAGGTATGGAAGAAATAGAATATGGTGGTTTATGTGGAGTTTTATTAAATGAAGGAAAACAAAACAACAATTCTTTATTCTTAATATCTTTAATATTCATAATCTTAATAATAATTGCTCTTATACTTATAATTCTAGTTTTCTTAAAAAGAAAATAACTACCTATTTTTTAAATTAACTTCTGCTTTGTACTCATTAAACATATAAGTTTTATTATTTTTAACAACTATTGTAGGTAAAGTTACCCTTAAAAATACTTTTTCATCAATAATTAATACATCAGCATTATACTGATCCGTATGAAAATCCAATGAGTCAATTCCAGGAATATCTGTTCTAGGCCAGCTATAATCTTCAAAATGAAGTCCATAATTACCTGAATCTATTTTATTTCCTACACTTTCTTCTATATCTCTTTCACATCCATTGGTAAATAATTTTTGCTCAGTAACAGAATCTAAAAATGATCTATCAACAATATCTTCAACTTTAGATCTAATATCTCTAACCTCCTTAGGAGTACTTTCAGAATAATTACTAGTTATACAGCTATTAAAAGCAAAAGCTAAAGCAACAACTAAAAAACTCCTTCTTGTCATTTGAGAAAGGCTTTTTTTAACCATTTTAGTATTATTATCTTATATATAAAGTTTATAAATATGTGGGAACTTTTGTTCTGACTTATTATAAATAAGGGCTTTAAAGTGAAGACCTTATTACTTTTCCAAATATTTCTTTAAATCTTTCAGTTTTGGTAATCCTAATTCCATTCTTTCTTTATCATTGATCGACCCATCTAACACGTATTGTTTGTATTTTCCATTTCTCAATTTAACAATTTGAGTACCATATTTTTGTGGTTTGTCTTGAAGTTGTAATAGTCTATCAATTATTGAAGCAATCAACCATTTTTGTTTATTATAACCATTGCCCTGGGCAATCTTAATATGTTTAAGTGCTTTTTTGGAAGAAATAATTGTAAATCCATGATGATAAATCATAGCACAAATAAAATGATCTCTGGAAGAAAGACATTTCTTTTTAATAATTAATTTCCTAAGTCTTTTTCTGATATTTCTATTTATTTTATAGAATTCCTTATCTGTATAATTCTTCTCCCATAAACTAACATGTTTTTTGTCTTCCCTGTAAAGTTTTTCAAAAGTATCCATAGAATTACCAATCAAATGTCCAATAAAAATCTATCTTTCCTAATAAGGTCTTCAAAAAAAATAAGTTATTGTAAATTAGGATGACATTTTTCTTTAAATTGACATGATTTACATTTAGATAGATTAGTTAATTTTTGAGGAATATCTGGTGAATTTAATGTTTCAAGTGT
>JAGVWM010000038.1 GCA_018304325.1 Candidatus Pacearchaeota archaeon
TTTTCTTTGTTTATGTCAAGGTACTTGACAAAAACCACACTTTTTAGAGTGTGGTTGTACCTTGAACATCCAAAAGTCCTAAACAAATCTACACAAGGACTTTTTGATTAAGGGAAATAGCTCCTTCAACAGCTAATCCAACACCTGCTAAAAACCAAAACCAATCAGAAGAAAAATCATATAACCCAAGAAGTTTAATTAAAGTCCCGATTGCCATTAATAATCCAACAAAAATGAATGCTTCGTATCTGACAAGATTACTTATAACCATTTTAATAATATATTAATTTAAGATTAGTGAAGTTCTTCGCTTCCTTCTCTTCCACTAACCTCTTCAAAGCTTTCTTCATCTTCAGGGTTAGCAAGTTCCATTATTTCTCCTTCTTTTACAATTTCTTCTTCTTCTTTTTCTTCATGATCTTCAATACTTTTATCAGATTCTACTTTCTGAGCAGTTTTTTTGATAGCAACACTTTTTCTTTTAGGCATAGGTTTCTTAACAGTTATAGGTAAAACTTCGCTATCAAATTCTGTTTTAGCTATTTCAATAGGATTGTAATTAATTTCTTCTAATTTTTCATCAGAAATTTTCATCAAAAGTGGCGCATCCATTGCAACTTGTAAAGCTCTTGCGCCTAAAATACGTGCTTTTTCATAGTTTGTATAAATTTGTTTTTCAGCCATCAGTATTAGTTTATATTTTAGGTTTTTAAACGTTTGTTATTTTTTTGCAGATGATTCTACTAACTTTTGAATTTTTGAAAAAATTATTTTATGTGTTTTTTCTACAGTATCTAATATCTCAGAAAATTTTTCCTCACTGATTTCAAACTCTCCACTTTTTTGCATACTGCAAATGCTTATAGGTTTTGTAGGTGTTACTGCTAAGACTAAACGGCCATCACCAGCGTTTTCTTCATCTTGTGTAGGATCTAAGATGAATTTATCTCCAATTAAATAAATACTAAAATTAAATGGTTCATTTTCAGTTAAAGGTAGTTTTTCTTTTGAAGGTTTATCATAATCAATTTTACCTTCTTTTTTATCATAGAAAGGCACTTTTGCATCTTTTAATGCTGCAACAGCTGCTATAAATGCTGCATCAAGTAAATTACCATCATCATTTATTGAGTAAACGTCTACAAAAATCTGCCATACTTTTTCACCTTCTTCTATACATAATTTTTTCAAATCAATATATTTTGATTCTCTTATTCCTCTGTCAACTAATCTTCCAAGCTCAATAGCTTCAAATTTAGGAGGACCATATTCAAATTTAGGATGACTTAAAGGAGTTAGCTCTGCAGTTACCATTAAATTTCCTTTATCTTTTGAGTCAGGATATGGTTCAGCTATTTCCATTTTTACCCCTGCCCAAACTTCAGTTTTACCTATTTTAACTTTAGCACTTCCTTCAGATTTTTTTGAAACTCCAAATTCAATTTTTATTTCTCTATACTCTTCAGGATTTCTCTTGTCAAATCTATTACCATGTTCTAAATACTCACGAATTCTTTTTGTGGTTAAGTTTGATTCTTCTATCATTTAATTTTTTCCTCCAGTATTTTCTTGAACTTCTTTTAATGCCTTTTTCTGAATTTCATATATTTTTTTACAGGCTTTTTTTCCAAGCTCAACAGCTTCTTTTAATTCTTTATGAGAAATTTTTCCATCAAGTTGTATATGTACTAATTTTCCAGACCTGTTCATAAAAGACATTGCAATATCAGTAGCTCCTTCTCCTTCTTCATAATCTTCTTCTTCTTTTATAACATCAACAACCATTTGTTTGTCCATTTTTCCTATTGAAACACTTGTTACAAAATCTTTCATAGGAACTCCTGCATGAGCCAGAGCAAGTGATGCAGCGTTTATTCCTGCACATCTTGTAGAAGCATCTGCCTGAGGAATCATTATATGAACATCAACAACAGTATTAGGGAATTCACCAAGTAAAGTTGAAGAAGCCAAAGCCCATTCACTTATTTTAGATATTTCTGTACTTCTTTTGCTTGGACCAGGCCGAATTCTCTCACTTACTGAAAAACTCATCATCTGATAATTAACTCTCATTATACCTTTTTCAGGATTTTGCATGTGTTGAGGATGCAATTGTTTTGGCCCATAAACTGCCGCTATTGCAACAGTGTCTCCAAATGCAAACATTGCACTTCCATCAGCATTAGGAACAACTCCAACTTTAGCAGTTATCTTTCTAGTTTCATCAAACTTTCTTCCATCAAATCTTTTAGTATATGCCATATTATTTTTTTCCCCCATTTTTTTCCTCACTTAAAAACTTACTTACTTTGTCTGTAAGACCAGATATAAATGTTCTGTCTGTAACAAAATTTATAGCTTTTTTAGCAAATAATTCATCTTCAACATTTTCTCCTCTTATCCACACAATTCCATTTTGTCCAACTGTTATCTTACAATTTGTTTCATCTTTAATCAATTTTATCATACTTCCTTCTTTACCAATAACTCTAGGTACTTTGTTTGGATTAATTTTAACAATTATTCCACCCTCTAGTTTACCAAGACCTTTACCCTCAAGTGTTAAATCAACACCCTTTGATTTTACATTTGTTATTTTAGCATTAAAAAAATCACTTATATCTAAAAAATCAGATAAATTGTTTTTATCAATATATCTTGGAACTTCTGATAATGGCAAAAATGCTGATATTGCAGAATCAATATCAGTTAACCACCCATTGAATGTAATATCATTTACTCTCCCAATAATAACATTTCCCCTTCTAGGGATAAATACTCCTGATAAAGGTATTATTTTTATTAGTTTCCCATTTTTATCTGATAATCCATAACGATAGGCAACTATATCATTACCCTCTCTTTTAGTCCCATCTCCAGGCAAATAATCACTTCCAGATACAATTATTTCACCAGGGATTACTATTTCTCTATGACTCTCTTCTATATTAATTTCTTCTTCCATTTTTAATTTTAACTTAGATAGTTTAAAAAACTATTCTTTTACCTCCTCACTAATTACTGAACCATGAGTTACTGCATTTAACTTGTCATAAAACTCCATTTGTAAACCTACAGGAATATTAAGGACAATTTCCAAATCACCATTATTCATCCACTCTTCTTTTTCTTTATAAGTTTGCACAATTCCATAAGCCTGCCCTGAATATCTTGCAGGAATTGTTATTTTTACTTTCTTGGTTTCAATCTTTAATGGAATTATTTTTGCAATTTTTTCTGTTATTTCTTTTAATTGAGAATCTATTGGTTTGTTTGTTATATTAACTCCTGACTCTTTTATAGCATTTTCAATTCTTTCAGGAGTATATGGTCTTCCTGTTCTAGGATCAACAGAATTTTTAGATAAAAAGTTAACAATCTGCTTGGCTTTATCACTTAACTCTTTATGTTTATATTCAATAGGTATTTCTATATCTCCTCTTTTGATTATTTGTGTTGCAACCTCTCCAGAATCTTGAGTTTTAAAAGCTTCTTCAAGATCTTTACTTGAAGCATTATCTCCTTTTTTTGCATCTGTAAATATTCTATCAACTGCTAAAACTTCATTAATAGAAACATCCCCCCCTTTTTTTAAAGCCAAAGCTTTATCAACATCAACTAAAATCTCAAAATGTTTTCCACCTACCTTAATTCTGGCAATAACATTACCCATTTTACATATATTTCTTTAAAGAACCTTCGTCAAGTCTAACAACTTTCGCATTTTTCACTGGAATATATGCAGCGTCAAATCTTGATAATTCAAAATTCTTCCCAAGTATTTCCTTAAAGATTCCTAAAGATAATTTAATTCCTCCTTCAATATTTAGGTTTTTGTTATATTTTATTCTTAGTATTTCTTTTATCCTTTCATCATTTTCTCCAATAGCCATCGCAGTATATGAAAAATAATTTCCAGTTATATCAGAAGCAAATAATTGTGATTTAGATTCATCAATTCCACCAATCATTAATGAAACTCCAAATGGTCTTGCCCCGCCATATTGTGTAAACATTTGTTTTGTATTTGCTATTTCTCTTATTACTGATTCAACATCTATAGGCGAGTCATAAGTTACTCTATGTTGTTGAGCTAAGATTCTAACTTTATCAATTAAAATTCTTGCATCACTTAATATTCCTGCAGCACTTCCAACAACATGAGAATCAATTTCAAAAACCTTATTTGCACTTCCAGGGACTATTAAAGGATCATTTATCCTTCTATCACTCACAACTACAACTCCGTCTGTGCAAACAATTCCAATACTAGAGCTACCTAATCGAACTGTTTTTTCTGCATACTCTACCTGAAGTAAATGTCCGTCAGGCGAGAACATAGTTGCAGCTCGATCATAACCCATTGCTTGATGCTGGATCTCACTTGGCATGTCCATTTTAACATATTAAATGAGAAGTTAGGATAATATTAATAATCTATTTCTTCTCTCTCCAATTTTTCTAAGAGGTTAAGGTTTAAAAAGCTTTTGATGGTTAAAAAGCTTTTGATGGTCGTACTCTGGTGCATTGTCGGTTGGTAGGTAAGTTTTTAAGTTTAAACTTCTTAATAAATTTATGGCTTTGATTAAGGATACAAAAGGAAGAAAGGAAAGTGAAACTGATTCTGGCTATGAAAGAGTTTTTGGGAATAGACAATTAGGGATGTTAATAAGTAAGGTTCACGCTACTTCTATTCGTCAGGGAACAGAATTAGAAAAATTTTTGGCTTCTAAACTTCCAGAGAACACAAACATCGCAATAGCAAAGATAAACAAGAATGAAAGAGTGTTTAAAGGTGCTAAAACAGATAGCACAGGAAAAAAGCATAAGTTAGAAATTGATTGTGTAATAAAAACAAAAGATAATATTATGCTTATTGAAATTAAAGACGGCGACACCTTTGATACTAAAAAAGTAGCTGGAGAAGTTGAGAGTTTAAATTTTGCAAGAGATTATATTTCTAATTTAATGAAAATTTCAAGAGATAGAATAAGTATGCACTATTGTTCTTTTAATGCAAGAGACCACGAACAAATAGAAAAGGGGTCTAAAGGATTACTTGGAGAATGTAAGGCAATGACAGGAAAAGAACTTTGTGATATATTTGGATTAGATTTTAACAAAATTGTTCAAGAACGAAAAACAGACCAAAAAGAAAATATGGAATTTTTTATTAATGAATTAAAGAAAATTTCAGAGATACATTCTAAATTTTAATAATCTAAAAACTTTTTAGCGTATTGCCATCTTAAATCACTAATTGGTTTTAGTTGTTTGTCTCTAACTACATACCAATAATCCCAACCATTATTAGATTCTTTGCCTAAAATTCTAGAACTTACAC
>JAGVWM010000001.1 GCA_018304325.1 Candidatus Pacearchaeota archaeon
CTCAATAATTATTTTATCTCCATTTCTTATTATTAGAAGTTTATCTCCTTCATTAAATCCATTTCTTAATTCAGAAGGTATAACTACCTGTCCTTTAGAACTAAGCTTTACTATTTCAAATTCCATAGTAAGACGTGCCTTACCAGATATATAAATCTTCTGCAAGTTAAAAAATAAAAGAATAAAGAAAAAAAGAGAAATAAACAATAAATTAAGCACACCTACAAACCAAACCTAAAGTTGAATTTGTTCTAGATGTAAAGTATTGGCTACATTGTTGTGGTGAGTAAATCCTTAAATTAGCATTCCTTTCAGCAACTTCATCATAAGCACTTAAAGTTCCAGCAGTTACACAAACCTTTCCATATCTACTACACTCTTGATTACAACTACTATTTGTATTAAGAGGAATACCTGCTACAACTAAAGAAGCTTTGTTCAATCTATCAATAGTTTTTTCTGCAACGACATTTTCACACAAACTTGCAGTCAATGTTACTCTTAGCCTTCTCAAAGACTCATCGCTGCTTTTTATGTAAATACTCACACCAAGTATTTCTTTACTTGATCCCTCTCTTATTTCTATACTATCAGACCAGCCACTAATATTTGTGACTTTTATTGTAGCAAAATTATCATTAGCAGCTACAAGACTGATATTGTATATACTATCTAAAAGAGTTACATCTAAAGAAGGTTTATCTAAAGAGTTTAAATTAACTTGCTTCCTTTCACATCCAGGAGTTGAAGAGGTGCTACCAAAGACGGCATTGCCAGTTATATTACTTCCAACAATTCCTGCTAATAAGCCAATAATTAATGCTACACCAATAACAATCCATAAAGAATTATTTTTATTCATATATATTTATCCACACCTCCTTTCAAATCTTTAAAAATTTATTTAAATTTAAAATGTTAAAGAAAAGATATATATATATTTCGATTTTATGATTCACATGAAACTAGAGCTTTATTCTCGTCCAAATTGTAAAGAAGCTGAGAAAATAAAATATTTTCTTAATAAAAATAATCTGCCATTCAAAGAAATTATTACAGAAACTCCTATAAAAGATTCAAAAATACCAAAAAATCCGTTCTTTCAAGAAAAAGAATGTAGTCTTTTAAAAATAATAAGAAGCCATGGAATAAGCATTGTCTCGTATTATGATGAATTTCGTTTAAATCAAGAAATTATAGAGCATATTAAAAAATACAATGCTTATGTTGAAACCCCAAAATAATTTATTATGAAAATGAAATTAAAAAAACCTCAAATAATTCAGCAAGGAGCAGAAGCAAAATTTATAAACATTAAAAACTAAGAAGAAAAATGGAAATTAAAATTATATTAGAAGAACAAGAAGATGGAGGGTATACAGTATATGTTCCTTCGCTTCCTGGATGCATTTCTCAGGGAGAAACAATAGATGAAGCTGTAGCTAACATAAAAGAAGCAATAGAATTGTATTTAGAAGCAGATGAAAATGAAATAGTTATCTATAAAGATAACATAAAGGAAAAAGTCATTCAAATATGAAATTACCTCAAATTTCTGGTAAAGAATTGATTAAAAAACTTAGGAAATTTGGTTTTGTTGTTACAAGACAAAAAGGTTCTCATATAAGATTAGAAAAAAATTTCGAACATAAAACAATAAAAATAACAGTTCCAAACCATCCAATCCTTAAATTAGGAACTTTACACCAAATAATTAAATCAGCAGAGTTAACTCCCGAAGAGCTTTTTTCTTAACTAATATTTCTAAAATGGTTACTCAAAAACCTCAAATAATTCAGCAAGGTGCAGAAGCAATTATAATTAAAGAAGGAAATTATGTAATAAAAGATAGAATAAAAAAATCTTACAGGATTCAAGAAATAGATGAAAAGCTTAGAAAAACAAGAACTAAAAGAGAAATAAATTTATTAGAAAAAGCATCTAAAATAATAAACTCTCCAAAACCATTACCTGATAAAAATAAATTTGAGATAAAAATGCCTTATATTAAAGGAAAAAAACTTTCAGAACATTTAGATAAACTACCAAAAGAATTAGCAAAAGAAACATGTAAAAAAATTGGACAAAGCATAGCAAAACTTCATGATAACAATATAATTCATGGAGATTTAACAACTTCAAATATTATTTTAACTGTAGAAAATAAAAAATCAGAAGTCTGGTTTATTGACTTTGGCTTGGGATTTAATTCTATGAGAGAAGAGGACAAAGCAGTTGATTTACATTTAATAAAACAAGCTTTGGAAGCAAAACATTTTTCTAATTGGGAAAATTACTGGAAGTTTATAGAGTCAGGATATAAATTTTATAAAAATTCGGACAAAGTTCTGGATAAACTTAAAAAAGTAGAATCCAGGGGGAGATATAAAGAAAAATACTAATTTAACTCTATATCTTCTTCAGTGTCTAAATTAGAACAATTAATAATATAAAAATAAATTTATAATAATATAATTAATCATTCTTAAATTAGGAAAAGTTATTGAAATATTACTTATTATTAATTACTATATTACCAATTAACATAATTCTCACACAATGAAAAAGAAAAAGGGAAAATCAAGAAAATAAGTAAAGCTCCAAATTACAGCAAGCTGTGGGATTTCTTTTTAATTAAATAATAAATGGTATTTAAAAGTTATTGAATAAATGAGTTTTATAGCCCTGCCAGGATTCGAACCTGGGTCACAAGCTCCAAAGGCTCGTAGACTTGACCGCTATCCTACAGGGCTATATTAAAACCTAAATTTAGAGCATTAAAAAATCTTACTATTATGCAAATTACTCAAAAATTCCAAGAAATAAACCAAAACCAAATCTTTAAAAACCAAGAAAAAGAAAGAAGAATGTAAAAATGGTAAAAAAAGCTTCAACTAAAGTAAACAAAGAAAAAACAACTGAAAGAGCTAAATTAGAAGACATTGAAAAAATAATTGTAGATCTTGGTAAAAAGGGGTTGACTCCGTCTAAAATAGGAATTGAATTGAAAAAAAATTACGGAGTAGATAAAATTAAAACTCTTGGGGCAAGTATAACTAAAATCCTTGAAAAAAATAAAGTTAATCATGATAATGATTTAAAAACAGTAGGTAAAAAAATATCAAAATTAGAAGGGCATATAAGCAAAAACAAACAAGACAAAAGAGCTAAAAGAGAGCTTGTCAAATTTGTTGGATTAAGAAGAAAGCTTGAAATCTACGAATCAAAAAAGAATAAATAAACTAAACAAAGAGGATGATAAAAGCAATAAAAGAATTTGCTTATCAATTCCTTAAGGAAACTAAAAACACACCAATAAAGGTCATAAGTCACCATGACACTGATGGGATAACCTCAGCATCAATAATTACAAAAACTTTGCAAAGACTTGACCTTGAATTTTCCTTGACAATTGTTAAGCAATTAGAAGAATCAGTAATAAAGGAGCTTCCTGAAGGGCATGTAATACTTTTTGTAGACCTTGCATCAAATAGCTTTAATTACATAAAAGAAATAAAAAATAAAGTCTTTATTTTAGACCATCATGAGATAAATTCTGAAATACCTGAAAATGTTTCTATAATAAACCCGCATCTATTTAATGAAGAAGAAATAAGTGGGGCTGGACTTGCATACTTATTTGCAAAGGAAATGAGTGAAGAAAATACAGATTTGGCATATTTAGCTATTATAGGGATGGTCGGAGATCAGATGGATAAAAATATTGGTAAAATATATAATCAAATTTTAAAAGATGCAAGTATAGAAGTAAAAAAGGGGGTTACACTATATCCTGCCACAAGACCATTAAATAAAATACTAGAATATAGTTCAGACATATTTATCCCAGAAGTAACAGGTTCTTCAGAAGGTTCTGCAAACTTTCTAAGAGACATTGGTATAGGGACAATAAATGGCCAATATAAAAGTATAATTGATTTAAATGAAGAAGAGACGTCTAAACTAATAACAGCCATAACAGTTCACAAGACAGATAATGGATCTACCGAAGATCTAATAGGAAATATATTTTTAATAAATTTTTTTAATCGTTTAGAAGATGCAAGGCAAATAAGTGCAATGGTTAATGCTTGCAGTAGGTTAGGAGAAAGTGCAGTAGCTATTTCATTTTGTTTACAAAAAAGAAGCTCCAAAGAAAAAGCCGATAGTATTTATACAAAACACAAACAAAACATAGTAAAAGCTCTAAATTCATTGCCAATATTAAAAAAAATAGAAAATGATAATTATGTAATAATAAACGCAGAAGATAAAATAAAAGATACTTTGATAGGGACAATAGCAAGTATTATCTCAAATTCAAAAGAATACACTCAAGGAAAAGCTATAATTGCTATGGCTTATAATGAAGATAAAATAAAAGTATCTGCAAGAATGGTTGGCAAATCAGGAAGAAATGTTCGTGAGTTGTTAAATTCAGTAATAGACATAGTAGGTGGAGAAGTAGGCGGACACCATGCTGCTGCAGGAGCTTTACTTCAAAAAGACAAAGAAAATGAATTCATTGAAGAACTAAAAAAGAAACTGGAAATTAAGCTTGTTAAAGTTTAATCAAGTGAAGCTCCCAATCACAGCAAGCTGTGAGGCTTCCAAACGACGAACTAAAAATCACTTAATTTTAACTGCTCTGTGTTTCTTCCTTGTTTTCTAATATAATTTCTGATTATATCTGAATTTATTGCATATACTTTATGACAAGAATGTTGTAAATGTTCATACATATCAAAAAGAGATGGTATCAGTTTATAGTTTTTACCCAGCCACAGCAAGCTGTGGGATTTCTTTTTAATTAAAAAGACTTTTAAAGACCCATTTTATCCTATAATAATGGTAAATGAAATAAATTATCAAGAAGGAGACATAATACTTTGTAGAGTAATTGACATAGTTAAAACAAATGTTTTTGTAGAAACTCTAGATGGTTTAAAGGGAAGTATAGTAATGAGTGAGATAGCTCCTGGTAGAATAAGAAATATAAGAGATTATGTTGTTCCAAATAAAATTATTGCATGTAAAGTAATGAGTATAAGAGATAACCATCTTTTTTTGAGTTTAAGAAGAGTAAAATTAAGTGAGCAAAAAGAAGTTTTAGAGTATTATAAAAAAGAAAAAAGTTATGAAGGAATAATCAAAACAATTTCAAAAAACTCTGAAGGAATAATCAAAAAAATAAATAAAAAATACTCATTAAGGGAATTTTTAGACGACTCAAAAGAAAATCCAAAAATACTGTTAGAATTTTTTACAGAAGAAGAAGCTGAAAAATTAGGGAAAATAATCTCATCTAAAAAAGGTAAAGATAAAGAAATAAAAAAAGAGTTCTCAATGACATGTGTTTCTCCTAATGGGCTAGAAATAATAAAAAATATACTTGGAAAATATGAAGGGATAAAATATCTTGGAAATTCAAATTATGTTATAACAAAAAAATCTCCAGATTTGAAAAAGGCTGATCAAGAAATAAGAGAAATTACTAAAATAATAGAAGAAAGTGCTGAGAAATCAAAATGTACTTTTGTTCTGAAAAATAAGTAAGATAAAATGTTATTAAAAAAATGCAAAAAAAAATCATGCAATAATTACACCTTCAAAGACAAATGCCCAAAATGCAATTCAGACACAAAAGATGCTCATTATAAATTTAGAGAAAGATTTGTGAGAAAATAAAAGGAGGTGTCATAAGAAGAACCTTGGTTCTTTTTATCAAAATAACTTCTTCTGTTCTTCTAATAAAGCAACTCCATACTCTCCATCATATCCTGGTTTAATTTTTATTTTATCTTCTCTGTTTCTCATAATTAAATCGATAAGTTTTGGTTTAATTTCTTTTTCAACTAATTCTTCCTTGCTAACTTTTAACAAAATATTAAACTCATTTTCAAACTTTTCAATTAAACTATTATAAATCTCCCAGTTACCCTTACTATTTATTCCTGTATTATTATAAAGAACAATAAGCTCATGTAAAGGTAATAATTTATGAAATTCTGCAGCATTTTTAGGTTTGAAGCCTTTAGGTTTTTTAGCTAATTCTTCAACCCTATATTCAACACCAATAATTAAATTACCTCCACATTTTGGGCATTTTCCATTTAATTTTTTTGTTTCTTCAGAACCGCATGAAAAATTACAATTCCTATGCCCATCCCAATGATATCTTCCATATTCTGGTGGAGTTTCAATAGTTCCTTTCAAACCTTCACCAGTACGAATTGCTTTTATAATATTATCATAACTTAATTCAGGAATATCAAATATAGTTGCCTCTCTTCCTATACGCCATGGCCAAAAACTATGTGCATCTGAAAAACTAACAACTCTTGCTTTTCCACTAGCTATTTCTTCAAACCTCCACAACATTGAAGGATCTGCGCTCATCCCTGATTCAATTGCATAAATATGTTTCATTTGATCTCCAAAACACTCTTTTAAAGAATCAAATCCACTTTTAGATCCAAATAAACCAAACCATGGAGTACATACATGAGCTGGAATAATTTCAATTTTATCATCTATATCTTTAAGATCTCTAACTAAATCTTTGCATTGTATTCCAAAAATAGGTCTCCCATCATAATCCAATCTTCCTTTACTTCCTAAATAAGAAATTATTTTATCTGCAATAATTCCATTAGGAGCAAATATAAGTAAATGAACAGCTCTTCTTTTTCCATCCTCAGAATACATTAAAGAAACTTCTGTCTGCCATAAAAATGGAAATCCTGTTTTAGTCCGTAATATCCCTTTATCATCTTCTTTTAATTTCCTAGAAATTTCTTTTCTATGTTCAGGATGTTGAAAGTCTCCAACTCCAAATAAATTCACTCCTTTTATTCTTCCAAATTTTTCCAAATTTTCAAAACTCAGATCTTTAGAAGTAGCTCTAGCATGCTTAGAATGTATTTGTAAGTCTGCAATTATCTCCATAATTCACCTCTTAACGAAAATTCTAAAAAACAATAATATAAAAAGATTTAGCTAATCCTCACTTTTCAAAATAACATCTTTCAAACCATCTTGAGTTACCTGGAAAACAGTTTCATTATCAGGTAAATTAGGACTGTCTATCAACTTAGCAACTCTTGTATCTTTTTTACTTCTCCTTAAATACATTCTATATGTAGAAGCATGTCCAACAATATTTCCACCAATAGCAGTTGTTGGATCTCCAAACATCATTGCAGGATTTGACATTACTTGATTTGTAACAAAAACAGCTAAATTTCTCTGCTCTGCTAATTTCATTAAATCATGTAAATACTTATTCAATCTTTGCTGTCTATCTGCTAACATTCCTCTTCCTGCAAATTCAGCTCTGAAATGGGCTGTTAAAGAATCAATTATAACTAATTTTATTGGTTCTCCATTTTTAATCATCTCACTTATCTTTTCCACAAGTAAAATCTGATGGTCACTGTTAAAAGCTCTTGCAACAAAAATATTTTTTAATACTTTTTCAGGGTTAGCCCCTATACCTGCAGCAAACTGTTTAATTCTTTCAGGCCTAAAAGTTCCTTCTGTATCAATATAAACAGCTTTTCCATTAGGTCCTCCTTTTTCTTTAGGTAACTGCACATGTACAGCCAAAGATAAAGCTAATTGTGTTTTTCCAGACCCAAAAGCTCCAAAAACTTCAGTAATAGATTTACTTTCAACTCCTTTTCCCCCTAAGAGATTATCTATGTTTTTACTACCAGTAGGAATATAAATAATATCTTCTCTTTTCTTTTCATATTCAGACCCATCCATAAAACCAAGATCTAACATCTTTCTAGCTGCCTGAATAGCTTTTCGGCAAACAGCTTCTCCAATACCTGTTACTTCGGACAAAACAGGAGGTGACATTGTAGCTACTCCCATAATATCAAAAACACCTGCAGCTTCAAGCTTCGCAACTGCTGCTGGCCCAATTCCAGGAAGATCAGCTAGTTTAGTCTCTTCCACAGCTTCCTTAACTTTTTTTACCTCTTCTTTATCCATATTTAATTTTTTACTCCTTTCATAAAACTTCGCCAAGCAAATAACATATTGAAAAAAATTTTAGGTTCCCGATAAATAAAAAATGTATGCCCGATATGTTCTTCTATAACAATATGTCCGTTATTTGAACATCTTACCCCAAATTCATCTAAATGCATCCTGTCATCCTGATAACCTACAATCCTTACTTTATTTCCATCAAACCTCTCTGATAATCTACCACAATATCTCTCAAAAAGCATGTCTTCTCCAACTTCTTCATACCCTTCAAAATTAATTAACTGCCCTTCTTTAAGGCAAAAAAGATCCTCATACATTTTTATATCTAAAACACTCTCACAACATAAGCCATCCATATTAACTAAAAAAATCATGTATATATAAAGATTGTTTCAATCCTAAATCTATTTAATACTATACTCTTAAACTTTCAATCAAAGAATCTACTTCAATTTTATTCACTTTATTAACTATAAGTTCAGTTGTATTAAAAACACTATTGCTTCTCATACTTCCTTCAAAAATAAACTCTTCTCCAAGTAACTCATTTTTCTTCTTCTCAAATAACTCTTTATTTTCAAGTTCATTATCCTCAATACCTAAAGCCTTTATACCTTCACTAAAAACCACTCCCCTTATATTTTCACTTCCATCATCTAAAACTAAAGTTATTAAAGCTCTTTTAACAGGAACAATTGTGCCATGTTCTCCACACTCGTTATTAACTGCCTTTTTATTGCATTTTGGGCATACTTCAAAAAATCTAGGTTCAAAAATTTGTACTATAAACGCCCTATTTTTAATATTTTGTCCAGGTTTAACAGAGTCTAAACTTCTTTCGGGAGTAAAGCTCTCTGTCTTAACATTGGTTATCTGTTCTTTACTTATTTTTATATCAGAAAAGCTACCTAAATGTAATTCGTCGTTTCTTATACTTCCATTACTTACCTCAATCACATCTCCTTCTTTTATCTTACTTGTTTCAAATAAAGATATATGATTAGTATCCCATAAAACTGTTCTAACATTTCCTGTTTCATCAGCAAGTGCCATTGCCATAACCTTACTTTCAACTCCATTCTTTGTAGTAAAATTTCTTATTGGTGCAGTACTTAGTATCTTACCAATAAGATTAACCTTTTTCATACCAGACATTAATTCATTTATTTTTAGCTTCTCTTTATCAAAACTAATCCCCAATTCAGATGCCACAATCTGTGCGCTACCTTCTTTACTTATCAATCCAGATAATTTAGCACATTTAGCTTCAACTCTCCTATTAATATCTTCTACAGAAAGTCCAGAAGACTTAGCAATTTTTTCTACAAGTTGATTATAATTTGTCATTTTACCTCTTTACCTCTTTACCTCTTTACCTCTTTACCTCTTATTTTTATTGACATAAATAAAGAGTGGACTTTTTAAGCATTACCATAAATTAATACCATATATGCTGACCAAAATAAGACCTTAAGTGGTAAAAGTTAATATATATAAACAGCAAAGGTTTAGTAATATAATGAAAAAAAAGACACTTAAAATACTCCAAATAATTGCTTGGATACTTGGTTTTATCGCATTGGGATTACTGTTGTATGGAATAATTATAAAACTTTTTAATTTCAGTTAGTATGAAAGTTTCTAATCCACTAACAATTCTTTCATATATTATCAATTTCGGAATATTAATTTATATTTTAGTAAACACTGTGAATACTTCATGTTTTAAAACATCAGATTTAATTATAAGTTTTATAGGATTATTTATTTCCCTTTTTGTAAATATAGTTTCTGTATTAGAATCAAGAAGCTGATTTAAATTCTAGTTTAAACTAAGAAATTTCATCAATAAAAGAAAAACAGCAACTTTTAAAAACGCTAGTTCACAAACAAACCCATGAGTTTAGCAGCTGTAAAAATTAGAATAATGCCTGATGCTCCAGATGTAGATTTAGGAGAAATAGAGACAAAGGCAAAAAAAATAATAACTAATAAAGAGGGCAAAGTAGCTTCTATAGAACAAGAACCAGTAGCTTTTGGTCTTAAAGCAATAATAATAACTCTAAGTATAGATGAAAACTTTGAACAAGATCCTTTACTTGATGCTATTAGAAAAATAGGCAAAGTAAGCTCTGCTGAAATAATAGACTTCAGAAGAATAGGATTCTAAAATCAAGAAATGTGGTTTTAGATTTATGGACATAAGGAAAGCATTTTAAATATTGTATTCTATGTTAAACTATGAAAAAAAGCAGTTTACTCACACTAACTATAATTTTAGTATTATTTTTCTTCCCACTAGTATCTGCTCAATTGAATGCTAGCGAAGACCTAACAAATGGATTAAATATGGTTAATGAAAAATTAAATTCAAATATTCTTGAACAAATACCTGATCCAATAGATAAACTTGCCGAAATGTTTTTAAAAATCAATACAGAAACAAGTATATCTGAAGGCATAGTAACTTTAATTCTTTTTGTATCATTTATATTTATAATATACAAAGTTTTGGTATTTTTTCCTATAATAAAATGGCCTGCAAAAGTAGTCATGGCAATAGTTATATCATTAATAATAGGGTTATCAAGTGTTTTTGTAAGTGTAGCTAGTTTATTTTTAAGTATCGCAGATGTATTTGGGGTAAAAGAAAGTAATCCTATTATAGCTTTAATAATTACTTTAATAGTAATTGTAATAATTATATGGGGAACAACTTTAGTAGTGAAAGTATTATCAGAAAATTATATTAAAGAAGAAACAAAGAAAAAAGGTAGAAGTCTTGCAAAATTAATAAAAATAGCTGAAGAAACAGATAAATATGAAGATATATAAAATAAAAACTAAATACCTAAGCCAGTATCTTTATCTATAAAAATTCTCATAAAATTATCATACTTTTTTTCAAATTCCCTTTGTTTATATGCTTTTCTTGAAAGTTTAATGTACTGGACCCATGATTTTTCAAAATAATAAATAACAAAAAGAATAGCTACAATAATAATCCATAAAATTAATCTAGCCATCCAATAATCTAAAGTACTTGTTATTTTTACTAGTAAAATATAAATTAAGGTGATAAAGTACACATGAGCTAAAATTATGCTAACAATAATAGAAGCAAGAATACTCCATCCTATTTTAATATGTCCGTATAACCTTATAAAATCAAATGAAATACTTGCTATAACAAACCAAATAATTATAGCTATCCACATCTTAAACGAAATAAGGCTATATTCCTCATTGAATAAAACTTTAAACAAAAAACTTATTTTACTAAAAAAACCATCAACTCCCGATACAAGTTGATTTTTAAAAATTATTTTTTTCCATTCCTCTTTTAAGTACTGCCACTTAGCTTCTGAACTCGACTGAATATTATTTGGAGAAATTTCATTAGGATCAACACCTATAACTCCTTTAATAACATTATCTGGAGATAAAGGATTACTGTCAACAGCACTCACAAAATTAGAATAATACAAGCCAAATAAAAACACGTATAAAATAAACAAAATTAAAATGCTCTTTTTCATAAATACTTTAAGAAAGTTAATATTTTAAACTTATTTAGGAGTTATGGAGTATATCCCCCTCCAGTAAAGTCTTCAAACTCTTCCCTTTCCTTTTTATTTTTTGCTCTTTTCCATTTGCTTAACTGCTCATATCTAAGCTTAGCCATTTTAACATCTTCTTCAAACCAGTTTTTGATAAGAGTGTCTTGTAAAAAGAAAATATAAAGTATTGATAAAATTATCATTAAAAGATAACCTACAAACAAAGTTGTACTAATGTTTCCTTGTAACCAGAATAAAATTAATTTATATATCAAAAAAAAGATAAATGCAACCCATACAATTTTCAAAAATACCTTTGCACCGCCACCATGCTCTTTAGCTAAGGTTATTGAAAAAAATACTAGTATAACAAATGGAATTAATGCTGCAAGAACAAATCCTAAAGAGGTATAAGAAAGTATAATGGCATAAATTTCTTGGGGAGTTAAATAAGCTGTTGCAAAAAATGCAACTATGGCTGTAACAATAACTTTTACAGCAACATTTCTATTTTTGCCTAAAAAGGGAATAGTTTCTACAACTGAATAGATAACTAATGAAAGAAGGATAAGAAATAAAACTTTCGCAAGACCAGTGTTAATATCCCCACTTTGCCAAGTTGCAAAAAAATCAGTAACTGGTTTAATCCCACTTTGAAAATTCTGCCCAATATCTCCAAAATAATTAAAAGACCCTCCACCTGTATTAATATTAACACCACCATTTTGAGCACTAACCAATGCAAGACTAAAAGTAAATGATAACATCAGTAATAATAAAATAGAACTATAAAAAATCCCTTTTCTCTTTTTATCCATATCTAGAATACCTAAATGTTATTTATAAAGATTTCTCTATTATATAATGATAAATGAAAGAAATGTTTAAAAACATTGTATTACTAATTATGAAATGAAAAAGAGTGTGTTGTTTTTTAGTGTTACAATTTTGTTATTAATTTTCATGTCAATGATGTCATTTGTATCTGCTGCATTATCAGATAGCATAACAGGTGGGCTAGATTCAGTAACAAATACATTTGAGCCAGTTCTAAAATATATATTAGGAAGTACTCCAGATGGGGAATTCCTTTTAGTTAAATTATTATTTTTAATACTTCTTTTAGGAGTAATATATCAAGCAGTTAGACATGTTCCCACAATTGGAGAAAATAAATCACTATCATGGCTTATAGCAATTATAGCATCAATACTAGCAGTTAGATATTTGACAAGTGAAGCAATTGTTACTTTCATTTGGCTTCCAACAGGAGTTTTAGGAGTAGCTTTAGCAAGTATTCTTCCATTTATAATTTACTTCTTTTTCATCCAAGGTTTTGACCAAGGAATGATAAGAAAGGTAGGCTGGATTACTTTTGGGGTTATATACTTAGGCCTAGCAATAGTTAGATGGCCAGATTTAGCAATTGACCAAGGATATAATTTAGGCTGGTTATACATATTAATATTTGTATTATCAATACTAGCTTTCTTATTTGATGATAGAATAAAGAAAATGGTAACTGCAAATAGAATTATGCAAAAAATAAGTGAAGAAAGTTTGTCAGATATACTAACTATAAAAAGGCAAATAAAAGAGAAGAGAAGTTTACTTAGTGAAGCTAGTGGTGATGAAGCTGATAAGTTAAAAAGGGAAATAAAAAGGCTAGAAGACAGAATAAAAGACCTAGCATAAATCTTTATAAAGTTTCTTAACAATTTATAAATAATGAAAAAAAGAGTTTTGTTTGGAATACTAGGATCGTTAACCGTTTTCTTGATTATTCTTTTAACAAAATTAATTAGTGCCCAACCATTTGGATTTCCAAGTTCATTTGATTATATGGTAGAGGGTGTGTGGCAAAATATCCAAATAATTCTCATGTTTATCCTTGGTGGAAATGATATATATTCTGGAGAATTATTATTTATCAAATTTTTAATATTCCTACTAACACTTGTTATACTAATTACTGCATTAAAAAGAGTTCCAACAATTGGAGAAAATGAAAGAGTTAATAGAGTAATTGCTTTGATAATTGCTCTACTTGCATCAAGATATCTAACAACAGATGCTTTAGTAAATCTAGTTTGGCTTCCTTATGGAACATTAGGTGTTTTACTTACTTCACTTTTACCATTAATCATATTTTTCTTTTTAATAGAAAGCTTTGGGGCTGATTTCTTAAGAAAAGTAGGATGGGTAGCATTTACATTCATATATTTTGGACTTGCATACTCTAGATGGTCTGATTTTGCTATAGGTGGTGAATGGTGGCAAAATCTTGCAATGATGTACGTTGGAATAGCAGTAGTTTCAATAATAATATTAATATTTGAAAGAAAAATACACAGGGCACTAATAGTGTCAGCAATAAAAAAAGGAGATGACACTCAAAGAATTTTATTAAAAAGTGATTTACAAAAAGAATTAACTGCAATAGATAGAGCTTTAGCAAATCCTGGACTAAGCTCGCCAGATGCAAATAAATTAAGGGAAGAAAAAGGTAGAATTCAAAAAGCAATATCTAGATTAGATTAAATTTTTAGATTAAATTTAATTAACCTCTTCTATAACCAACTACATTTTTTCCTTGATAAATTGGAACTTCAGGTGCTTGTTTACCTGAATTAGAAGATCTCAAAAGAAATACTCCTACTGCAAGTACTACAGCTCCAATAACTATGATAATTATATAGTTAATTGAACCTAATAATGGTATTAAAGAAGCAAAATAAGTATTAGTGGGTTTAACTCCAGCTAATAAAATAACTATTCCAATAACTATCAAAATATAACTTGGTATTTTTTGCATTTCGTTCCTCTTTTCTTATATGATTTCTTTACAAAGAAATTAAAATATATAAAGCTTATGTCTTAATCAAGCTTAACATTATTTTTTATTAGTTTCATTTTTTCTCTGCCTTCCGGAGTTTCAGCAAGTTTATTGTAAAATCTTCTGGCCATAATTATCTGACCGTCAATAAATGGTTTTAATTTAGCTTTCCACTCTTTGGGATTATCTCTAACATAATTTGCCCACCTTTCAATTTGCTCATGATGCTCTTTCCTAATAGAATATTTCATTTTTTTCTGACTTTTTTTATCATTTTTTTTATTTCATTTATTTCGTTTTCATTAATTTTACCTTTATAAACAATTCTAAGATGTCTTGCATCTTCAAGATCTTTATCAGACCTTAAATATTCTTCCTTAAATGCAATATTCATTTCAATTGAAGAAAAATAGACATCAAGCCCTGTAAGTGGCAGTTTTTTCCTAGTCTTCAGCTGGAAATCATCAATTTCATCTTTTGCAAATTTAATCTCCATTTCTGGCAAAAATTCCTCTTTATATGTATATCTAACACTAGTTTTATTAATTAAGTACTCATAAACAACATCAGAATCTTCTGACTGCATGCACTCAAAACCATTTTTTACTAGATCATTATGCAATTTAGCAAATTTATCTCTTGAAAGTCTCTCAATTATCATGTCTATATCTTCTGTACCCCTGCTCCTGCCATGAGCAATAGCTACAAATCCAGAAACAATAATATATTTACAATGTTTCTCTACAATTTTAACAAAATTAAGTGCAAACCTGTCCAAAATAGTTTTATTATCAATTCCACGTTCCATTTGAAGAATAAAATGTTATAATTATTTAATTCTTTACAACCACTTTTTAATAACACAAAATATTAAAAACAACATAATCTAAAAATTGTAATGCTATCAAAATCCCAAATTAAGGAAGTAAAAGCGCAGTTACTAAAACAAATAGAGTCCTGGCCAGAATCACAAAGAGAAAATGCTAAAGAACAGATTAATTCATTAAATGATGAAGAATTAGTAGGGTTCTTACAAAAAAATAATCTTATAAAAACCTCGGAAAGTATGGGGGATTCAAAAGAATTTGAAACTCAGAGTCCTTTTCGTCTTATAGTAAGTGGCAAAATACCTTCATTTAAAGTGGGAGAAAACAAAGAAGCAATTGCAGTACTAGAAATAAACCCTATATCTAAAGCCCATACAATAATTATACCAATAAGAGCATTAAAATCAGGAGATATGCCTAATGAAATACTTAATCTTGCAAATGAAATATCAGACAAGATAAAAAGTATTTTTAATCCAAATACTGTAAGTATAGCTTCGACAGAAATTTTAGGAGAGAAAGTAATACAAATACTCCCAGTTTATACAAATGAAACTCTTAATTCAAGTAGAAGAAAAGCAGATGAAAAGGAGCTAAAGGAAATTCAGAACAAAATGAGCAATTATGTAGAAAAAATTGAAAAGCCCATTACAAAGGAAGAAATTAAAAAGGAAGTCAAATTAAAAAAATTGCCAAAGGCCCCAATCAGACGCCCATAGGTATTTTAATAATACCAGAACAATAAAAGCTATTAAAAATGCAGGTGAAAAAGGAATACCTTGCTTAATAAGCACATTTTTCTTATAATGTTTTTTAATTAATACAATCTCACTCTCACTTAAACCATCCCAACTAGGCAAAATAGTTTTGCCCTTAATCTTAATTTCTTTAGCTAACCAATCCCCTACTGTAATTTCATTTGGAGAAGTATATTTCACAAGACAGGATTGCTCAACAGATTTAGTATAATAATAAACAAATGGTAAAGCAAAAATAATTGCTCCAACTAAAAATAACATATTTTCTCCTGTAAAAAAACCAAAGATTAAGAATAAACCAAATATTAAAAAGTCTAATAAAATATACAGCTTATTTTTGTTTATTCTTTTTTTGAAATCATTTGAAAAGCCAGTCATATTTCCAAAAGCAAGGCCAACACTGTAAAATGTGCTATATATAGCTCCAAAAGATAACAAACAAATTACAAATAAAATCCCAATTAATAAATTATCAAACCAAGAATTAGTAAATGGAATTACTGCCCCAATAGCCATCATTAGCTTAGCATCTCCTCCTGCAAACAATCTTCCATAATAAAAAATATTAGCAATAACAAAAAAAACTCCAAATCCAATTAATCCCCATAATATATAATTATAATCATTTGAAAAAATACTATAAAACAACCTAAATGCCAGTGCAAAAATCAATAAGCTAAAGTTAAGCCAATTAGGTATCTCTCTTTTTTTAAAATCTTTATACATAGCTATTAAAATCCAAACTAGAGTTAATACAATAAGAAAATCTGCAACCTCTAATTTCATAACAATAAAATGCATAAAAAGCTTTATTAATCTTTTTAACTAACTATTATGATAAAATGATAGTTGCTGGATTCATAAAACCTAGAGAACATACTTGTTCTTTGGTACAGAGATTCATTGAATCTCTAGTAAACCGCAGGAAGTTTTTATAATGGAAAAAGATGATGTGAAGAAGTATTTATTTTGGGGAATACTTGCTGTTATAATACTTGTTTCATATTTTCTACTTAAAGATTTTATAACTGCAATACTATCTGCGTTTGTTTTAGCTTATTTAATAAAACCAATATATGACAGGCTAAGTAAAAAAATTCCAAAGAAACTTGCATCATTTATTACAGTTCTTATCTCAATTATAATAATAGTGACTATTCTTGCAATAGTTATAACTTCTCTAACAGGTCAATTAGTTAAAGTAGCTAACGAAGACACAACATCTCAAATAGTAAGTTATTTCTCACATACAAAGTATAGTAACATAATAACACAAAATATAAATTTAATAACTGAAAAATTAGGAGGTTATTTATTAAATTTAGTTTCATCAACAGCCTGGTACATACCTGGATTAGTTCTTAACATATTTATTGTATTTTTTACAACATTTTATCTTTTAATTGAATGGGAAAGCTTAAGAGAAAAAATAATAAAAATAATACCTTTTGAAAACAAAAAATTAATAGTAGAAAAAATTGAAAAAACTGCTAGGGAAATATTACTAGCTACACTAATAGTTGCAGTTTTAGAGGCAATAATAGCAATGATAGGATTTTGGATATTAGGAATAAAATTGTACTTAATACTTGGATTAATAATTGGTATACTTGCACTAATTCCTGCACTAGGACCAGCTCTTATATGGATACCTATGGCAATTATCTTCTTCATAGGTGGAAAATATATATTATTTACAGGAATAATTATCTTAGGATTAATACTAAGTCTTGGGATTGATTATCTGTTAAGAATAAGAATACTAGGTAGGAAAACAAAAATGCATCCAGTAATACTGTTATTTGGTTTACTTGGAGGAATTAAACTTTTTGGAATAATGGGATTTGTAATTGGTCCTTTAATACTAAGCATACTAATAACAATAATAGAAAACATTCCAACTAAAACAACTAAAAAATAATTTTACTTTTTAGTTTTTACTTTAGTCCTATTACTTCCGCCTTTTTTATAAGTATTATACCTTCCTTTAGCTCTTTTATCATTTTTACTCTTTCTCTTTCCTCCAAAGGCATAATCATCACCCATAATAACAAGAAGAACTAAGCATTTTTAAATTTTAAGATTTTATTCAAACTGGCCACTTATATCAAATTGAGTATCTATTTTAGCATCAATTGTTTGTGGTGGACCTGAATTTGAACCTAAATCCTGTGTCCATGTTTTATCAGCTTGATTCCAATTCCAGTTAATACCATCAGATCCTGCCATTTTACCATTAGTAATATCAATAGTATAAGTAAATCCTAAAAGAGTAACTATTTTTGTTGTTGAACCATTACTATTTATGTCTTCAGCAGGAGCTGGATACCAGTCAGGATAAGTGGTTATCTTACACTCTTTATCAAATATAAATCCATTTACCCATAATCCTATAAATCCATTTACCCATAATCCATCTTTAAAGTTATTAGCTCTAGCTTTTTCAGTTGTACAAAATTTAGTCGCAAAAGCTAATTCATCTCCATCTTTAGCATTAGTAATTAAGTCAGTTGCACAGAAATTGTTTATTAATTTAACAGCAGCAGTTAAGTCAGCTGCACCAATAGCCCCATTTTGAAGCATAATTTCAACAGCAGGTCTATACTGACAGCTTATAAAATTATTACTTCCAAATAATAAAGAACCACCAATAGGATCAAATTTCTGACAAAAGCTTACTTTTGCCTCAAAGCTTCCTTCTTTATATGCAGGATTACATCCAAAACTTAGCTTAGTATCTAAATCTTCTCTGTTAATTTCTGCTAAAACTTTTCCTCCAGAACTTGAAACATACAAAACTCCTCCAAGAATAATTAATAAGAAAACTCCACCAATAACCCAATTTATTACCCACTCCCTTTCTTGTCCTCTTTTTCCTTTAATAATCACCATTATATTATAAACATAAAACCTCTTTATAAAGTTTTCTTCACTTTTTGAATTTATTAAAAACCTATTCTCCTAAGGAATTTATTTCAGTAGTACTAGCAGTAAAAGCATTAGCACTTTCTATTTTTCCATTATTTTCGACAAGTTCAATATCTTCTTCTTTAAGATTTTCGATACTTCTCAAAACAATTGCAACATTTTCATCATTTTTTTCATACTTTAAAGCAATTGAATTAATGTTATTAATTAAATCCTGTTTATCTTTAATACTAACGGCAGAATGGTCCAAAATATCTTGCAAATAAAAATTAATAATTCCTTCTCTAGAATAAACAGAATCTAAAGCATAGGGGGAGTTAAAATTCTTCCCATAGTTATTCTCTTTAATCGAAATATAAAATAAACTTGTTGTAACTATAACTAAAGTTAGAAAAACTAATAAAAAATTTGCTAATGACTGTGATTTATTACTTCTCATAGTATTTTACTCCTACAACATTTCCATTTTTAGATAAAATAAAAAACTCTGCCTTTAGATTTTCCCTATCAGCAGGAAAAAATATCTCGTTATCTTCCATAAGTTTTTGGGGATTTGAAATATAATTACCATAATCATAACTTGTCAAAAGTCTTTTTTTATCTGAATCTTTACCAGTATAAATGTAAACTTGGGCATTAGCAATATTTAATTTCTTGAAATAAGCATCATAAAATCCATTTAAAACATCTTTTTCCTGAATAAGTTTATCAATTTGCTCTTGAGTTATAGGATAATCTCCTAAAAGCTGATTTTCTCTACTAACTCTATCTAAATCAAATCCAGTCAAAAAATTAGGATCATCAGCCCAGTCTGAAAAAGATTTGTAATGAGTTTGATAAAAATTAATTAAACTAATTGTTTTTTCATAGTCTAAATTATTATTTATCTCGCTAATTTTTATATCTTCTTTATTAATTTGAAAATTTAATAAAAGAATTAACGCTCCAAATAGAAACATAATAAAAAATATAATTATAGTTACAGAAACCCAACCTAAAAAATCTCCGAACTGGGCCTTTTTATTTAATTTATTAAAATTAGGCATCTAATTTTTTCCTCCTTTATAATTAGAGGCAGCTAAAACATTTACAAGATATTTCTTATTATCTTTATATATTACATAAACACTTTTACTAGAACATTCAGGATATTTAACTGCAGTTATTTTAGATTTTATATCGCAGTTTTTTTCAAAGGCATTATTTCCAAAACTATGCCCAATTACACTTTCCCCTGTGAAAAAATCTGAAACACTTATTTTAATAAAAAATTTGCCATTATCAAAAACACTCTGAGATAAGCTACACTCACTAAAAATATCAAAATTACTTTCTAATATTGTAGGATTTATTCCATCTGAACTAGAAATACACTTTACAACCTTGCTTGAAAGAGCATCTGCTTCCAAAGAGCGTATATCTAAATTTGAAGAATAAAATAAACTAACTCCTGCAACAATACCAAGACCAATTATTATTATAATTATAAACCACCAAATAGAAAAAAGTTTCTCTCCTTTTTTATCCATTTTTTTAAGCACCATTATTTTCACTAACTCTTATATTAAGTACTGCTTTACCCTCTTCAGGAAAGCTTACAGCAGAATCTATATTATAATCTGTAAAATAATAATAAGAATACCCCTCTCCTTGAGAGACTTTAACACTAACTAAATTATCTTTAAAATAAAAAGCATTATTTATATCAAAGTTATTTTTACTTGCAACTTTATACAAGTCACTTATATCAATATTTATCTGTGTTCCAGGTTTGGCACTATCAATACTTAGTGCGATTTCTTTTGCATAAAGCCTTTCAGTTAAAAAAATGCTATGGCTCGTATTATAAACAAAAAAAAATAACATTGAAAAAAATACTAAGTTTACTAAAACAAAAATGACCTCTTCTAATGGAACATTACCTCTTTTATTCATCATTTTAAGGAAGTCCTTCTATAACCCGACAATATTCTGCAATAGACTCTAAATCATAATTTATAGTTCTCACAGCTGAACATCCGCTTCTTGCATCACTTGAAATCTCAATATCTCCGCAAAAACCTGCGCTAACACCTCTGCTCAATGTAACACTTCCCTGTTGGTAAATTCCCAAAATTGCTGCAATTACCAAACCATGTACTGAAAAAATACCTTGTATGGCTTTTCCACCAACAGCTAAAAATGCTGGTCCAAATGCAAAATATCCTGCAGTTCCAATTCCTGCAACTGCTCCTGCAGAATTAGCAATAACTCCTCCATGGCTAGGAGAAGTTATCTGCATAAAAACAATTGCAGTTTCTTTCAAATTATCATCTCTAGTATTACTTATTGTAGAAGAGTCGACAAATTCAACCGAAGTATCCTGATCTTTTTTAATTAAATCAACATCATTTCCAGCATCATCTTTTGTTGAATTAAAATCTGGTAAATTAAGCAAATTATTATCTATAGTATAACTTGCTGCATAATCCTCTCCAAGCATATAGTCAAAATAAGTTTTCTCAGTTTTTGGAACTAAATGACTTTTCATATATTCATTTATATTCATATTTTCAAACTCCACACCATCTAAAGAATTCTTATCTATTGCAATTCTTGAGCAGACAACACAGCTAGGATAGACTAAACCAACACCAAAATTTTCAGCTGCTCCCTGAGAAAATAAACTTACTTTACCCTCACCCATAAGCTCCCAACATTCTAACATTGACTGGGCATATATCTTCTGGACTTGTTCTAAACCTTGTACAGCACTATTAGAAACTCTAATTTTAGTAACTCCTTTTTCTCCTTTAAATTCATCGCACTCTCCTCCAAAAAGCTCTCCAGTAATGCAAATCTTTTCAGTTTTACATCTTAAAGGCACATAACCTTTTGCTAATGAAGGAGTGCTGCCTCGAGAAATAACAGAAAAATGACATGTATTTTTATCAACATCATTCTGAGTAAATAAATTAGTTACTGCAAAAATAAGTATTCCAAGACCTACTAAAATTAATATTATTGATACAACCCATTCAACAGCTAAAAATCCTCCTTTTTCCATAACACAAAAATAAAGAATTGTGAGTTTTTATATGTTAAGATATATTTCAAAAACTATACTCTTAGGTGTATAAATAAGTATCTTAATCATGATCAAGAATCTTTATTGTATTATTCTTGACATTATACGCCTGAAAAAACAAATTTATTAAAAAAATAATAAACTCCATAAACAAGTATACCAAATATCACTAACAAAAGTATTATTTTTGCAATTTCTTCCAACTCAAGTTTTGCTTTCTTATTCATTTTAACCCTTATTTTTAGATCTAAAATTAATCTGATAAACATGTCCATCATTACCTGTAATTAACAAGCGTGAAGCAGGGGTATTTTCAAAAGAAACATCTGTATTATACAAAAAAATCTGTTTAGCTGTAAGTTCTTCAATATTTGTTAAAAATATTTTTGTTGATAAATCATCAATTGAAAACAAAAAGTCTAAATTCTGGTTATCAGCAAATAATACTATAGATTCCTTTAAATCATTTTCAATATTTTTTCCTCCTTGGTTAATCAAATTAATAGCTAAATCTTTCACAGAAAGAGAATTTTCATTTTTTTTAAAAAATAATAATTTATTAAAAATTTCCTTATCTTGCAAATAAATATCATAATTATAATCTTTATTAGTTAACATAATAACTCCCTCTCTTTTTGCCATATAGATTATAGAGGGAAAACCAATACCTCCAATCAAATCTCCTGCATCTAAAATATCTTCATCCTTTAATTTAAAACAAACTGCAGAAGAAGAGGCATAAATACATATACAATTATTAAAACTAAGACACTCTCTTGGTCTTGAATTAACTGAATCAGGTGGACCATTTTTATAAAAGGGTATTAAAAGTCCATTTTTTGGAGAACTAACTAAATAACTCTGAGAATCTCCATCTTTTAACTCTTTAATTATATTTTCAATGTTATCTAAATGTACTCTTGCCTGCTCTAATTGTGATTTTTGAGTAATTGACTCATAAAGTGTAAATGCTAAATATCCTAAAAGAAAAAGAAGAATTATTGCAACTATAACTTTAGCAACCTCTTCAACAAACCAATCACCTTTTTTGTTCATTTTAATTTACGTTTTCAAATAACTCTGAAACTTTTGACTCACTAATAAAAATATTAGTTTTGTAAAAATACCTTAGAGTGTAAGAATTTGATTCAATTCTAGGATAATTTAATGAAAGTTGATTAACAATGGAATCTCTTCCTATACTTGCATAAGGATCAAATAAATTGCTGTCTACATCACTAAAAATTTGTGGGTTAATCAAAACACTTCCATCTCTTAAAATAATTCCTACAGGTTTATCATCTCCAAAAATATCAACTCCAAACCAACCTAATTTTTTACTATAAATAGTCAAGTAATATCCTTGAAAAGAAATTTTATTATCATTAAAATCTAATATTCCTTGGTCATTCTGTAAATAAAAGTATTCAAAACCTTCTTTTTTTACATCAAAATAAGGACTTAAATCAATTACATACTTTCCTTTAGCATTTTTTTCACCACTACTTATAAAAATAACATCTTGTCCAGGCCACAAATCATTGTAAATAGGTATTCTCCAATTGTCTGGATGACAGATATAATTTCCAGAATAAATAATAGACTTATCTAAACTTGTTAACCTTGCTAAAAATTCTATTCTAGATGATCTAGGTTTATTTGAAAGAAAATAAAACCATATCATATATCTTTCTTTAGATGTAGAATCAAATATCTCAGGTCTTAATAAAACAGCTCCATTAACAACATCAGCAATAGCAATATCCCGTACTTCTTTAAAATAAATAGTTCCTTCTTCAGAGCTTCCTTTCAAATAAAGACTTGTCCCTATACTGTGTTCTTTAGTATTAGAATTCCAAAATGAGACATACTGTGTCGGACTTGCAAAAGGATTTATCTTACTATTTGAAATATCTCCAATTTTTCCAGGGCAATACCTTACCTGTCCATCAGGAAGTTTATAATCAGGAGAAATATCTCCAATATAAGTATCATTCTGATTATAACTATAATCTGGGAAAAAACTAATCCATTTTGAAAATGGAATGCTTATTAAAAAACCAAGCAGAACAAAAAGTAAAACTGCTGCGATTATCCAATTAAGGTGTTCCTCTATAATAATATCTCCTCTTTTATCCATGTTGTGGTTTGTTAAACTTTTCAAAAGTTTATTTTTCATCTTCCAAATCTTAAAAAATCTTTAGCTGTTTGTAAATACCCTGTTAATCTGTCACCTAATAAAAAATAAGAAATTAATACAATTCCCATAAGCACTAAAAGAACAATAATTCCAACAAGTAGTTCCTGTCTTGTAATACCTTTTTTATTTAACATCCTAAACAAAACAGAAGAATATAATTAATAAAGATATTGTTTTAATAAAAGAAAGTTCATAAGGAAACCATTGGCTTTCAAAAGGAAGATTGTAAATAAGCTTGGCTATTAAAAGGAAAACTCATAAAGAAAACCTTGCATTTAAAGGAGATGTCATAAGAAGAACCTTGGTTCTTTTTATTAGGCAAGTCCTCCGAGAGAAAATCCTGCAAGTACAGAAAGGATTATTATTGAAATAAATGAAACAGCAGTATAAACAATAATTCCTATTTTCAAATACTTGCCAATATCAGCAGTTCTTTTTAATTTATCAGATCCAGAATCAATTGTAACTAAAACATTAGTTAAAATAAATATAATTTGTATAAGGTAAAGACCAACAGCTACCTGAATATAATATGGAGGTATAATTTGTTCAATTCTAAAAATATTTAAAAAAGTTCCTAGATCAAAACCAACATTTTGTGTTCCACTTGCCTGAACATCTGTAAAAATACTTGACAATTTATTAAGTATAAAGGCAATCATACCAGCCAAACCTACAACAATTCCTGCTAATAGGGGAGCAAGGAAGGTCATATTACTTTTCATATCACTAATAACTTCAGCTAATAAATCTCTAAGCCTAGATTCTACTTTATGAATATTTTTTATATACTCTGAAATACTCATTAAACTCTCAGCAGCAACTTTAAGACCTTTTTTACTAGATTCTAAAAGAATCCTCATACTTGTACTAATTAAATTAGAAGGATAATCTATTATTGCTCCTCTTTTAGGATTAAATATTGCTTCATCCAGAGACATTCCTGCTTGATGTAAATTAAGATTTACTTTTCTGAAAAAATCCTCTGTTCTTTGTCCCCTAGTAGACTCAGCAACTCTTGCAAAGGCAATTTCAGCAGGAATTCCATCACCTAATCTATTCCCTAGTTGAAATAATGAATTTGTAAATTCCATCTCAAGTTCTTTTGTGTTATTTCTATCTTTTATCAATTCTTTAGTTTTCATTTTAAATGCAATTGCAAAAAACATTGCTATAGATAACGGCAAAAACAATCCTAAAAGTAATGCCCCAATACCAAAAGGACCAACAACTCCAGATTTTAAACCACTGATACTAGTAACTGCAGCTCCTGTAGACGCATCCTTAAAATCAAAAAGTCTTACATCTTGTAAAAAGCTAAGGCCAAAAGCTCCTAGATTAATATCAGGACTTATTCCAAATGATTCAAGAAAAAATGGCCATTGAAATAAAAATGGAACTAAACTTAATAAAAAGAAAGGAAAGCAAATAGCTGCTGCAATAAAATAAGGTTTTTTAGAAATATATTTAGGGTATTTAGGATTTAATTCTAAAATATTATTTTCGCCATAACCACCTGGACGTTTCATCATAATATTATTTGTCATATAAAACACAAGAAATGGAACAATAATATTAAACAAGATAAAAACATGGTACCACTTTATTAATCCTCCAAGAAGAGCAGAAGCTAAAGGTAATAATGCTAACCCTAAGGTAGGTAATACAACTCCAAGCATGTAAACATTAGTTAAAGGACTCCTAACATCTCTAGAATAAGCAAGCATTTTTTCATAAACTCCTTCCAAAATAACCTGTAAAGATTTCTCAAGGGTCTGAATTCTTCTATTATTAGATGGTTCATATAAACTTGATTCAATTAAGTGAAATGCTTCTACAAATTCTATAGCATCTTTTTCCCATGTTTTAAGATAGTTATCTAAACTCTCTTTAATAGTACTATATTTCCCAGTTTCTACATCCCAGAATATTTTTTTCAAATCTAAAGAAAGAGGCGCCTGCAAATGTTGCGAAGCAAAAGCAATGGCTCTCTCCAAGTTAGAAGTATGTTTCATATAAACAACGACGTAAAGCACACAAGGAACCATCTGGCTACTAGCTTTAAGTCTAAGATTATTTGCAAGTCTAGAAGGACTAGTATAAGAATAATAAAAAACAAAGAAACTTGCAATTAAAACTAAAAATAAAAATAATAATCCTTTTGAAAAATCAAAACTTGCTCCTTGCCAAAAATAAGCTAATAAAAAAACAAGAAGTCCTAAGAAAAAAACAAAGAACATTGATACAAAAGAAAAAACAGCTACCTGGCTAGGAGTTATATCTAAATGAGCCATATCAAGTTTTTTCTGAACTTTCAAACTGTCTTTTTCAGAAATCCTAACCTTCATAAAAGAACCAAATGCTTTAGCAAGCTTTTCATATCTAGAAAGCTGAGGCATCATTTCTTTTTTAAAAGTTAAGTACTCCTTACTTATATCTCCAGGAGTATAATTAGTATCAATTTCTTTTGATAATTTTCCAGAATATTTTTTCAAAAGATCATCTATATTTCCCATATTTCACTTCCTTTTTATACCCAAAAGAAATAAAAGAGAATTAATAAAGGTTATTGGAAAGAAAAATTATCAGCTTAAATTAAGTTTTAATAAATCAAACTAAAAAAACGTTAATAAATGGGTAAAATAAAGCAAAGAAGAATTAATATTCCAAATTAATCTTATTTAATATAAAAATCAGGAAAAGATATTACCTTTTCAAAATAAACCCTAAAACAACCGAAATATTTATATAGTATATAATTATATAATTATATAATTATATGCCGACAACAATACAAATAAATGAATCAACATTAGAATTATTAAAAAAGATAAAGAAAGAATTAGAAGCTTCTTCCTATGATGAAGCAATTACAAAAATGGTTATTAATGAATCTCAAAAAGAATCTTTGGCTGGATTTTTAGGAAAATATATTGGGAAAAAATCACGCAAGGAAATTCTTCATGATTTAAGAGATAAAAATGACAGACTCTAAACTATTAGATTCTTCTATATGGTTGTCATACTTAATTAATGGAAATCATATAAATATAATAGAAACAAATGAGATTTTTCTTTTGTCAGTTTTATCTTTATTTGAAATAAAAAGAAAAATTTTAAAGTATAAAATTGAAAAAAACAAAATAATTAAAATGATCGAATTTGTTAAAAAAAGAAGTTTAATTATTCCTATAAACGATAAAATATCTGAGAAAGCAGCTGAAATTTCAGTCGAGAAAAATCTTCCTGCAATTGATTCTCTAATTTATTCAAGTGCTATATTAAACAAATCTAAATTAATAACTTTAGATAATGATTTCAGGGGCTTAAAAGAAGTTACTTTGTTATGAAATCATATTTGGCAAAAATAACTGCAATTAATAAACCTAACCTTGGAACTTTTTTATTTCTTCATCCATTTTCTTAACCCATTTAGGGAATACCTTTTCACTTTGTGGAATACCAACTTCTTGAGTTACTTCATCAGAAATCTTATGAAAATGAGAGCTAGCTAAACTAACAAACTTTGCTTCTAATAACTCTGATCTTTTATGTTTCTCAGCAAGTTTAACAATTTCTTCTTTTACCATTCCTCTGAGCAAAATATTATCATAAACAGCGTCCCAATTTCCAGCCCAGCCTTTCACTCCAGAAGCAATATCTTTTATAATTTCAGAGTTTCCATTTATTAATTCATCGCTTGGCTCTAATTCATCTTTCTCAACATTATATTTTAATAAATCAACAAAACCCTTTTCCTCTAAAGGATCTTTTGTCCAGTGCTTTCTTACTTCAGTTAATTGTACAACTCTTCTGTTACTATGTAAACCATCAGGCGTTTTAACAGGATTTGCAACAACAACTATGTCTGTCGCCTTAAAACTAGTTACAGGCACTTGCAAATCATTTACAATTCTATCAAAAACTGCGTAAGGACTTGCTCCATGAACAGTTCCTGCAACAACATTTGCTAAAGCTCCAACTCTCATCGCTTCATATAACGCTTTAGCCTCATTACTTCTAATTTCACCAATGATTAAACTAGAATCTCCAAGTCTTAAACTTGTTCTTATTCCATCTTCTGCAGAAACTTCATTGCTTTTTTCTAAAAGAGATGAACGTACTTTCATGCTTAAAATATCATATCCTAACTTTCTAAAATAATCGGCAGGAAGTTCCAAAGTATCTTCAATTAAAATAACCCTATATAATGGTTTAATCTCTAACATTAAACTTCCAAGTAAAGAGGTTTTTCCACTGCTTCTAGTTCCTGCAACCAACATAGTTCTAGAACCGTCTATTAAAAAACTCATTAAACCTGCAGAAAAAGAATTCAACATTCTATTTTTAATAAATAATGGAAGTGTCCAAGGATAGTCTCTATGCCTCCTTATAGCATAAGATAAACCATTAGGTGAAAGTGGTCTTTGAACAACAGCAATTCTTGCTCTAATATTTTCAAGAGATAAATCAGTATCTAAAATAGGATTTGCTTCATCTAAAGGCCTACCACTTATCATACGAAACTTAGCTGCCCAAGACTCCCCATCTTCAGGACTAAGAACAATATTTGTAAAACACTCATCATACTTACTATGCCTTAAAAAAATAGGATTTTGGCTAACAGGAGCATTAAGTACTATATCTTGGATATTTTCATCCTGTAGTAAAACTTCCATTAAACCGAAACCAATTGTATGTCTAACTAAAATTCTTGCTAATTTATTCAAATCTTGATAAGATACTTTTATCTGTTTAGTCTCAGCAAGATCATTTAATAAATCTCTAGCTACATTAAAAAAAACCTGCCTTGTTCTTTGAGGATCTATAAATTCCTCAGCCTTAGGTTGATGTTCAATTAAAACATTTCTTGCTAAATTTAACAAAATTTGAAAATCTTCATTTAAAAAATATTCAGGCGGCATTAAATGATAAAAATACTTTAGTTCATCTGACTTTTTTAAAACAGTCACAGTACTTTTATCTAAATCTTCTCCAATTTCATACTGATCAACTATAGTTGAATCACTTGGAATATGTGCTACAAGTCTTGCAAATGCAAAATTCGGAACAATATCTGGAAGAAAAAGTCTAGAATAGGCATCTCTTCCGAGAGTATAATCTTGCTGAAGATCCCTTATTACTTTAGTATTTTCCAATAAACCAACAATTTTAGTTAAAACTCTTTGATAAATCAAATCATGTTCATTTTCACTTTTTGATTTTTCTTCAAAAAGAGCGGTCTTAATTTTATTATATGATTGTAATGGATCTCGTTTTAATAAGTTAAGAAAATACTGCATGAATTCATATTTCCTTGAAGCAATCTCAGGTCTGGAAGAAATTTTATCAGGTGATAGAACTCTTTCCTGTCTAACTAAAAAAACATAAAGATTTGCAATTTCAGCTAAAGCCATAATCTTATCAGAAGAGTAATTATAATTCCTTTGTTGAACTAAAACTATCCTTGAAACATTAGAAGATTCTATTAAAAGGTCAATAACTCTAGCCATAACAAGTGGTGAATATGCTATATTAGGAATTTCATTAGAACCAAGGTAATTAACATACGCAACATTTTCGCCACCCTCTCTTCTAACTTCATAAGAGTAAAGTTTAGTATTCTTTTCGAAGATCATAAGTCACCTCTTTTAATATCATGAGAAAAAAAGTAAAAAATGATTAAAATAGTTTTCTATGTTAGTTAGATAAGTTTTATTTTAAAGAAAACAATTTTAAACCCAATTCGCTTCAATAAATAATAAAAAAGAGAGTAATATGGCCCAACAACAACCTAATGAAGATATTTCATATGAATTAGCCCTTAAATTAAGAGACTTAGAAGAAAATAATAGGCTTATGAAAGAAAGAATTCTACTTATTGGGCAAAATCTTATAGAATTTCAAGAACATAATAGGAAAGAAATTCTTGATATCAAAAAAACACTATATATACTTGAATCAGATGCTAAAAGAATAAAATCAGTTATTGAGTCACTATCAGAAGAAATATCAAAATCTGCAAGAAAAGAAGAATTAGCTATCTTAAATAGACAGTATAAAATGTTTGAGCCATTAGAATATATAAGAATTCAAGATTTAGATAAGTTATTAGATGAAAAAATTAAAAATCATCGTCATAAAGAATCTGAAGAAGCAAAAAATGAAAAGCACTTCTGGGTAGGTAAAACTTAAAATGTCAACTATAGATCAAGTTCGTCAGCTTAGAATGTCAGGGAAAACAGATGGGGAAATAATTGCTGATTTACAAGAACAAGGATTAAATCCTAGAGAAATAAATGATGTTTTATCAAGGTCAAAAGTGAAAGATGCTGTTTTTAATGGTCAACAACAAACTGAAGAATTTTCTGAGGATTTTGGAGCAGGAATGCAATCATCAATAATGAATCCGAATTCACAGGTCCAACAAAATCAATACCAAGAACAATATCCTGGCTATGAAAACCAAAATTCTCAAAGGAGCTATAAAAAACAAACTCAAGAAATGCCTGGGGAAGCAAGTAGTATAGATTCTGGGCAAACAATACCTGAAGCATATTCAAATTATCAGGATTATGAAAATCAAGGGCAGGGTTATCAAAATCAGGGACAAGAATATCAACAATATAATGCTGTAAATACAGAAACAATGACTGAAATTGCCTCTCAATTAATGGATGAAAAAATAATGAAAATTACAAGTGCTTTAAAAGACCTAACAGATATGAAATCAATTTTAGATGTCCAAGTTAGAAAAATGGATGAAAGATTAACAAGAATTGAATCAATTATAGATTCTTTGCAAACCTCATTAATAAGAAAAACCTCGGAACAAGAACAAAATATTTCTGATATAAAAACAGAACTGCATGGCATGCAGACAGGATTTAGTAAAATGATAAATCCAATGGTTGACAGAACAAGAGAACATCATGTCCACAATAAAGTAGCTTCTAAAAAGAAGTCAAAGAAAAAGTAATTATTTACTCTTCTTAGTTAAAACCCATGAAGTAACTGCAGCAATAACTAAAAGAAATATTCCTCCAAAAAACTTTTCAGAAATGACAAACTTCCTAAAGTTTTCAAAAACCTGGTCCTGACTGCTTCCAGTCAAATCTGCAATCCCTTTTACAAAAACAGGATTAAATACATATATGGCTGATATTAAAAATACTAAAGCTAAAAATCCTATGAAAACCCATGCAATCCATGGCTTCATAAACTTATCAATATCTTTCTGAGAAAAACCAACTATAACTAGAAAGAAAAATAAACAAATTATAAGTATTACAAACCAAGGAATAATTGTCTGGACATAATTTACAGCTGGTAAAAAAGTAACAAAAATAATAGCAAAAACAAAACTAATTATAGAGTTAACAAAACCACTCTCTCCTAAAACTTTAGTTTTAGAAAGAACAGCATACATTACAACAAAAACAAATAAAAAACCAAATATTGGTACATAATAACCTAACCAGGAAAAATCAATTGCCATTTAGACCCTTAGTGCCCGCCGCCTCCTAGCAACTTGACACCTTCTGCATCCCAATATCTCTGCGGATATGGTGGATGAGCTGGATTATGGTGTCCAGATGTAACAACTAAAAATACAAATGCAACAACAACTCCTGCAGCAATTAGCGCTGATAGGTTCTCCTGCCACCATCCTCCCTGCCACCAAGAATAATCCTGAAAACTATAAAGCACAAGTATTATAAAAGCAATTGCTCCAAGGCCAAAAAATATTAATGCTGGTCCGCCTGGCCTGTTAAGATCAACAAACAATCCAACCAGAATTAAAGCAGCTAATAATATTGAAAGTGCAATTCCTAATTTAGGAAATATAACTGAAAAAAATATTGGTACCTGATCAAATTGTATAGCAAGTAATCCCACAGCTAAAGCAATAACAGCGTTAACATTTCTATTATCACTCGTACCGTCAGCTTTCTTAGCTCCGCTAACTGTTGTAATACTGCCCCAAGTGGCTGTGCCATACATGTAAAAGATAAATATTATTTAAATACCTTTCTAATAATCTCTATTTAATAATCTATTTTATTAAGAAACAAAAAATTACTCTCCAGACTTTTTACCTCTTCCAGAAGTCCAAACAAGAACTAAAGCTCCAATAACAATTGCAAATAATAAAATATTTCCCCATATTGGGGACCAGAACCATAATCCACAAACATCCAATTATAAACTCTATCCCACTGACCTGTTGCTACAATTAAAGCAATAATAACAACAATGCCGGCAAGAACACCTAAAGCTACCTGGAGATTTTTATCTAATTGTAATCCATCTTTATTTGTACTTGCAACAAAACCATACAATATAAGGAAAACCAATAAAACAACAGCACTAATAGCTAAAAATGGCATTAAATTTATTATAATATTTGTAGCCCATGAAAATGCAATAGTTATCAAACCAATAACTAAAGCGATAATAGAATTAATCTGATGTTTTTCTTCTCCAAGAATCTTACTCTTCTCAAGAATAGCAAACACTAAAACAAAGATAAGTAAAAAAGGATAAACTATTCTAATTGCTAGTTCACTAGATAAAATAGTCTCTAAAACCATTCAAATTAATATATGGGGATTTATTCTAAAATCTCCGACACTCCTTCTTCCTGGTCTGGCATACCCACCTGACTGATAACAAAAACATCTCCGACAGATCTTACATAATTGTGGGGAATTATAACTCCTCTAGCTCCATTAAAGTTTCTAGCAGTTGTAGAAGAAAGTCTTATTCTCCAACTGTCTATCTTGTTGTTAAGTAAGTTAACTTCTTCAATTTCACCGAAATAATTTCCTTCATCTGTGTAAACTTTCTTTCCCATTACATCACTTATCTTTTTTATCTTTAACATACTAATTATGGAAATTTTTTCTTTATATACTTTTCTATAGCAGAAAAACTCTTTTGAAAATCTATAGATTATACTACCTTAATTAAAAATTAAAAAAATAAAACAAAGAATTTATAAGAACAGCCCACCATTATTATTTATGAAAGCTCAAGAAATATCACACATTCTACTTGTATTAATAGTATTAATTTTTGCAGTTATTCTTAAACCATTTATAATAAAAGAAAATTACAACATAATGTTAATTGCTGCATTATCAATAATCTTAGTCGTTTTAATTAATATATTTACTAAAAAGTTAGTTGCATACTACTTTGAAACAAGTATTGAACATAAAATATGGCTAATAGACAGATACTGGATAAGAAGAAAAGATACATTCAAAAACAAAATTCCTTTCGGAATCATTATACCATTTCTTGCAGCACTTGCTTCATTAGGGAACTTTTTATTCTTAGCAGCTTTGGAATTTGATGTAAAAACTTTATCAACAAGAGTCAGTAAAAGGCACGAATGGTATAAATTCACAGACATAACTGATTTTCATTTAGGAATTATTGCAGCTTCTGGAGTTATATTAAATTTAATATTTGCAGTTATAGGTTACTTATTAGGATTTAGTTTATTCGCAAAATTAAATATATACTATGCATTTTATTGCATGCTTCCATTATGGAACCTAGATGGAACAAAAATATTTTTTGCGAACAAGAATATCTGGGCAGTTTTAGGAGCAATAGTAATGATTTTTGTCTTATATGCTTTATTCCTCCCTTAAATAAAAACTTATATACTTATTATATTTTGAGTTTTTATGTACGAAAAATTTCTAATCGGCATTTCTCCAAGAGAATATCAAAAAAAAATACTTGAAAAATGTAAGGATAAAAATTGTCTTGTAGTCCTTCCTACAGGGATTGGTAAAACACTCATAGCATTAATGTTGGCCATAGAAAGAATGCATAAATATCCTATGGAAAAGATTCTTTTTTTAGCTCCAACAAGACCTTTAGCCGAACAACACTTCAATTATTTCAAAAAACATCTTCCAGAATTATTTGGACAGATGGATTTATTTACAGGAAAAATACCTGCTGAAACACGAAAAAAAACATGGGAAAGATCAGACATAGTATTTTCAACACCTCAATGTATAGGAAATGATGTAAAAAATAAACTGTATAATTTAGAAAATGTATCATTATTAGTAGAAGATGAAGCCCATAGATGTGTTAAGAATTATTCATATACATATGTTGCAAAAAAATATACAGAACAGGCAAACAACATAAGAATTCTTGGGGTGACTGCTTCTCCAGGAACAGATAAAGCGACAATAAAAAAAATATGTGAAAACTTACTAATAGAAGAAGTTGAATTGCGTACAAGAGAAAGTGAAGATGTTAAACCATATTTAAAAGATTTGGAAATAAAAGTAATAAAAATTCCTTTTCCAGATAGATTCAATGAAATTAGGGAACTTATGAATAAAATTTATACTAAAAGTGCACAAGACTTAAAAGGTCGAAATTTAATTTTTGGTCCAATAAACAAAATAACACTCATAGAATGCCAGAAAAAAATAATGAAGTCTCTAGCTACAGGAGGTAAAAACCCAAATCTCTTCCATGGAGCTTCATCATGCGCTCAAGCATTAAAAATGCAGCACGCGGTAGAATTATTGGAAACACAAACATTACAATCTTGTAATAATTACCTAAATGATATGAAGGATCAAGCTGAAAAAAACAAAAGCAAAGCAGTTAAGAAAATAGTATCAAGTATAGAGTTTACTCAGGCATATAATCTCTTAAACCAACTTGTAAAAGAAAATTTAGAGCATCCTAAATTGCTAGAACTAAAAACGATAATAGAAGATAAATTAAAAGTAAATAAAAAAAACAAAACAATTGTTTTCTGCCAGTATAGGGACAGCATAGTAAAAATATCTAAAGAACTTAATTCAATAAACAATGTGTCAGCAAAAGTATTTGTTGGTCAAACAAAAAAATCCAGGGGCAATGAAAATGCTAGTGGTTTAAGCCAAAAAGAACAACAAGAAGTAATTAGGGATTTTTCAGAAGGTAAATTTAATGTTTTATGCGCAACATCAATTGGAGAAGAAGGTCTTGATATACCTGAAGTTAATACAGTTATATTTTATGAGCCTGTCCCAAGTGCAATAAGAAGAATTCAAAGAGCAGGCCGTACTGCCAGAATGATGCCTGGAGAGATAATTATGCTAGTAACACAAAATACAAGAGATGAAATATTTTACTGGGCTTCAATAAGAAAAGAGAAAAAGATGCATAAAGCAATAGATGAAATAAAAAACGATTTAAACACTGGTAAATTTAACACAAATATAAATGAAGAAAATAAACAAAAAAAACTAGAATCAGACAAACTCAAAGTTACTATTAACGGTATGCATGCCAAATCACTTTTAGTTAAAGGAAAAATAACTAAAAATTTTTATATGGTAATAATTCCATGTAATGAAAAAATAGATAGAAAGGAATTAAAAGATAAAATTATGGAAGAAATAACATTTGCAAGTGCAGAAGACTTGGAAAATTTACTAAAAATAAAACCAGGATCTGTATCACCATTTGCAATAATAAGAGATAAAGAATCTAAAATAACCTTAGTTTTTAGTAAGAAGGTATTGGGATCAGAAATTCTTAATTTTCATCCAAACATAAACACAGAAACAATTGAATTAAAAAATTCGGAATTTAGAAAATATGTCAATTCATTAAAAAATAAAATA
>JAGVWM010000002.1 GCA_018304325.1 Candidatus Pacearchaeota archaeon
AACAAAAGGAAGATAAACCTTTTAACGAAAAGGTTTCCAAAATACTTTTAAAAAAGTAACAAAAGGAAGATAAACCTTTTAACGAAAAGGTTTCCAAAAACAAAAAATAAACCTTTTAACAAAAAGGTTCTAAAAACGAAAACAAAGAATAACAACACAAATGGGAGATATTCTAAAAAGTATTACAGATGACCTGCCTAAAGTTATAAAAGATGCAGGTTTTGAAGCAGCAAATATTGTTTTATATACAGATAATGCTGCATTTTTCAAATCTTCTGAACCACAGATAAAAGAACTTGTTAATAAGTACAAAAAAAGAATTGAATTAAGATCTGATGAATCTATTCTTGAAAGCCAAGAAAAAACTGAGAAAATAATTAAGCAAATTATTCCAGAAGATGCAGAGCTTACCAATATTATTTTTGATCAACCAAGAAGTATTGTTATAATAGAAGCAAAAAAACCAGGAATGGTGATAGGAAAACAAGGAAGTGTATTGCAAGAAATAAAAGATAAAACTTTTTGGTCACCTCAAGTTCAAAGAAGTGCGTCAATAAAAAGTAAAATAACTGATAATATCAGAGAGGTTTTATATGCAAATAATAGTTATAGAAGAAAATTTTTAAATGAAGTAGGAAAAAAAATCTACAAAGACTGGAGCTCAGATAAAAAAGAAGGTTGGATAAGAATGACAATGCTTGGCTCAGGCAGACAGGTAGGAAGAAGTTGTATATTATTACAAACTCCTGTGTCAAAAATACTTTTAGATTGCGGAGTTGATGTTGCTTCTCATGGATCAGATAGATTTCCTTATTTTGATATTCCTGAATTTGACATAGGCACTATTGATGCAGTAATACTAAGTCACGCTCATCTTGACCATTGTGGTTTACTTCCATACTTATATAAAATGGGGTATAAAGGACCTTTATATATGACAACTCCTACAAGAGATATCACAGCTCTTTTAGCTTTAGATTTTATTGGAGTTGCATATAAACAAGCTGCTACTCCACTATTTAGTTCCCAAGATATTAAGGAAATGGTAAAACATAGTATTTGTTTGAATTTTAATGAAGTTACTGACGTTACGCCAGATGTAAGAATAACATTTTACAATTCAGGTCATGCATTAGGAAGCGCTATGGTTCATATTAATATTGGTAATGGTTCACATAATCTACTATACGGAGCTGATTTAAAATATGTCAAAACACGTTTATTAGACCCAGCTGTTACAAATTTCCCAAGAGTTGAGAGTTTAATTATTGAATCAACTTATGGTGGAAAAGCAGATATTTTACCTCCTAGATTAGAATCAGAAAATGCTTTATTAGAATATATCAAAAAAACAATTGAAAGAGAGGGTAAAGTTTTAATTCCAGAACTTGGTTTGGGAAGAGCTCAAGAAACAATGTTAATACTAGATGATGCTATAAAATCAGGAAAACTTCCACCAATACCAGTTTATATAGATGGAATGATCTGGGATATTAATGCAATTCATACTGCTTATCCTGATTTTTTAAGTAATAGTGTTAGAAATCAAATATTTCAGGATAAAAATCCATTTGTATCAGAAACTTTTAAACAAGTAGGCTCTGCGCAAGAAAGAAAACAAGTTATAGAAGGAGGACCTTGTCTTGTTCTAGCAACTAGTGGAATGTTAGTTGGAGGTGCTTCTGTAGAATACCTAAAACATTTTGCTGGTAATAAAAGAAATACAATTTTGTTTGTGTGTTATCAAGGAGTAGGTTCTTTAGGAAGACAAATTCAGGAAGGACTTAAAGAATGGCACACAGAATCAGGAGAAATAATACCTATAGAAATAGAAGTGCATAAAATAGATGGTTTTTCAGCTCATGCAGGCAGAACAGAATTATTAAACTTTGTAAAAAATTGCAAACCAAAACCAAAAAGAATTATAATTAATCACGGAGAAGTTTCAAAATCTTTAGATTTAGCATCTAGCATTTATAAAATAGAAAGAATAGAAACTAATGTTCCAAGAAACCTAGAGACAATTAGGCTGAAGTAGAAAACTTTAAATAAGTGATACCACTTATTATAATATGACAAATATAACACTTTCAATTGAAGATGATGTATATAAAAAAATGAAAAAATACTCTGAAATTAAATGGAGTGATTTTGTTAGAAAGATAATTCAAAAGAGAATAGAAGAATTAGAAAAATTGAATTCAGAAATATATGCTGATCAAAAATTGCTTTCTGAAAATTGGCTTTCAAAAGAGGATAATTTGGCATGGAAAAATTTGTAAAAGGCGAGATTATAGTAACCCCTTTTCCATTATCTGATTTAAAATCAAATATTAGAAGGCCAGCTCTTATTATTTCAAATTTAAAAGGAGATGATGTTATATTATGCCAAATAACTTCAAAAGCCCATTTAGAAGATCCTTATCAAATATTAATTTCAGATAAAGATATTACTGGAGGAAAGTTAAAAATTACAAGTTTTATTAAACCATCAATAATATTTACACTAAGAAAATCAATTATATTGTATAAGTTAGGGAAATTAAACAAAAATAAGATTAAAGAAGTTGAAGATAAAATCTGTGAAATAATAAGAAAATCTTAAGATTTAAGTAAAAAATCCATTAATCTATCATGAGCTTCTTGCCATTCAGCTTTATTCATTTGGATATATCCTCCATATTTAGGATAAAATTCTTCAATTAAAAGTTTAAACCCAATATGCATAAAGTTATCTTTATCCATCTCAGGAAATTTTTTCATTTGCTTTTCAATATCTTCCACCCTTCTTTCTACTATTTGTTTGAACAACATTCTATCTCCTAGGCTTGGTTTAAAGCTTATTGGTAAATACCCATCATAACTCTTAGCAATTCTATTAAAAATTATAGCCATGTACATTTCATTTGAAAAATGTACCATTCATTCTATAACATATTTTTGAATTTCTCTCCTTTCCATTAAACTTATTCATATGCCTTATTTTTAAACTTTCTGAACATTTAAAAACCAGTTTTACTTTAAGAAATAACTAATTAAAATAGAGGTAAAGAAAATTAAACACACAGCTAAAATAACAGTAATTCTTATAGCAATGTTCATAGTTACACAGCTAATTGGTTTAGCTGTAATACATGCCTATACTCCTCAGCAAGTTCAGGTAGAGATTAATGGTACTTTACAAAATGTAACATATGATCCTTTACCTTCGTGGTTCCAACAGCCAGAAGTTAAAGAGAGTTTAGACTTTTGGAAAATTCTGCCAAGTATTTTAATTGCATTTGTAATTGCAATAGGAATAGTTTTTTTATTATCAAGATATAAATTTACAGGATTACTAAGGGCATGGTTTTTTATTGTTATAGTTATGGTTCTTTGGCTGACAATTTATGCATTTGAAATTTTAGTTCCCTTTGAAATTAATTATAATGTTGCTTTAATTATACCTACGATAATTGCTCTTGTAGCAGGATATTTTAAAGTTTTTAAAAGAAATTTAATTGTACATAATATTTCTGAATTATTAATATATCCTGGAATTGCAGCTGTTTTTGTACCTATATTTAACATCTGGACTGTTATAATCTTGCTTCTGATTATTTCTATTTATGATATGTGGGCTGTATGGCATTCTGGATTTATGCAGAAAATGGCTCATTTTCAAATTAATGAGTTAAAAGTATTCGGAGGGTTTTTTGTTCCATATCTAAATAAAAAACAAAGAATTGAACTAAAAAAACAAAAAATGTTAGCATCTAAGTCTAAATCTAAGGGCAAAAAAGAAAAAGGAAAAACTATGAAAGTTAATTTAGCAATTTTAGGTGGAGGAGATGTTGTATTCCCAATAATAACAGCAGGAGTTGTTCTTAGAAGTTTAGGATTAATGCCTGCTTTAGTAATATCTTTGTTCGCAACTCTTTCGCTTATAGTTTTATTTATGATTGCAAAAAAAGGCAAGTTCTATCCAGCTATGCCATTTATTACAGCAGGATTACTAATAGGAATAGCTATAGCTTATCTTATTTAATTATTAGAAGCTTCTTTTTCTTCTGTTTTTGTACAAAAACTAAATCTTAAATTATTATACATTTTGAATAAACTCTTAAATACTAAATCTTCTTTTCTGAGATTTATGGGATTTGCTTTAATATTATTTTCTACACCTCTATCCAGCCTGTAGTCTTTAATTGTTTTCATCATATCGTAAATAATTCCAGCAAAATCATAAACTGAAGAATTTTTAGCATCTTCATCTTGAGTTGTCTTATAATATTCTACTATACTATCTAATCCTTCTATAAATCCATTCAAACCAAGATTTTCAATAAGTCTTGCATCATTCCCTTTAAGAGCTTTTGAAATTTCCTCAAGGTCTCTTAGTCTTTCTTTCATTAAGAAATATTTAGTTTTCTCTTTTTAAAACTTGTCCTTACTGGTCAAAAGTAACATTACAGAAAGATTTATAAATAGTGTAACTCCTATGAAGGTATTACATTATTTAAAATGGAAAAAACAAAACACATAATAAAGGTATCAAAACATCGTTCACTCGATCCTTTTAGTCCTCACTTTCTTAAAGGAAGATTTAGTGATTATGAAGTAAGAAGGTTAAGAGAATCATTACTTACATTATATAATCCAGATGGAAATTATAGGATAGGTGTTCATTTTAGACCTATAGTAAGCACTAAAGAAGTTATAGTTGAAGCAGTTGTTCCTCATTCTGATAGTTTAGAGAGAGTTATGGGTGGAATTAGAAATAATGGGTATATAGTAAGAAAACACTCCATAGTAAGAAAACACTCCGCATATGACACCGAGGTAGATAGAGAATGAAAATAAATCGTTTTAAAACAGCAATACTAGGATTATCTTCTTTAGCATTAGCTACTGGATTTGCTGGATGTGAAAATAATTATCAGTTTCAGCAAGCTGAACAAGTTCCAGCTGAACAAGTTCCTAAGCAAATAACTCAAGATTATTTTACTCGGATTGCTGCAACCTCTAATTCAGGGGTTAGCTCAACTTCTGGAGATTTTAACAATGACGGAAATTTAGATTTAGTAATTGGAGGAGTTGCAGGCAAAGGACCTGGTTATTCTGGATATTTTTATCTTTATGAAGGTGATGGAAAAGGAAATTTTACTCTTAAACCTAAAACAGAAACAAAATTTGAAGGAGAACAAAAATGATGGGAAAACCAGAGCTTGTTAATAAAGTAAAGAATTATTTTGGATTAAATATTTATGAAACTAAAGTTTGGTTAGCTCTTTTAAACAAAGGAATTGCTTCTGCTGGAGAAATAGCTGATATGTCTGGAGTTCCAAGAAGTAGAACTTACGATGTTTTAGAATCTTTGGAAAAACAAGGATTTGCAATGCAAAAAATAGGAAAACCAGTAAAATATTTTGCAGTTAAGCCAACTTCAGTTATAGACAAACTAAAGAAAAGAGCACTTGATGATATGAATGAAAGAATAGATACATTAGTTAATATTAAAGGAACTCAAGAATACCAAGAATTAGAATTACTACATTCCTCTCAGTCAGAATTAATAAAAAAACAAGATCTTTCTACAACTATAAGGGGCAGAACAAATGTTAACTCGCAAATATCAGATGTTATAACATCAACAAAAAAAGATCTTTTAATCTGCGCTACTACAAATGAAATAAAAAGAAGAATTAAACTTTTAGAACCATTATTCAAGCAAGTTAGAGATTCAGGAGTTAAAATAAATATGGTCTTGAATGGAACTGATGCTGATGTAAAACTTTTAAGTGATAGACTTGGAGTTAAAGCAAAAAAAGTAGATATTAAATCTTCCTTCTATATTGCAGATAAAAATGAAGTATTATTTATGTTAAATGAAAATTCAGACAATCAAGAACAAATGGCTGTCTGGTTTTTAAGTCCATTTTTTGTAGAGTCCTTAACAAGCTTATTTGATTTAGCTTTGAAGAATAATCAGAAGAAGTAAAATGAAAAGAAAAGAAGAACAACCTATAAAAGATATAAGTGAAGCAGAAGTTGGAAGATTGGTTAAGACTAATTATGCAACTCATAGAATATTTGAGATATCAAAAGATAAAGCAGGAAAAGTAACTTGCATAACAGGGGTTACAATTGAAGATGGAATAATGTGGGAAGTTGAAATATTTCCAGAAGTTATAACTTATAATCATCATCTTGATCCAGAAAATGATAAATTTTCCAAATATAAAAAATTTTTAGACGGGTTTGGCAAGTAAAATGAAATCAATAAAATGAAAAGAAGGATAAGAATTATAACAAAAGCAACAACTACAGGACAACTTTTTAGTGATGTTTATACTGGATGGTTTAAATGAGAAAGACTTTCTGATGATTAAATAGGACAAATGTCAAATGAGCAAAGAATTGAAATTAATGGTGTTAGATATGGACAAGAAGAAAGAATGAGGAACTTATATAGACATTATCCACCTAGTTTTAAAGATGTATATCAAACATATCACTTAAAAATATAATACTAAACTAATTTTATCTTTTTGATTGACATTTCTCTCATTATTTTTTTATGAGTTTTCTTGAACTGTTTTAAAAAATCTTTAAGTGTTATATCTGTTGATTTAGCGCTTTTTATTCTGCCTTCTTCAGTATACCATATGGGATGTTTTTTCTTAAAACCCTCAACTGCATTTTTCATATGTATGCTTGGTCCAATTATAATTATCTCTTTTTTCTTCTGAATAACATAATAAACTTTAGCAGTTTTGCCTCCTTCATAATCAAAATTATGTCCAATTATAGTATAATATTTAGAAATATTTCTTGTTAAAACCTTGGAAAATTTAAGTAATTTGCTGCCAGCTATATCTCCTTCCTGTTTTCTAGTCTTTATTTCAAAAACACTATATGTTATTTCAAGTCTTTTTGCAATTTCTTTAAGCTCATCTCCTTTAGATTTATTATAATCAAAAAAATGTTCTCCAGGGTGTTTTATAAAACCCTGAGAAGCTATTTTAAAATTATTAAAAGTTTCATAGGATAATGCTCCTGAAGCATTTCTCTTTTTAAAAGTAGGATCTATTAAAATTATGGGAGATTTCATTTTAGAAGGATTCATTTCTTTTATTAATTCTTCCTTTGTTTTATAATGCTTAGACATATCTATTACTACTTTATTCTCTGTTTTTGAAAGATCTTCAATCATTTTCTTAAAACTCTTGAAGTATATTATAAGTAATTCTATTGCATATCCAGAAAATCCACTTATATATGATTCAGCACCATAACAGCCTTGAGAATAACAGAAACTTTTAGCTAACAAAATTTCATCCCGTATTTTTTTATTTTTGTTTATCTCTTTAGTAACATAAGAAACATGAAAATATGATAAATCAGTTATATTTCTTGCTTCTTCAGGTTTTGTAATGTTAATGGTTGGAACTATCTCAAAAATAACATTATTTTTTTTAAGATGCACGTGATAATAATCTCTAGAACCATGTATCCTCTTAACTTTTGAACTGTATCCTGGGATCCTAAAAAAGAAAAATATTCTCTTACATAATTTCTTTATTTCATCTTCAGAATATTTTTTATTAAACCTTAAAAAAAGATCAACATCATACTTTGGTTTTTTTATAAGGGTCTTTTTTGCTAAACTTCCACCAACAAAGACTTTGGCATCTATTTTTTTGCTCTTTAGCTTTTTGTTTATAGATTCAATAACTAATGAAGATAAATGTTCTAAATTTTTGTACTCTTCATCACTTAATTTTATTTTTCCAAGCTCTTTTTTAAATATTTCACCTATATTCATAACCTATACTAGTTATTTTTGTTTAAAACCTTTATGCCTACTGCTTTTCTTTGGTTAAATCATCTCTTTTTAATTTTTCAAGCCCAGAAGCCAAATCTATAATATACTTTCCTTCTTCCAGTTTATATATTATAGGTCTGTTTTTGTCAAATAAATTAACTATATCTATCTGAAATTTGCCAGGAGACAGAACACGAACAGACTCTAAATCAAGTATTACAGGTATTTCTTCATCTTCTATATTCATTATTTCCCTTATGTCTTGTTCAATAGCTATCTTATCTTCTTCTTTAAACTCAATTGGTAACTCTTGATTTGCTTTATCCAACCTTTCTTGAGTAATATAAAAGAAAAACTTGCTTCCACAGCTACATCCTTTTAATACTTCCTCAGAGCCATCAGGATATACTTTTTTACAATGAACACATTGATTAGGCATTATAATATACAGGAGAATTCTTTATATAGATTTTGCTGTTAGTGGATACTGTTAAGTTATCATTATCTATATATTTGATTAGAATAAACTATTAAAATAATAAAAATATAAAATAAAAAGGATAGTTTAGTGCCGAATTACACTAATCACCTTAAATAATTATATATTATTTTACATATTTATAGGTTTTACAAGTGACTTTAAGTTTATAATATCTCACAATATAAAAGCTTAAAATGCCTATTTTCATAAAATATTATGGGCAATATTACAGACAATAAAACATTAACACAAAAAATAGCTAGAGTTATGATTGGACCATCTATACTTTTTCTTGTTGGATTAGGATCATACTTGAGCCTGACATCTGCCCTTCATTTAATTAAAAAATCAGACAATCCTTTAAGAGACAAAGTAGGCTTTGAAACAAGTGGCAGGTTGAATGATGGAAGAGGGGTAACTTACAAAATAGAAGAGTATTATCCGGAGGGAATAGCAGAGATAGTTTATCTTTTTAAGCCAGATACTCATGAGATTGGTGATGGATTAGATGTAATAATAGAATATAATCGGGATTTATTTGGGATTGATGAAGTTGTTTTAAATCAGCCTGGTTTTGGAAAAGGGGTTAAAATATCACAAGGCGAATATGGAGTGATTAGTTATGATGAATATTATTTAAATTTTAAACAATCTCGTGAAATAATGGGAACAGCAAATTATATATTTATAGAGACAAAAGGAGTTTTAGGTATTGAGGAAAAACTAAAAAATTATCCTCCAAAAATTATTGGAAATCCTTTAAAATTTGAATATTCGAAAGCTGAACTGGAAAAATAAGGTTTGTTAAAGCATTATTTCTTCAGCATTAACTCAATCTTCTTAGGATTTTTCTTTATTTCCTTTACAATACTTGCAGGACCAATAATTGTCATTGATGCAGTATCTCCAACAAGAGCTTTTGCAATTCCTTGAGTTAATTTTTGAAATATAGGAATAGAACCATTTCCACTGCTTATAACAGCTAATTCTATACCTTTAAAATTCTTAACATGACCTATCATAGCCATTGTATCTTCAATTAATCTTGTTTCTTCATCAACTTTTAATCTTCCTTGTAAAACTATGATTCTATTATTTAGAACAACGTCAAGGATTTTCTTAATTCTTTTACTGCTGTCTAAATCCCTTATTTCTGAATAAGGCATGAATTCTAAAGTCAACCCCTTTATCTTCTTCACCATTTTTCTCTTTTTTATTTTTATCACTTCACAAGTTTAAACAATGCCTCGTAAAACTTGTCAACATTTTTACCTGTTCTTGCACTAATTCCAACTACTTTATATTCTGGAAATGCAGCTTCTACTTTTTTTAAATCAGCTTTTCTCAAATCTATTTTATTAGCTACTATTAATACAGGTATTTTTCTAGCTGCTAAATTTCCAATTATTGTAATATTAACCTGGGAATATGGATTTTTGCTTGCATCTAAAACAACTACAACAGCTTGCATGTCTTCTATCCATTTTATACTTTCAATTATCCCTTCAGTAGCTTCTTTTGCCCTTTTCTGAGCTTCTTTTTTCTTTAACCCATATCTAATAAAGTCTTCGTAATCTATTTTAGTTGTTATTCCAGGAGTATCTACTAACTTAAAAATTAATTTTTTATTATTATGTTCAATTTCTACTTTTTCCTTAAACATAACATGTCTTGTTTCATGAGGTATTGCACTCACATCACCCATAGATTCTCCAAGCCAGTCTTCACATATTTTATTTGCCAAACTTGTTTTTCCAGCATTTGGAGGTCCATAGAAACCAAGACTTATATTATTTTTTTTCTTAAATAATCTTGATATTTTATTTGCAAGTTTTTTAAATATACTCATTTTTCTTTTTTATCATTCTTTTTTATCTTTTTTCGTTTTGGAAACCTTTCTCAAAGGTTTATCTTCCTTTTGTTACTTTTTTAAAATTTTATTTCGTTTTGGGAACCTTTCCTAAAGGTTCATTTGGAAACCTTTTCGCAAAAGGTTTATTGGGAACCTTTTAACGAAAAGGTTCATTTGCTATTTAAAGTTTATTATAAAATGAATATTATATTACTCTTTTTGGCTGGGCATTTTTAGCCATTTCTTTCTGCATTTTTCTCTTATGCCAGAATTTGAAAACAGGTATTTCCCACATACCAACTCTTTTACCATCAAGTTTGTTAATAGCATAGTTAATTTGTTCACCACTCCATTTTGAGCTCTTAAGTTTTTTCCGTATATCATTATCATTTAATCCTTGCTTTCTAGCATTTTGTATAAAATTCATTAAATTATAAAGCTCACTTTTGTCCTTGAATAAATGTATTTCATAGTTATGTTTATACCACTCTTGTAAAAATATATATATTGCAAGCGCAATAATTAAAAGAACAAATATTCCAAAAATAAATCTTCCCCATTTAAATCCTTTAGGTTGAGGAACACTTGGATTTGTATCAACATTAAGTTCTTTTAATGGAGGAGAAATATACATCGGTAAATCAAATGCATCAACACCACCTTTAACAGAAAAAATAACTATTTGAGGATTATCTAAATTAATTCTTAGTCCTGTTAGTCCAAATTTCTCTTCTTTGTCATAATTTTCATTAAATATTAAATTACTACTATCTTCTTTTATTACAAAATATCCATCATATCCTAATGCAGATTTAGGATCAATTTTTACTTTGAATTCACTTACTATGTCTTCAATAGAATTTGTAAAGTAAACAGATATTATTTTATGTTCAATTGTTACATCAAGATTACTAAAATACCAGCTTAATAGCGCAGATTTGTATTCATCTTCATACTCCCGAATATAATCTTCATCAAAAAATAAGTCTGTAATCTCCTGCAAATCTATATTTTGAGGATCATCAATAAAAGGTATTGTTGTAACTTGTCTATTTTGAATTGATATAGGCATATTAAAAGCAGCTAGGCTTTTCATAAGGGTAACATACTCTGCATCAGAAGTATCTCCCTTATTCAAAAGCTGCCTATACTCTGTCTCAATTGAAGAAATTTCTGAATTAACTTCTTGTAAGTCTGTTATTTCTCTTAATAATGGTTGATATGATGTAGATAAGTTATTTGCTTGGTTTGTAACTAATTGAAGTCTTTTCTTATATTCTATTAAAGTTTCATTTATAGCGTCTTTAGGTGAAATAGCATTAACAACAAAAGATTTAGAATCAATTTCTTGACCTTTTTCAATAGCTTTAATACTAATAGTATAATTTCCAAGAGCAGAATAAGTATATCTTATTTTATTAGTAGTGCTTGTTTTATCTCCAGAATTATCTCCAAAATTCCATTTATATTCTACTCCAGTATTATTTGCATCTGATTCAACAAACAAAGTAAAGATAGTAGGTTGTGCTACAGCAATAGTTACTGGATAAATTTGTAAAATTTGTAGTTTTCTTTCACCTGTAACATTAATTTTACTCTCAATTATTTTACTACCATCTAAATTTAGTACAAAATTTTTCTCACCATTTTGATTAGGAACTCTAAAGCTAAGATCAGATAAATCTATTTTAATAAATTCAGATGAAATTGTTGCAGGAGCTTTTGATATTTCAAAAATACTTGTTTTACTAGCTCCTCCAGGAGCTCCATCAGATGTATATTGTATATTTATATTATTAACAGTTACATCTTGAGAAATACCAGATAACTTTATTGGAATAACACATCCATTAGCACAATTTCTATTATAATTATCATTAATATAAATATCTAAAGCTTGGGTTAAGGAATCACCATCATTATGTTTACTATATATTTGTTCATCCAAATTAAAATTACCAAGAGTATCATATTTTTTTGCACTAACTAGTATGTTATAATCTGCAACATGTTGTGTTGAACTAGAAGGTATCCCAGGAGCTCCACAAAAACTTCCAATAGTTCTATAATTTAGTTGATATCCTGAACCAGCACTTTTTTTTACACACACATAACTATTTCCAGCTTTTTTATTTGAGTATTGAGAAGTGCACGAAACATCACTTCCAGAAGCTGTTGGTTGTGTTAAATTACATTCCGTCTTAAATCCATTGTTCCATATCCATGCTTTAATATCTCCACTATTAAAACTACTTCCAGAATATTTTAGTTTTGTTTTTATTTCAAAAGCAGGAGATTTAGGTAAATTTATCTGTTCACAATAAAACTCTCCATTATCTATCGAAGCCCATTCATTAAAGCTAGTATAACAACCAGATTTTAATTCACTTCCACATGTCTCACTAGTATATTTTGGGTTTTCCCAGTTAATTTCCCCATCATCTAAAACATCTAGACTTAACTGACTACTACAAGAACTTCCAGTATTACTTGATACACCTAAAGATGCTGAACTAACATGTAAATTCGCCCCATTTAATTTTATTCCAATAAATTTATCTCCAACAACACCCATCACTTTTTGTGATTCTTCATTTCCACTTGTTGTATATCCTGTTTCACAATTTATAGGGTTACAAGAATAATTATAACTTCTTTTTTTTAAAACATCTATTAAACTAATACTATTCCCAAATGTATCTTCAAATTTGGAGTTAGTAGTTTTATTTTCTAAGCTGATATTCACAAATCCCTTAATTTTTTCACCTAAAGAATATGATGAACTAACTTCTCCTGCAGGATTTCCCACAGCCCCTATAACAAGTCCTATTAATAATACTAAGAATAATGAAATACAAAATATCTTCACCACTTTTTTTTCCATAATTTAAATAAGAATTTTCTGTTTATAATCATTTCTTTTTATGGTTTTTACCCTTATTAGTTTTGGAAAATTTTCCTAAAGGTTTATTTCTTCTCTTATTTATTATAATATAGTATACTATTCCAATAACTATCAAAGCTATAATAACATTTAATGCTGTGAAAAAAGGTATTTTTGAAGATGAAGGGCATGGGAAGTTTTTACTTCCTGACTGACACCATTCAACTGGAGTTGTTAATGGGTTATCACCAGTATCATATGCCTGAGCTGTCCAGGTCAAAGTATATTCATTTCCTGCAATACAACTGCCTATATCTCCGCTTCCAGTTGTTCTACAGAAAAAGTCAGTTAATTCATCTGTCCCACATGACATAGGATTATTTCTTTTAAATTTAGTTATTCCATCACAGATTCCATCAGGATGCTCCTTATCTACAAACCACTTGCATTTACATGAAAGGTAGCTTCCACAGGCTTCTTCTGAATATGATTGCCCGGAACTATCTGGTGTAAATGTGAGTGAAGGATCTCCACAAAATCCGCTTTGGAATTGAGGATTCATTGCTTCTATTGTATTATTTATTTCATCAGTTAAAATAGCGCTGTTGCATGATGATTCACTAGTATACTGCGCGCAGCTTATCTCTCCAATAAAAGTTATGCAGTCAGCAGGACATGTTTCGCTGTTTTCACTGCCCGAACAAATTTCGTCTCCGCAAATGTCGCATTCACTTGTATCATATCCGCATTGGGTATTACACAATAAATTTCCACTTTCATAACCTTGGCTAATACATGTCTCTCCATTCAAATCATTACCATCACAAATCTCCCCAGTTTCTTTTATACCATTACTATTGCAACTTGCCCCAAATTCTAATAAACAGCTAGATGAACATCCATCTCCATCAACTATATTGCCATCATCACACTCCTCTCCATCTGCTAAATCAACAACTCCATTGCCACAGTTAGGATTTGGGTTAATAGTATCAGTTTCATCATTGTCATTTGCATCAATACATCCCAGATCATTCGGAAAGTCAGTTAATCCATCACCGTCGTTGTCCAATGTATCAGAACATTCTTTTGGGCTTGTACAATCACTATCTAAAGCATCTATCAAACCATCTCTATCATTGTCAAATAAGTCATTACAAGTTAATTCTTGATTATACTCACATATTTCTCCATTTTGTCCTCCAATTAAACCATTACAATCAATGTCAGCACAATCAATTAGCGCATCACCATCTTCATCTTCAAGATTATTACAAATTTCTCCAACTCCCCCAATACCAGCATCACTTCCACTTTTATAATAATATTTATTTTTATTAGCTATATTCAGATTATTACTTGAATCAATAAAAATAAAACTTGGATAATAATTATTTTGCCCTAAAGTATTTACAACTTCTTCAGTCCATGCACCAGAAGTTTTAGTTAAATATATAAGATTCCCTGTATTATCTATAAATGAAATTCTTGCTTTTCCATCTGAACCAATAGATATAGAAGCTTGTTTAGCTCCGGGATAATAATTATTTAAAACTAAATTATCTTTAACAATTTCTTTCTGCCATCCATTATTATAATAAACATAATATAATTGACCTCCATTTGCTGCAAATTTATAATAAAGCACAGCAGGTTTGTTGTTTGTAGGATTAATTACTGCAGATAAAGATTCAATATGATACTTCCCTATTCCTTTTGGTCCTCCGGCTGATGGAAGATCATCTATTTTTTCTATAATTATGCCACCTTGAACATTATAATAAGCATGCATTAAAGCGCCTTTCTGAGCATAAGCTTCTTCTACATAAATAAAATGAGCTTTATTATTTGAATCAAGTGCAATTACAGGCATGTCAACTGCCCATGTAGTTGTAATAATATCTGTTAAAAGAGTATTACTGGAACTATGCACATATTGTATTCCTCCACCCCAGTTAAATCTCTGTTCAAAATTATAGTCTAAGATTTCTTCTCTTTCAACTTCACCTATTGTTATGTAGCTGTTAATCTTATTTTCGCAGTTTGATTGAATAGCTCCTAATTCAATAAGAGTTGTCGCACCTCTTGTTTTGTAAACTGCATGAAAATCACCATTAGCATCAACAGCAATTCTCTGCATTGAATTCCATGAATATAAATCAAAACAAGGATTATCAGGGCCAGAGGCAAATATATCAGGCCATGCAAATATCCAGTTCCCGCTGCCTGTTTTATATTTTATTATAAACTCATAATCATTATTCCTTGTTATTTTTTTATTAAAAAGACTATAATCTAGAGTTGATTTTGTAAAAGCAACAAATGGAACCCTGTTATTGGCAATAGAAATAGATGGATTGTCAAACTGGACATATTCATAATGTGTTCCTAGCCAAGGAGTTTTTTTGTTTTTTATTAAAATTGTCTCTCTGCTTCCAATAAACGGGACATAATATAATGTTGAATTTAATGCACTTCCAGGAGTTCCGCTAAACATTCCATTAAAATATTCTACACCCATTGGTTTTGAGTTTGAATCAAAATTATATACTTGGGCATTTCCATTTGGATTACTGCTTGAATCCCATTGTGCACTTACCAGTGTTAAAGAAAAGACAATAATAAATACTGCAAGAACTAAATATAACTGCCAACCTCTCTTTATCATTATTATAATACAAAAACATTATTTATAAAAGTTGTTCTTATGGGATTGTCAAGTTAATGGTAGATGACATAACATAATGTATAAAATTGAAGTTAGAAACCTTAATGGACCAGATTAAAGTTGATTAAAATTATCATTCAAAGATACCCTTAACTTAATTAACTCTTCCATAGTAACCACTAAGTAATGACTAAAAAACGATAGTTTTAAATACTTAATATAGCTATATATTTTATGGAAAAAAGAGTCAAAATTTTAATTATTGCAGGCATTTTTTTAGTTATAACATTATTGTTAGGAATTTACTATAATTCTAGCCAAATTTATGCAGCTCCTATAGAAATAATAGAGGATTTAGAAAAAACTGATGGTAAAGCATTTTATAGCTCAAATTGGGCAGGTTATGTTGCTGTGAAAAAAGATGCTAATAATATAACACTAACTAATACAGTAAAATATGTTAAAGGTTCATGGACAGTTCCAGAAGTTGACTGCACTTCAACTCCAAATGGTTTGACCTTTGTTTGGGTAGGAATAGATGGTTATGGCTCTTCAACAATAGAACAAATAGGAACTTCTTCAAAATGTGTTAATAGTAATGCAGAGTATTATGGATGGTATGAATTTTATCCAAGTCCTGCTGTTTTTGTTCCTTCATTTCCAGTTAGTCCAGGAGATAATATTACAGCAGAAGTTAAATATCTGCCGAAAAAAGATAAATTCAGGTTAAGAATTACTAATACAGATACAGGAGAGGTTTTTTCAGTAACTAAAAAAATAGCAAATGCTAAAAGAAGTTCTGCAGAATGGATTGTAGAAGCTCCTAAAAATAGCTCAGGAGCTGTTGTGCCTCTTTCTGATTTTAATGAAGTTGTATTTACAAATGCAGAAGCAAAACTTGGAAAAAACATTGGGAAAATTAATAACCCTTCATGGACTAATTATGAAGTTGACATGGCATATCCTGGCGGACTAAAAGCAGATACATCTTCATTATCTTCTAACGGAGATTCTTTTTCTGTAGATTGGTTGCATGAATAATATTATTTTTAATTATCTAAATTATTTTTGATGTTTCCTCATTGTTAATTAATCTTGTGGATTTTTCTTACTATGAATTGTTTATAACTGAAGCTGAGAAAATCTCTCCTGACAAAAAAGATTCAGATTATTTTGCTTTGGCTTTGAAATTTGATTGTGCTATCTGGACTAATGATAAAAAGTTAAGGGAACAGGAAAGGGTTAAGATTTATTCTACTGAAGAGATAAATGAATTGATTTGAATGTATATTAAGTCATTAATTATAGGGATTAATGCCCCACGATTACTTAACATCAAGAACTTTTAGTTCTTGAGTGCTGTCAAGAATTAGTAAATTCTTGAAGTCCTAAGGATTAACTCCTCAACTTTTTCCTCAATAATTATTTTTGATATTTGCTAATTATTTCTTTTATTATCTTAAGAGAATCTCCCCTCGCTTCAACTTTAAAGTCATTGTAGATTGACATTTTACCATTCGGACCTTCAATATTCATTTCGGGATATGTTATTTCATCTCCACATTCTTGATATTCGATTGTAAAATCTTTTCCCTTTAAAGACCAAAACCAATGTCCCCATTCTTTATTTAAATAATAATCAAAAACTTTAGGCATTATCTTTTTGGATTCTAAATTAATTTTAAAATGCCAGAATCTTCCAAAAGTTTTGTCTTGGCTTATATCCCATTTTGATAACTGTTTTTTGAATTTACTTCCATCATCATTCATAACAAATTCTTGTGAAAACTTAAGAAGATGATTAAGCAGCTTTTTTCCAATACTATCGTCTTTAGATTCTATTAAATAGATAGTTTTTCCATTTAGCATTAATCTTGTGTTAAAATCCATATAAAATTAATATACCCAAAGTTTAAATATTTGTCTTTAGAGGTTCAACTTTCTTTCGAAGCACCTAACCATCTAGTAATACTCCCCTCAAGGGCATTTAACTAAAATCAAATTTATCAGCACGATAAAAAAGGTACTGTCAAGTTAAAGAGATATAGCAGAAAAATAATATATGAAATTGAATTAGAAATATAGATAAAACTAGATTAAAATTGATTGAGTAAATTTATCNNGGTATTTTAAGATTATATGTGCCTTACTAATTTCATTAATTAAATTGATTTAACATAATTATTAAAAAATAAGTTATACACTGATAAGTTGACAATATCGATAAAAAAATAGGTTTAAGTGAGGACATTAACATTAAGTTAGAGGACCCCCACGAGATGTTTAACTAAGCTATACGATGATATAGTAAAGTTTATAAGTATGTTTATACATGTATAAACATGAGAAACGAGATAATCAAGCAGGCATTTAAATTAGGTAATTCTGCAGGAGTTATTCTTCCAATTGAATGGAAAGACAAAAAAGTAGTAATTAAACTTATTGACAAATCCATTCAGCAGGAGATAATTGAGATTTTAGATGAAAGAGATTTGTTAAAAAATACAATTGGAATTTTTTTAGCTGGAAGTTATGCGAGGGGTGAGGAGACAGAATCTAGTGATATTGATATTTTGGTTGTAACTGATTGTATTGATAAGCAGATAAAAATAGGGAAATATGAGATAATTCTTATCTCAAAAAATAAATTTGAAAAAGCTATTATAAAAAATCTTTATTTAGTTTCTTTAATTAATGAAGCAAAGGTAATTTTAAACAATGATTTTTTAAAATATTATAAAGATAAAACATCTAAAATTCTGATAAAAAAGCATCTTGATGAGATAAAATCAATAACAAAAATAAATGATGGGTTTGTAAAGATTGACGAAGAATTAGGAGAAAAAGTTGCAGACGAGACCCTATACTCGATAGTTTTAAGATTGAGAGAGCTATATTTAATTGAATGTTTGAAGAATAATAAAAATCAATCTAATAAGGAATTTGTAAATTTAATAAGGATAATTGCAAGTGAAGAGTCCTATAATGCTTATCTTAGAACTAAGAATGATTCAAAATCTAAGAAAGTTATACCTGTAAATGAAGCAAAGGCATTAATAAACGAGATAAAAAGGAGAGTGAGAAATTTAGAGCATGGTAAAAAGGAATAAGAGATTAGATAAAGGAATTGAAAGTTTAAAAAAAGAAATAGAAAAGCATTTTGAGAAGTTATATAAGGAAATAATTGAAAAAGATGAGATATTAGCAAGGTACCACATTAAGGAGATAGATAAAAGTCTCATTACTGCATTAGAACGCAAAATTAAATTGCTTGGTGAAAATATTGAATTAGTAAAAGAATACAAAAACCACCTAGAGGAATATAAAAAGAAATTAAACATAAAAGATTAACGCCCATCTAAAATATAAAAAGAATTTTTTTCAAAAGAAGTTTATTTAATAAATGAGATTCTTCATTATAATTTTATCCCTTAATCACAGCTATTGGTTTTAATTTAGAAACTAATTTTCCAATATTTAATTCATCGCTGACTTTAACAACTTCCTCAACATCTTTGTAAACTTCAGGAGCTTCTTCAACAAGACCTTTAAAACTCCCAGCTGTTAATGCAATGTTTTTATCTTCCATTTCTTTTTTTATGTTTTCACTTTTTAAAGTTCTGATTGCCTCACTTCTGCTCATAACTCTTCCAGCCCCATGAGCTGTTGAAGAAAAGCTTAATTCTTCAGCTTCTTTAGTTCCAACTAACACATAAGAAGAAGTTCCCATGCTTCCAGGAATTAGTATTGGCTGACCAACACTAGAATATTTTTCAGGAATTTCTTTTCTTCCAGGACCTAAACTTCTTGTAGCCCCCTTCCTATGCACACATAATTTAATTTTTTTACCATTAATATAATGTTCTTCAAACTTAGCAATATTATGGCAAACATCATAAACAACCTCAGCTTCAAATTTTGGAAAAAATTCACTTAAACATTTTCTTATTAAATGAGTTAAAACTTGTTTATTGCAAAATGCGAAATTAGCTGCAGCACACATAGCTTTGTAATATTGTTTTCCTAATTCAGACTCTACAGGCGCACAGGCTAACTGTCTGTCAGGAAGATTATCATGTCCATAAAAATCATCCATTTTTTTAATGTAATCAGAAGCTACTTGATGTCCTAATCCTCGAGAACCGCAGTGAATCATAATAACTACCTGATCTTCTTCTAAACCAAAGATCCCAGCTGTTTTTTTATTAAATATCTTATCAACATACTGAATTTCAATAAAATGATTACCTGAACCAATTGAACCTAGCTGATTTATTCCCCTTGAAATAGCTGCCTCAGAAACAAATTTAGCATCAGCATCTTCCATACAGGCATTTTCTTCACAATATTCTAAGTCTTCTTTTTTACCCATATTATTTTCAATAGCCCATTTAGCGCCATTTTTTAAAATTGAATGCATATCTAATTTTGTAATTTTAAGTTTTGTTCCTTTACCAGTTCCAGAAGGAATTGATTTATACAACGCTTTTGATATTTCTTTATTTTTTCCAATAACATCTGATTTTTTCAAATTGGTTCTCAGCAATCTAACTGAGCATGAAATATCATATCCAACTCCCCCAGGAGAAATAACTCCATTATCCATAGAAAAAGCAGCAACTCCCCCTATACAAAATCCATAACCTTGGTGAGCATCCATAAGGGCAATGGAATGTTTTTGTATTCCCGGCAACATTGCAACATTTCTTGCCTGTTCGATACATTTATCTTTTAACATATCTTTCAACAGTTTTTCAGAAGCATAAACTACAACAGGAACATTCATTTTCCCTTCTTTGTCTAATTGGTAAATATTTTCTTTTATTTTCTTTAACTCATCCATTATAGAATCTGTAAAGTTTGATTTATATTGTTTGCTGTTGATCATTAATTAGCTTATAAATAAATGATAAATAAGGCAAAGATATTATATGTTTAAAGATGAGTTATACCAAGTTTAATTCTAAGATCTAAATTATTTTTTCCTCAAAAAGAAATAAACTATTGATATTATAAATGCAGAAATAATTAAATTAAATAATCCGAAAAATGGAACTTTACTAGTTGATGGACAAGGGAATGTTTTTAATCCTCCACTACAAAATTGTGTATTTTCTTCAACAACCACTCCAATAGAGTCAACAACCTGTCCAGTCCAGCTTATTTCATAAACTCCATCACTATTACATTTATTTGTTACCTGAGTTGTTTCTGTTCTACAATAAGTAATATATGGATCGTCACTTGTACACTCTTCTATTAAGAAAAAGCTTTGACATTTATTTGCTACATTATCCCACCTGCATTCGCAAGGACCACTTAGTATAGCACACTTTCCATCTTTGGTGACTTCTTTTGGAGAATCACAGAAATTGCCTGGATTAGTACCAATAATTCCTTTTCCAAGATCTTGTATAGAACTTTTTATGCTAGAAGGGTTAAAGTTATCACAAGTTTCTTTAGTTGTATAATCTCCGCATGAGTTAACATTTATTACTGGCTGACATTTTTGAGTATTTGTATTACACTGGAATCCTGAAGAACAACATGTACTCTGAGGAACACCTCCTACTGTAACTCCATCTGATTTAAAACAAGAGTTGCTTGCATTTGTTGATTGTCCATTTTCAATCCATACAGCTTCACCATTCTGAATACTGCAGATAATATTTCCTCCAGAATTAAACTCTGTATTTGTAGGATTAGACCAGTCTATTACTGCAAAAGCAAAAGGCATACTTGCAAGTACTATTAATACAAAAATAACACTTAATCTTCTTTCCATATTTACCTCTTTTAACTTATACTTTCATAACCCACAATTAGAGTTGCTGTATGATTTCCTTCTGCGAAAAATGTTCTATCAAATTCTACTACACCAGTATAATTAAGATTCCAATTCCCTATAATACTTTTATCATCAGCATTTCCTTTTCCTTTATCAAATGTCCAGTTAAACCAGAACAAATAACTTCCAAGAGTTCCATTTAAGTCTACTCTTGCTGGTTTTGCAAAATTATAACAAACTAATTGGCTATTGGGTATATTATAACACTGTTTTCCTGTTGGACATGAATTTCCACATTGAGAAATAAAACTTTGGTTCCCATTGAAATTAACAGGAGTATTACTTGCGATATTTTCATTAAATTGCGGTTTGCTTATTATTGCAAATAAATTCAAACCACTTTCATATAAAAGTATTTCTACATGATCACTTGAAACTTCACTAGAATTTTGTTTTCTTGCAACTGCATTTATTATATAGTGTGCTTGCTGTGAATAAATGTGTTTAGTGTTACATTTCCCTTTTGATATACATGAAGTTGTAGTTGTTGAGTTTCCATCTCCAAAATCCCATGTAAGGTCTATATCATCACTTAGAGAAGAAACATTTTCTATCTGAACTTCAAAATCAATAGGCTGAGAAACTGTGAAATTTTCCCACATTGTTGGATTAACTATGCTAATTGATAAAGATGTATTACTGCCTGTAAATGAACTAGTGCAACATATATTTTTTCTATAACCATCTTCTTTTAATAATGAAAGATGAGCATTATCATATTCTGACAATCCAACAATTCTTTTCTCACCAAGAGTAGCATTACATGCCCCCTGAATAATTCTACAAGATAAATCTCCATAACACACAGGAACATCTCCTTGGTTAATAGTCATGTTTGGAGCTTTTGCATGAGCATTTTTTTCTGCTGAAAGAATAAGAACAAGATTTGAATAATCATCTGCACATTGAGTAGTATCAGATGAAGTATATTGTCGATTAAATATGGAATTGTAACAAACTTTTACACTATGATTACTAGCACCAACTATTCCACCCTGAGCATTTGTTAATTTTGAAAGAGTTAATATTACTTGATTATCACCACATACTCCAGAATCAATTAAATTTTCATTTGATTGTGCTATAACTCCAATTACTCCTGATACTATAATTACTAAAGAAATTATAACTAAAAAATAAATACCTCTCTTTTTCATTAAACTAGACTAGTGAAATATCTTTATAAAATTATCTTTTGTTTTTTGTTCACCATAACAAATCAAACGTCCAAGACTACTTGACAAACCCATTTACCATCGATTTTTTTAACAAACATCTCATTGTATGTTACTGATTTTATCCCAGTATTAAGAGAGTAATTCCCAGAATTATCTCCATATACTAAAGTATTTAGAGACATATCTTTAATATTAATTTTAACTTTAATTTTTGAAACTAAGAAGTTTTTAGAGTCTAATAATATTAGTAATTTTTCAAGAAATAAATAAAGCAAATTCTCAAAATCTTTTCCTTTTATAGAAAATTTTATTTGTTTAGAACTTTTTATTTTTCCAGTATACATAACATTAAACATAGCTAAAGCTGAATTTTCAAAGCTTTCATTTAAAGTTTTGCCATATGCTTTAAATTTAACATCTGCTGTATGGGGCAAAAATTTGTACTTCATTATTTATTCCTTAAGCCACATAAAAAGTCTCAGCTTTTTTGGATCTGGAGCAATCTCAAGAGTAGCAGCTACTGAAACTTCATCAGCATAAATATCTCCTTTAGTGTAATAACCTGGGCTATTAGAAAGCGTGCATATTTCATCTAATAAACATACCGTAAATTCGTAATTATATTCAGGAGGCATTAGACTACTAATACTATTATTAAGAGATCTTGAATTACTGCTTATGCCTGCCTTGTTACATGAGTTTGAATCACAGTTTAAAACAGCTGTTCTTAGTTCTGGATTTGTTGAAATCTCTTCTAAAATTATCTGCTGTATTTGTTTTACTGTTTCAGAATTATCATCTACCTGCACATTTTTTACAAGGATTATTGTCACAGCT
>JAGVWM010000039.1 GCA_018304325.1 Candidatus Pacearchaeota archaeon
AAAGCCTGAGCTTTCCTATCTTTCACATCTAATCCTCCTGCAACAATCTCTAAATTAAGATCATAAAGTTTATCCATTAAAATATTTGCAACTCCAGGTTCATTTGTTGAAATTAAATACTCCTGGCTAACATAACCTTCTGCTTTTGTAATAATTTTACCATTTATACAAGAAGGGAAATTTGCCTGAGTATGTGCATCTCCTCCTTTAATAGATGTACTTCCAATATTACATAGATCATTAAAACACTGAAAGTCGATACTACTTTCTACAGGTTGTAAATTAGAATCAAAAGTATAAACATCAATAGGAGTAGTTTGATATTGACAAATTCCAGTTTCATCAGGAAAATTATTTTGAGTTTCTAAAGATTGTCTAGGATTACTTTTATCTATAACAACTGCTAAAGGAAATTGAAATATTTCTTTTTCATCATAAATTTGTACTAAAACTGGATAATAAATATCATAAACAAAATGATATGGAACATAACAAAATCCTAGTAATCCTAATCCTTGTTCTAATCCTACTGGTTCGGCAACTAAAATATTATTTTCAGCTGGCCAGATTTCCACCCTGTTAGGCCATCTCTGATCATAAATAAAATTAACATTTTCATCTGTTTTAACAGGTACAACAAAATATTTGCTGTTTTTATTTTTTAAAGAATAGTAATCTCCTTCTAGTTTAATAGCACCTATATTTGCACTTAATCCAGACTTCAAGTCATTAGCAACATCCTGAGCATTCCAAACTTTAGGAGAACATGATATTTCTACATCTGTAACAGGAGCATAATTATACATTACATCTATAGAATAATTTTCTAAGAAAGAATTTTCTTTTTCTTTATTATATATCTCATTTGCTAAATCATAAAATTTGCCTAATTTGCTAAAAACGCTAACACTATGCCTAGATTTTATCTCTGCTTTTTCATTTCTACTCACACTGAGAGGCATATCAACATTTACTCCTACAATATTTTTACTAATAGAAATACTTGTTTTTACATTACTAGTATTTATTTCATAACCCTTTTCTCTTAAAGTTGAAAAATCACAAGTTTTAATGTTCATTTCTATATAATTTCCAAGTTGGTTTTCAATTTCTTTTATTGCAGGAATTTGCTCTTTCATAACCCCATTATTAGAAATATAATACCAATAAGGAACTGGCTGACCTAAAAAGTCTAATTGATTTGAAAAAGGGGCATACTCACTTCCAGGTTCAAAATTAGGAATTTGTACATAACCACCCTGGCTTTCAGCTATCTTAATTCCATCTAAGGTAACTCTTTCAATACAAGAATCAAAGTAATCATAAACTTCCTTAAACTCACTACTACTTGTATTAACAAATATTTTATCCCTAAAAGCAAAAATTCCAACAATTGCTACAACAATAACAATTGCTACAACAATAAACAAAGTGACTTGCGAGCGCTTTGACTTTACAAAATTATTATTAGAACTAAAAGTCAAAGTGTGAGTTGCTTTTTTATTCACTTTTTTTACCTCCATAATTTATTTTCTTTTTTATGAGATCTATTATTTCAGTGTTTATATCATTTTTAATAGAATCCTTAAACCTATCCCAAAGTTTTTCGTCTTCAATAAGCAAAAGGTATTTTTTCATTCAGCCTCTTTAGTAACAAATTAAAAAATAAAACAGATTATAATTTATAAATGTTTCTTATTAACTTACTAAGTAAATTAGTTAATAACTAATAAAATTGTAAAATATGATCTTGCCATTCCTGGTAGGCTGATTCCAAGATAAAAAACCCGAAGGTGGTTTTTATGGCCCTGCCAGGAGTTGAACCTGGGTTTCATCCACGTCAAGGACGTGTCTTAGCCGTTGGACTACAGGGCCATAGTTATAAAGTGTATTGAAGTTATTTAAATTTCTTTCTCTTACTCTTCTTACCACCTTTAACTTGCCCCCAGCTATCACCCACATATTCAAAATTTAACTCTTCTTTCTTTATTTTAGCAAGATGACACATATTTTCAAACAAATCTTTTGGAAGAAGCCTTAAACCAGAAAAATAATTTTTAAGTGCAGAGTAATTAACATCAAGACCAAACTGCATAAAATCTTTCACAGAGGGACAATTAGTATTCACTAGTACTTTTTTTAAAAAATTCTTTTGATTATTTTTCCCTATAAAATTAACTCTCATTCTTGTTATCAAATAACTGTGTGGCCAAGATATAAAAAGCTTTTTAAAGCTAATAAAGCAGTAAATCCTATGAAAAAACCAAAAGCAACCAATAGATTCTGCCCTTTTTGTAAAAAAAAGACAAATCACAAAATAAAGCAGTTATCGACAGGAATTAAGAGAGGAACTCTTACTCGTGGTTCTCTTACAAGAATGAAAGCAAGAGGAGCTTTACCTGGAATGGGAAACAAAGGTAGAGGAAGTAAACCACCAATAAATAAATGGAAAAGAAAAACTAAAAATACTAAAAAGGCTGTTTTTATATATACTTGTCAAACTTGTGGAAAAGCACATCAATCTAAAAAAGGATTAAGAACAAGCAAGGTAGTATTTGAATAAAATGGCATTAAAAATAAAAAAACAAATTAAAAAGAAATTTTTTCCCGTAGAAGTACCTATTTTAAACACTGAAATTAGTTTGTTTGGAGGAGAAATAGAAGAGCTTAATAATAGATATGTTAAATTAGATTTAACTCACCAATTAAAAGGAAAAGCCTTAGAAATTAAGCTAAAGGTAAATGTTAAAAATAATAAGGCTAGTGCAGAAGCAATTCAAATTCAACTTTTAGGATATTATGTAAGGAGAGCTGTAAGAAAGGGCACTGATTATTGCGAAGACTCATTTATAGTAAAAGTAAAAGATAAAAGAGTAAAAATCAAACCTCTACTAGTAACAAGAAAAAGAGTTACTAAGAAAGTTTTAAATGGTTTAAGAAAGTTATCAAAAGAAGTGCTTACTGAATATGTAAAGGATAAAAAATTCGAAGAAATAATAATAGAAATAATAAATGGAAAAGTGCAAAAAGAGCTTAATACTAAACTAAAAAGAATATATCCCCTAAGTTTATGTGAAATTAGATTCTTTGGTATTGATGAACTAAAAGAACATGAAATTTATGAAAAACAACAAGAGACTAAAAAAATAGAAGATATTGAAGAAAAACTGCTAACAAAAAAGAAAGCTAAAAAAACTGAAGAAGAATAAAATGTTGCAACAAACACTAGTTCTTATAAAGCCTGATGGAGTAGAAAGAGGATTAATTGGAGAAATTGTAAAAAGGTTCGAACAAAGAGGACTAAAAATAGTTGGTATGAAAATGGTTCATGTTGATAACTCTTTAGCAGGAAAACACTATACTGAATCAATTGCTGAAAAACATGGGAAACGTGTTAGAGACTACCTTACTAATTATTTGACATCTGGCCCAGTTATTGCTATAATAATTCAGGGAAGTAGTGCAATCTCAATAGTTAGAAAAATAGTTGGTTCAACATATCCAGGAGAAGCAGATATAGGAACAATAAGAGGAGATTATACACATGCCTCAAAAGAATATGTTAAAAAAAATAATCAGGGACATAATTTAATTCATGCTTCTGAAAATGAAGAAGATGCTAAAAAAGAATTATCTTTATGGTTTTCTATAGATGAAATTCATGAATATAAACTAAGTCATGAAGAGCATATTTATTAATTATTCAACAATTTTTTTTATCTCGTTAAATAATTCTTCAGTATCAATTTCATATTCATTTTGTTCTGTTCTGTAATTTATTTGATTTTGAAGGTTCATCCAAACTACAAACTCTTTTAAATATCTTTCAGTACTAAACCTGTCAGGACCCTGAACAGACAGATATACTATATTTTCTTTATTAAGTATAGCTGTGAAAGTATATTCACCAACAAAGAACGAGCAAAAATTTCCATCTTTTGAATGATCATAAAAGAATTCTCTTCTATTTCTTAAATCAAGCGATCTCTTTTCAAAATCATCAGCAACTCCTTCGACAGAGTAAATATACTCTTTGATTAAATTTTAAGTTCAACAGAATATCAAGAAAACCTAGATTTTACCACACATTAAAAGGTGTGATTTGTTTAATGGTTTTCTGGATGATCCAAAACCAAGAAAAGCTATGCTTTTCTGTCCAGAAAATCTAAAGAAAAATCGTCAAGATTTTCTAGGATCTAAAACCCTAAAGTTACTACCACATTCTAAAGAATGTGGTTTTAGATTTATGGACACTTTTAAACCTTATTTTATTGTCTCTCATATGCCTCCATAGCTCAATGGTAGAGCGGCAGTTTTGTAAACTGTAGGTTGAGGGTTCAATTCCCTCTGGAGGCTTTTTTTTCTAGTATAGAATCATAAACCCAGTGACCTTTAGGATGACCTTTCCACATTCCATCATGTTGCCAATGTCTTGGAGTAATATTATAATTACCTTGGTCTTGTGTAACACAACCATAACTACCTATAACTAAATAGCTAATAATACCTATTTTTAAGCCAGAAGAAATCAATGAACCAACATCTCTACTGTTTATCATTAGTTAATAAATAATTAATATTATATAAATATTCTTGCAAAAAATTATATATCAAATAAAAAATCTTGCTCAATGTAATTACCAGCTTTATCACTTACTCTTACTAAAACATTATGATATCCTTGGCTAAAAATTCTTTTCTTGTTACAATTAATAACAGAACTTCCAGAACACAAAGTTTTCCATGATCTTCCATTATCACTATATTCAATTTTTAAAGGGTTATATTCATCAACCTGAAAACTAAAATAAACATATCTTCCAATAACATCAGCACTATCAGATATTATCTCAGATTCTTCTGTATCAACTACAGCTGAATAAGTTTTTGAATATTGTATATTACCATCTTCATCAATCAACTCAAAAAAGTATTTTATTTTTTCTCCATTAAAATCAGATAAATCACTATTTATTTCACACTCCGCATTTCTTCCAGAATTACAGTAATCAAAACTATCTATTTTTTCATTATTAACATATAAATTAACCTCATTTAGATTAAAGTCAGTGTATCTAATAGAAAACTCACCATTAGTATATCCAGAACTTCCAGCTTTGATTACAATAGGAATAGAATCATGATATGCAAAAACTCCGATTAAAAGTAGTATAAATAAAGGCATAATGAACACTAACTTTTTCATCAATTAAAAGTAATGAATTTTGTATATAAATATTTACTACTACTTTTTGATACAACATTAGTATATATGTTTATTACTAAGAGTTAATAAAAAAAATTAGAAAGAGTTATAATTGATAAAATTATATAATTTTATGAGCCTTTATGAAATTCAAAGAGAAGTAGATGCATGGGCTGGCCAATAGAATGGCAGTTATCTCAATTACAAGAAGAAGTAGGAGAGGTTGCTAGGGAAGCAAATCATAACTATGGTCCAAAAAGAAAAAAAGAGTCGGAAATTAAAGGATCAATAGCTAAAGAATTAATTGATGTGTTATTTGTAGTTGCATGCATAGCAAACAAAGAAGGTATTGATTTACAAAAAGCATGGGTTGAAAGAATGGGCGAAAGATTATATAAACGAGATAATCAAAGATTTGAAAGAAAAGATTAATCATCTATAACTAATTCAGTTTTACCACTACCAGTAAGTATATCTGCTACTTTCTTAGGAATATTAACAATATCTCCTTTTTTATATGGCCCAAAATCCTTACCCTCTAAACCAACAAATTTCTCCATATCTTCAAGAAATAAGATTAATTTGAGTTCTCTTTCTTCAGTTATAACTCCATTACCAGTAGCAAACTCTTTAGAAACCACTTTTTCTGCTTGTTCTATTGAAATCATCACATTATCAAAAAGCTCTTTTTCAAAGGGTAACATATTCTCAAAATCCCTCTTATTTATACCGGTTTCAGAAGCAACAAACACAAGACTTAGAAGCTTCTTTTTTCTAATTAACATAAGCTCTTTAAATATAGAAACAGCATTTTCAAGTTGTTTTTTAGTCTTTAAAATTTCATCAGAAAACAAATCCCCTGGTTGGTTTGCAAGTTTTTTCTTTTCTTGAATATACTCAGCTGTCTGACCTACAAATTTTTTAGGTAGAGGCTGAAGTTGCTCACTATACCTTTCCTTCCTTAAACACTCATATATATCATTATATGTCACCATTTTCAGTTTAGCCATGATTAAAAAATTTAAAACAATTATGGTTGTCTAGTAGACAAAACAACCTTTATAAGTAATGTGTTTATTATAGTTAAATGTTTAAATTCTTAAAAGAAAAGCTAAGTAATCTAATAAAAGGTAGTAAGGAAACTGAAGAACCTGTTGAGAAAAAAGCTAAAGCTCCAGTAAAAGATGTCAAAGAAAATACAGGGGAAAAAATAAAGAAATTAGGGAAAAAACAAGAAATACATAAAAAACAAAAAGAAAAAAATGAAGAAGAAGTTGTATACTCAGCTGAAAAAATAGAAGGAAAACCTGAAATAAATGAACTAGAAGAAAAAATAATTGAAGAAGCTAATGAAATAGTCAACCCAGAAATAGAAGAAAAAACTAGTTTCTTTTCGAAATTTAAGAAAAAATTTACTTCTAAATTAGACCAAGGAACATTTAATAATTTCTTTGAAAAGCTTGAACAAATTCTTCTTGAAAATAATGTTGCTTTAGGTGTTGTAGATAAGATTAGAGAAGACATGGAAAAAGACTTAGTAAATATAGAAATAAAAAAGGAAAACATAGAAGATGAAGTTAAAAAATCGCTAAAAAATTCAATTGAAAGAATCCTTGTAGATCCATTTGATATAATGGAAAAAATCAAGTTGAAAAAAGAAGGTCCTTTCATTATATTATTTTTTGGGATAAATGGTAGTGGGAAAACTACTAGTATTGCAAAATTAACTCATAAATTACAAAAGAATAATATTCCGTGTGTTTTAGCTGCAGGAGATACTTTCAGAGCAGCATCAATTGAACAACTAAACAAGCATGGTGAAAAACTTGGAGTTAAAGTTATAAGTCAGGATTATGGTGCAGACCCTGCTGCTGTGGCATTTGATGCAATAAAATATGCTACATCACATGGGCTTAAAGTAGTTTTAATAGATACTGCTGGAAGAATGCATACTAAAGATAATTTAATTAAAGAAATGGAAAAAATCATTAGGGTAACAAAACCAGATATGAAAATATTTGTAGCAGAATCAATTACAGGAAATGACGCAACAGAACAAGCAAAAATATTCAATGAAAGTTTTGGTATTGATGGAACCATACTAACAAAAGCTGATGTTGATGAAAAAGGTGGTACAGCAATTTCAGTTGGTTTTATCACAGGTAAACCAATACTAATGCTTGGAACAGGCCAAAACTATGACGACTTAGAAGTGTTTTCAAAAGAGGAAATAATCTCTAATCTAGGCCTAGATTAAAATAGTTCTATAAAAACCCTTTCCTAATTAATTGGCTGTAAAATGAAATATTAACTATTTCATCTTCAATATCTTTAAGATACCTTATAATATCCTCAAAATATCTTTGCATAGATTTGTCTTTTATTTTAGAAATAAGCTCATTTATATTATCAAGCTTCTCTCCACCAATTCTTTCAAAAATAAATAAGTGATCCCAAACAATATACTTAACTCCGCGATTTATCTCATTTCTAACAAAATCAAATATCTTTTTGTTATCAGTTTTGGTTTTATTTTTATTAATATATTCACTTAAATAATAAATAGTGTCAGACAAATTTTCAAGTTTCTTGCTCATCAAAAAATAAGATAAAATCAAAGAATTATTTTTTATCTTTGAAGAATCTAAAATATTAGAATCAATTAGAGAAAGAGAAATCATTTTAGCTGCCAAATGATAAAGTCTATCTATTTCATTTTCATTAAGCCTTATTTCATTTATATTTAATTGTTTTGTTAGATTTAAAATAGAATATTCTATTAAGATACCAATTCTATAAATAATTTGCGGAAACTCAATTTTAGACTTATCTAACAATACTCTAATAGTTATTTTTTGTTCATCCTCATAACTAATTTCTGTTCCGCTCATATTAAGTAAAGTTTTTCTAATCTTTGTTTTAATATTCTTAGAAAGAATTTCTTTAGAAAAAAGTGTTATTTTTTCTATACCAATATAATAACAGGCAAAAAGAATTGGACTTAAGTTTTGAATATTACCTTCTCCCCCTATATAATCATCCACATTAAGAGATATTTCATTTAATTTTTTCTCCTTAAAGGACCTGGGTGAAATAACTAGATTACTATCGCTCTTTTCTATAATTGAAATTTCATTTCCTTGTTTTAAACTATTTTTCTTTACCCATTTTTTAGGTAGCGAAACAGAATAAGTAGTTCCTGCAATTAGTTGTATTTTTCTCCTTTCCATAAAAAATATATATTTATTAACTATATAAATATTTTGTTAACTATATAGTTTATATAGGATAACTATATAAAACAAAATTTCTAAATAACCTTATGAATTACAAGTACATGGTCATCGGAATAGCTATTTTAGTACTGATAATTTCTAGTTTTTATATAATTAATACTAAAGGTACAACAACTGGAAATATAATAAAAAACTCGGAGTCTTTAGAAATAAAAGGAAATAAAAGGCTCAGACACTTTATTACAAGTAGTTTCAAATTTAGCAGAATCTTACTCTAATGAAAACAAAAATACCAAAATATCTGTAACGGGTGGAGGTTCTGGAGGAGGAATAGCTTCTCTTATTAATGGTGAAATAAATATTGCAGACGCATCAAGGAAAATAAAAGATGAAGAACTATCAAAGGCAAAGGAAAATGGAAAAAATATATGGGAATTTATTATTGCAAGAGACATGTTGTCATTAATATTAAACAAAGATAATCCTGTTGATAGATTAACAAAAGATCAATTAGCTAAGATTTATTCAGGTAAAATAAATAATTGGAAAGAAGTTGGAGGTAATGATCAAAAAATAACACTCTATGGCAGACAGAGTACATCTGGAACTTATGTCTTTTTTATGGAACATATTATAAAAGAAGATTATTCTCCTGAAATGAGAAACCTAGAGGGAAATCAAGCAATACTAGATTCTGTAAAACAGGATAAATCTGGAATAGGCTATGTGGGGGTTGGTTATGTGGCAGACAAACAAGATGAAATTAGAATAATCAGAGTAGCAGAAGATAAGAATTCTGAATTCATATCGCCAATAGACAAGTCAAAAATAGATAAGTACTCAATTTCTAGACCTTTATTCCAGTATACTGCAGAAAAACCTGGAAGAGATTCAGAAATTTATAAATTTATAAATTTTGAACTAAGCGAAGAAGGTCAGAAAATAGTTGAGGATTCAGGATTTGATACATTACTACCATCTGACAAAAAACATAATCAAGATCTAATCTCAAAAATATAATTATATAATGAAATGCCAAAAGAAAAAAATATTGAATTTGTTTTTTTATCT
>JAGVWM010000007.1 GCA_018304325.1 Candidatus Pacearchaeota archaeon
AGAAATAGAATTATCAGGATTAACACCTTACTTTAAAGAAATATATGTATGTCAAGAAAAAGCACCTGAAATGTACAAAGAGTGTATGGATAAATCAGGGTCAGATTCAAAAAGTACAATAATTATTGGGGACAGAACAATAAGAGATGTAAAAATTGTAAATGAATTGGGTTGTAGAAGTTTCTGGATTAGAAAAGGAGAGTATGCAAATGAACTTCCAAGTAAAGAAACAGGCAAACCAACATATACTATTAAAAATCTAAAAGATATATTAAGAGTATTATGACATCACTAAAAATTATTCAACCGCTAGAAAATCATATAAAAAAAAAGCAGATAGTAAAAGGTCAAGAGAAAATTCTTGAAAAGCAAGGTTATCGTTTAGTTGGAAATCATTCTGCTGTAAAAATATGTGGCTGGACTAAAAATATGCTTAATGGTAAAGGTGGATGTTATAAATATACTTTTTATGGGATTAGGTCTCACCAATGTCTGCAAATGACAACATCTATGTTTTGCGCAAGTAGATGTAAATTTTGCTGGAGAGGATTAAAAGCCCCAGTATCTAAATCATGGTACGGACCAATTGATTCTCCAGAACACATAATAAATCATGCAATTGATGCACACTTAAGTCTTTTAACAGGATTTGGAGGAAATCCAAAATCAACTCAAGAATTATTAGAAGAAAAAAAAGACATTAGACATGCAGCTTTATCTTTAACAGGAGAACCAATTACATATCCTTTAATTAATGAAATTATAAATGCTTTTCATAAAAGAAGAATATCTACATTTTTGGTTACCAATGCACAATATCCTGAACAAATTGAAAAAATTAACAAAGTTACTCAATTATACTTAAGTATAGATGCTCCAAATAAAGAATTAATGGAAAAAATAGATCGACCATTATTTTCAGACTTCTGGGAGAGAATGGAAAAATGTTTAGATTTATTAAAAACAAGAGATTACAGAACCTGTATAAGATTAACCTTGATAAAAAATGAAAATATGATGGATCTAAAAGGTTATGTAGATCTTATTAAAAAAGGAGATCCTGATGTTATTGAATTAAAAAGCTACATGTGGGTAGGAGCATCACAAAATTATTACAAAGTAGAAAACATGCCTCATATGGAAGAAATAAGAGAATTCTCAAAAGAATTAATAAAATTACTTCCAGAATACGAATATATTAGGGAGCACATTCCATCAAGAGTCGTTCTTTTAGCAAAAAAATCTTTGAAGAAAAAAGTTTGGATAAATTTTCCTAAATTCTTCAGATTATTAGAAACTGGAAAGGAATTTAAAGCAGAAGATTATTGCTCAAGAACGATAATGCCTAATAAATAATACATATTTTTACGAGTTAGGTAATGGAGCGCAGGAAGATGATCTAGAAAATAATGAAAAAGACAAATATTTATTAACTTCAGATTTAAAGAAATTCTTATCTGGAGAAGAAATTACAGATAGAGATATTCCAAACTCAAGCATTCTTATAGGTTACAGAAGTTCATCAAAAGGTGTTTTTGAGTTAGATGATGAAGTATTAGAAGAAATAGTAAATTATGATCTTGAGTTTAAAGGGCTGCCAAAAATTTTAACCCTCCCTTCCAAGTAATCATACCGGATAACTAAAATGCAAAACAACTATGATATAAATCAATATCTTGGAAGAAAATTAAAATCTCTTAGGCAAGATATAAATTATGGCATCAGAAGCCAAGAAGAATTAGCATGTTTAATGAAAACCAATCAGGGAAAGATATCAAGATTAGAAAGAGGAGAAGCCTGGGATGCAGATTGGATAATGAAAGTATGTGAAATATATAAAATAAGTCCGGATGAACTTATGAGGTATGATATTAGAAGAGGATGTTTTGAGATTGATGATTAAAAACAAATAAATAGGATTCATAGCAAATATTTGCATTAAAGTTCTGTAAAATCTACATGTAATAAAAGTCTATTTTAAAAAGATAAAGAGATTGTGTGAGCATCATAAAATGTCAAGATTTTTCAAATCTTGAAGTCTCACGAACTAAAATAGTAATATTTATATACTAGTATTACTGTAATACTTAATGGAAATTAGGAGTATTAAAAATGTTGATGAAGAAACATGGAGAGAATTTAAAGCTATTGCAGCAAAAAACAATGTTAAAATGTCTTCACTATTAAAAATTATGATCAAAGAATTTGAAAAAAATAGCAAGGATTTTTGGAATGAAATTTTAAATGGAGAAAAGTTAATGAGTGATAAAGAAGCTGAAGAAATGAAAATATTAACCATTAAATTAAGAAAAGAAAAAGGTTTCAGAGAATGACTCTTGCCCTTGATACTTCTATTTTAATAGAATTGGAAAGAAGAAATCCTATCATAATTAAAAAAATGAAAGAACTTTCAGAATTAGATTATTTGCCACCATACCTCCCGTTCATATCTTATTACGAATTTTTAAGAGGGCTCAAAATAAAAGGTTCAAAAAACTATGAAAAAAAACTGGCTTTCTTAAATAAGTTTAACACACTAAAAACTTCAAAGAAAACAGCAGAAATTTTAGCTGATTTAAAAATAAAATATGACAAGCAAGGAATTACTCTGCCATTAGCAGATTTTCTAATAACAAGTCAAGTTATTGAAAATAATCTAACTCTTGTAACTATGGATAGAGATTTTGAAAAAATAGAAAGCCTAAAGAAAATTATATTATAATTTTTAAATTAAGTAATAAATAATAATAATAATTTAAGATTAATGTTTATCTAAACCTTCAGTCATTGCCTCTGCTTTTAAATGGTATTCATCAATTATCATTAAATATATTGCTCCTGCATCGTCCATTAAAACAGAACTTCCAAGATTTTCATTTCTAAATGCTGTTACACTTTCAACACTATCAAAAAGAAAATCACCAGTATACTCAACTACTTCTCCTTGATTCAATAAACCTAAAGATTTTATATTCATAAAAAACTGAAAAGTTAGTTATATTTAAATTATCTTACTCAAAATCTAAACCAGTATCCATCCTTTTAGCTAACCCTTTACCAGCAATTCTTGATTGTTCTTTTGCTCTGGAAATCTTATTTCCAGGATCTGAATAATTAACAAATTCATAAAATTTATCTGACCAAGGATACATTGTTTTAGTTTGTCTGACCATTTCCTGAACCATTGCTCTATAGCTGAAATGCCCTGCAGTTTCAGTTCTTAATTCAGACAAATGCTGAAACTCTCTTAAATTCATTCCTAACATAAATCTTATTCTATGATTAAATAAAGTTGCATACTGGGCAGCTTCAACTAAACCATAATTTATCAAAGTATTATTCAAATCAGAAACCATAGCCTCAACTTCTTCAACTTTTTTCTCTAACTTAACTATACCCATCTCAGCAGGCATTATAAATCCACATTCAGGAGTTAACATTTGTCTTTGCTGAGTCAGCATTCTATGCCTTTCTAAATCTCTATACTCTGCAAAACATCCAACTAAATCAAAAGTCAAAGGATATCCTGCTTCTAAACCTCTTCCAGTTCTGTCTCTTCTGGTTTTTCTTATTCCCTTGTAAATATCAAATATTTCCATTTTCTTTTCAAAAGGCAAACCCATAACAACTTCTGTTATTTGCGACAAAGAAACATTTGTATAAGGAAAAAGGTTAGATGAAACTACTTCATCTAAATAATCGTTTCTCATCATTAAAGTCACAGGATTTGCTTCAGGATTTACTCCTCTAAATAATTCTAAAGCTATTTTTCTCATGTTTCTATCAATTTCCTGATATCGGGGATCTATTTTATTTCTTTTAATAAAAGTTGGAATTTCAGTATTCAAAGATTCTTCTAACTCAAATCCTTTTTTGTTTGCTTCTGAAAGTGCAGCACTTTTGAGATGTGTTATTAAATTTGTAAAAAATCTTCCATTTCCATGCACACCTAAATGGGTAAGGGCAGATGAGGGTAAAACACATCTTCCCACATCTAAAGCCGCGCATCTTATTGTAAAATTATAACCTACATTAAATGCTTTTCTTTCTTCATCATTCTGCAACTCATTTTCATTAACTTTAACTTTTTCTCCGTTTCTATCAATTTCAATATGAAAACTAATTCTTGGAAATTCCCCTTTAAAATATTCTGTAAGTCTTTTAACTCCTTCACTATAAACTTCAAATGCTTTGTCATTAACTTTTTCAAACCCACCTATTAAACCAGCATCAACAACTTCTTTAGGTCTTAAATATCTCCATTTGCCATCTTCATCTTTTTGATCAGATTTAACATATCTTGTTGATTGTTCAATAGGAGAACCTCCGATTCTTCTGTCTTCAATATGCTTAGTTAAAAGCTGAGAAACATTTTCAATTCCAACCTTAGCTCCTTCTAGCTCTCCAACTGACTCATCTCCAAAATCAACTAGAACTCTTTCTAAAATTTCAGTTCCTCTAACTTCACTAGGAAAACCATTTTCATCAAGAAATTCATTAATAAGAGTTAATCTTAAACCTGTTGGAGCTCTTGAATATCTTGCCATCAAACCTCCTGTAGCTTCTCTAGGTAAATTTCTTATTACAAATACATCTCCATCAAGACTAGAAACATATTTACTAACTTTAGTAATAATATGTTCTGGCACCTCATTTAATGATGAGTATTTAGGCATTAAAAGGCACCTCTTTTTTTACACGCTCTCTCTCCATTATTCCGGTAATAAAAGGATATTTTTAAATAAACTTATGATTAAAAATATATTTTAAAAAATTCTATTGATTTTTATACTGAACAACTAAGTCACTAAGAAATTCAATTGAAATACCTGCTTTACTAAACATTTCCTCAGATTCTCTACCTGCATGATATCTATTTTCACAAAAAACTTTTTTAATTCCAGAAGTAATAATCATTCTAGCACAGGTTGCACAAGGAGTCATTCTAACATAAATAGTGCTTCCTTCTATAGGAATACCAAGCTTAGCAGCCTGAGCAATAGCATTTTGCTCAGCATGAGTAGTCCTCATACAATGTTGACTCTGACTACCATCTTCATGAATAACAGTTTTCATTAAATGACCTACCTCATCGCAATGAGGTAATCCTGCGGGACTTCCAACATAACCAGTCACAAGAATTTGCTTATTTTTAGCAATTACACAGCCACTTCTGCCTCTGTTGCAGGTAGCTCTTTTGGCAACTGCTTTAGAAATGTCAAGAAAATATTCATCCCAGCTAGGTCTAGGAAGTTTCCTTTCAATTTCTTCGTAAAGCTCTTCAACTTTTAGTTTAACACTATCTAAATTAGACTCATTAATTAAATTAAAATCAGCCATAGACATACATTTACCAACATTTTGACCAGCATCAGACTCACCAATACCCTTATCTCTGTCATCAACTCTTAAAAATTCTTCCCAAGTTTTAGGGTCGCTTTCTCTATTTCTTGCAACTAATCTCTTAAATCTCTCTTCCCTAGGAGCATCAACAGAAATAAGATAAAAATTCTTAAGATTATTTTTCAAATGATCAATTTCACTTGGATTTCTAATACCATCAATTACAACATTAATGTACTGTTGATTTTTTATTTTATTAACAACTAGCTTAGCTAAAACTTCTTTACCCATGTTTTCACGAAGTTCATTTCCAAGGTTTTGTAAATTTAACCTCGTAATTTCAATTTTCCTTTCCTTCGCAACTTCTCTTAACTCATCAGAAAGAGATAGATAAACAAATCCTTTATTTTTTAAAAAATCAGAAACAATTCCCTTTCCCGCAGCTAAACTTCCTGTTAATCCTATTATCATCTTCTTGTTTATAATAAAAAGATTAATAGATTAAAAACATTTATATGATTCATCCACTATGACATAAAGAACAATCACTTTTTAAGGAAGAGTCTCTTTTTTTATGTAAATCACAAAGACTTTTAGTTCCCCTCATTTTTTTAGATAATTCAAATAGATATTTATGATAATTTTTCTTATCCTGAATAATTTTATTAGCATATTTTTTTATTTCTTCTAACTCGGACTTAGAAAATTTAAGTTCATTTGCTCTTTTTGATTTAAGATATTGTGAAACTGCACTTTCAGTCATACCAAATATTCCAGAAACTTCTTTTTGACTTATTTTGTACTCATTTACAAATACTTTTGCTATTTCCTTTCTTAAACTAGGCAGAAGATACCATACTTCTAATTCCTGTGGCATTAGTTTTAAACCCATAAAAAATTAACATTAGTTAACTATTTAAATACTATTAAAAACTCTCTCTAAAATGGAAAAAACAAAGTTTTCAATATTTAAATCTAAGATAACAGATATAGTTCAGCTAACAGAAAACGTAAAACACTTCAGAATATCTGTTCAAAATGATTTTAGTTTTATTCCGGGACAATATATTTCTATAATTATGGATAATCCAGATAGAAAAATAAAACTAAGAAGACCTTATTCAATTGTATCAACAAATAAAGAAGCAAAAAAAGGATATATAGAATTATGTATTAAAATTCTTGAAAAAGGAAATATAACTCCATTACTTGACAAATTAAAAGTTGGTGACGAAATAGAATGTTTAGGTCCACTAGGTGAATTTAAAATATCTGAAGAAAGTAAAAACAAAAATATAATTTTTATTTCAACAGGGGTTGGAATTGCTCCATTTATGTCAATGATACCTGAGATATTAGGAAAAACTAATAAAAAAGTAACACTAATAACAGGATATAAATCAGAAAAAGATGTGTTATATAATAAAGAAATAAAAAATTTTGAGGAAAAATATAATAACTTTTCTAATTATACAATACTAAGTGAATCTCAAGGAAGAGTTCAATCATTAATTGAATCAAAATTTGATAAAAATGCAGACTATTATATTTGTGGGTTAAAAGATATGATTTCTTCTGTTAATCTACTACTTTTAAAAAAAAATATTCTTGGAAAAAATATTTACTTAGAAAAATATGATTAAAGTCTTCTTGATCTTGACAAAACACTATAAGAAGCTTTTAATGCATCAACTTCATTTTCAAATATTAACTGATCTATTCCCCTTACCCCAGAACTATTAAATCTTGTATAAACTCTAGGATTCCAAATTTCAATAACATCTCCATTACCAACAACACTAACTTCTTCTCTAAGTTTTAAAGCTTTAGAAAATTCATCAGGAATAGGTATATAATCATCTTCATTTGGAGTTACAATACATGCAGTCTCTCTCAAATCTAAATGTTCAGTCATTCTAGTAAGTGAATCATAAAGAGCTATATATGGCATAGGAGTTATTACATTAATTTTATTTAACTCCTCAAGTAAATAAGCATGAAATCTTCTATCTGAACTCTTATTTCTATTCTTAAAAACTTCTAGAACAATTGCAGGCATTTTAAAAGTTCTTTCTTTTAGCTGAACAATGTCTTCACTATTATACTCCCAATTTAATACTTCAATTTTTTCTCTTGGTTTTGGTGTCCACATTTTACTTAATAAAAATTTTAATTGTTAAAAATTCAACTAATTTTTATTTTTAAACCTTTCTATAAATTCTAAAAAATTTATAATAATAGATTTTATAATTTATTCAGATATATTACTCATTTCTGAATTATGTTTATGATATTTTTTAAGTAATAACTTATCTAAACAAAATTCATCAGCACCATGTAAAAACATTGAAAAAGTAGCTATAGCTAATCCTACATCTCTAACAGCGACAGCTCCATAGCCTAAAGAAAATATTATTCCAATTAAGTGTAATCCTAATATAAAGCTTGCAACTCTAGTAAATAATCCAAGTAAAAGTAAAGATGCAAAAATAATTTCAAAAATACCATTAAGATAAATAAAACTAACATTTGAATTTAAAAACCCTGGCAAAAGCCCTGTCCAAGGTTCAGGATTTTTCAGCTGAGAAAAACCAAACCATAAAAAAACAATAGCAAGCCCAAATCTTAAAACAACTGGAAAATATTTCTTTAGTTTGTCTATTTTTTCTGACAATTTCATTTTAAACTAAACTACTTTTAGATTTAAAATCTCCCATTAGCTGTGCAATTTTAAGGAATAATGAAGCCTTTGAATTACCATGCTGTCTCTTAAATGCTGCTTCAAATTCCTGGGTTCCGCAATAAGGAAGAATAGCATTAACTCCTCCAGGATGTTTAGTAAGCCACGAAGTTAAATCATATACTTTATTCTGATAAACAACCCAACAGTCAGCTTCAGAGTTATGTTTAGATAATTCTTCTAAAGTTAAACTAGATGAACTACTAGTTTGATTAGACTGTCCTTGAGTAGTATTTCCAACTAAAGATAATCCTTGTTTACCTGGATTGTTATTTTGAGTATTAGATATATTAGTAGAACTGTCATTTCCAACTGAAAAAACAACTATAGCTACTAAAATAACAACAATTAAACTAGGTATTATAATTTTTAATTTTCTGTCCATCTAAAGAAAATAAATACTTTATTTATAAAACTTATGGATAAACCTTTCAAAAAAAGGATACCAAAAATCACTATAATAAGTACAAAAGAAAAACCTTTAAATATACTTTAACTTAACAATAGTTAATTAAAAATGTCAAAGCTAAACATCATAGAACCAGAAATCAACAATGAAAACGTAGAGATTTCTAGAGAAAACTATGACCATTATAATAAAGAAGATTTAATATTTAAGGCAGAACCTGGAATAAGTGAAGAACTTGTAAAAAAAATTTCTAAAGATAAAAACGAACCAGAATGGATGTTACAAAAAAGACTAACAGGATTAAGAGTATTTTTAGAAAAACCAGTTCCTACATGGGGACCAGATTTGTCTGATTTAGATATTGATGATATTATTTTATATATGAAACCAAATGCAAAGAAAAACTCAAAATCATGGGAAGATGTTCCAGAAGACATAAGAAAAACTTATGAAAAACTAGGAATTCCTCAGGCAGAACAAAGAGCTTTAGGAGGAGTTGGGGCTCAATATGAATCTGAAATTGTCTATCACAACCTAAAAAGAAACTTAGAAGAACAAGGAGTTGTATTTTTAGATATGGATCAAGCTTTAATAGAATATCCTGAATTAGTAAAAAAATATTTCATGACAACTTGTATTCCAATTAATCTTCATAAATACTCTGCTCTACATACAGCTGTTTGGTCTGGTGGTACATTTATTTACATTCCTAAAAATGTTAAGGTAGAAATTCCTTTACAGGCTTACTTTAGAATGAATGCAAAAAAAGGTGGGCAATTTGAACATACATTGATTATAGCTGATGAAAGTTCAGAAATACATTATATTGAAGGATGCAGTGCACCCCAATATTCTGAAAATTCATTACATGCAGGAGGAGTTGAAATTCATGTACTAAAAGGAGCTAGAGTTCGTTATAGTAGCATAGAAAACTGGTCTAAAAATACTTATAACTTAAACACTAAAAGAGCTGTCGTTTATGAAAATGGGATTATAGAATGGGTTAATGGCAATCTCGGTTCAAAAATTACTATGCTTTACCCTTGCAGTGTTCTTTTAGGGAAAAACTCAAAATCAGATTATATTGGAATTCAGTTTGCTGGAAATGGGCAATATCAAGACACAGGATGTAAAGTATATCATTATGCTCCTAATACTTCATCAACTATACTAAGCAAAGGAATATCGAAAAACGGAGGAATTGCCTCATACAGAGGATTAATACATGTTAAAAGAGGTTGTAAAGGAGTAAATTCATTAGTGAAGTGTGATGGCTTAATGTTAGACAATATTTCAAAAGCAATTACATTTCCAAGTATGGAAATAGAAGAAAATGATGTTAAAGTTGCTCATGAGGCATCTGTAGGAAAAGTTGGAGAAGAGCAATTATTTTATTTAATGTCTCGAGGTTTATCAGAAGAAACAGCAACAAATCTGATTGTTTCAGGTTTTATTGAACCAATAATAAAAGAACTTCCTTTAGAATATGCTGTTGAACTTAATCGTTTAATAGAACTTGAAATTGAAAATTCTGTATGTTAACAGAATTTTAATTAATTATAAAAATATTATGGTATTATGGTATTATAGTTAATAGTTTATATTTGTTAGCAGAATTTTATTATTTATACTTTAAATTATAAATTTTGGGAATGATCTTCATATCTTAAATTGGTTGCTTTATAAGAAGGAAAAGACTCTCTACATAAGGTATTTGGTAACGGAACTAATTCTTGTATTACAGTAATCTGTTTAACTGATCCATTTTGAGATATTGGGAAATGTCCTGTTTTTTGCTCTACTATTTTTGTATATTTAGCATGAGTTTTAAGAACTTCAGATCCAACATAAGAACCAAATTCAATCTTAACTCGTTCTCTTAAATCTGGTGTAACATCATCTTGATCTACAAGCATTTCTAATGTAGTAACAGTGTATGTATCATGGATCCATTTTTCCGGACCAAGAGTTACCCTATGTGATGTTTCATAACTATGAATTTTAATTATTAAACCTATTTTCTCCTCTGTATGAGAAGTTGTTTTAGGATCATTTTCATCCTTAATTACTGTCATCAATAAAATAAGTAAAAGGAGTTTAAAAAGAATATTATAATAATAGGCATGTATCAAAATAGAAACATTTTAAAGGGAAATATCTTAACAATAGTTAAGTATAAAATGCCAAATCAAAACATTGATAGCTTAATTCAAGATATTAGAAAGGATTTTCCTATTTTAAAAACTGGAGTTATCTATTTTGATAATGCCGCAACATCTCAAAGACCTAAACCAGTTATAGAGTCATTAAAAGAGTTTATGGAAAATGAAAATGCTAATATTAATCGTAGTGTCCATACTCTTAGCGAAAAGGCTATGTTACATTTTAATGAGTCAAGAAAAATAATTGCTGATTTCATAAATGCTGAAGAAAATGAAATAGTCTTCACAAAAAATGCAACAGAAGCATTTAATTTACTAGCTTACACAATAAAGGAAATAATTCCAAAAGGAAAGGACGAAATAATATTAAGTGAGATGGAACACCACAGTAATTTAGTTCCATGGCAAGAATTTGCAAAAAGATATAATTTTAAATTAAAATTCATAAAAATAACAAAAGACTTTGAATTAGATATAGAAGATTATAAAACAAAGTTATCAGACAAAACTGCAATTGTCTCAATAACACATATTTCAAATGTCCTTGGAACAATAAATCCTGTAAAAGAAATTGTAGAATTAGCAAAAAAACATAATGTTATAACTATAATTGATGCTTCACAAAGTGCTCCGAACTTAAAAATAAATGTAAAAAATTTAGACTGTGACTTTTTAATATTCTCCTGTCATAAAGTTCTTGGACCTACAGGGGTTGGGACTCTTTATGGAAAGTATGAATTACTAAAAAAACTTCCACCATTTAATTTTGGAGGAGGAATGATAAAGTCTGTTACATTTGAAAAAGCAGAATACTTAGACCCACCTGAAAAATTCGAAGCAGGAACCCAAAATATAGGAGAGGTAATAGCTTCTGCAGAAGCTATAAAATATCTTAATAAAATTGGTATAAAAAATGTTGAAGAAATATCAAGCTATCTATATAATTATGCTGTAGAGAACTTAAAAAAAATAGAAAATATAGAAATATATAATCCTGGAAAAGGAAAAAGTGTTGATATCATTTCATTTAATCTAAAAGGAATACATTGCCATGATGTTGCAAGTATATTAAATGAAGATAAAATCGCAATAAGAGCAGGACATCACTGTGCTATGCCTCTTATGAAAGTTTTAAAAGTAAATGGAGTCTGCAGAGTTTCATTTTCAGTGTTTAATACAAGAGAAGAAATAGATCATTTAATAATTTCTTTAAAGAAATGCCAGGAGGTTTTCAATAAATGAGTTTGGAAAAAGAAAAAATAAAAAGCATATCAAATACAGAAAAAGCACTATGGCTAAGAGTAACACCCACAAATAAAAGTTTAGAAATTATAGATAAAATAATAAGGAAGTTTAATCATATTGGACTAGAACCGTATGATGAAACTGGAAAAGAGATAAATTTAGATTATCATAATTTTATTAACGATGACATTAAATATTTTCATGAAGAAGAATCAATTTACTTAATTTTTACAACAACACACATTAATATAATTCTATTAAAAGATTCTAAATTATTTAAAAAACTTGAAAAAGATTTTATGGAAAATTTCTTATTTAATGAGGATAAAAAAAATGAGTTTAAGCATGTATAAAGAACAAATTTTAGAATTATACAAAAATCCAAATAATTTCGGAGAGCTAAATAATTTTACACACGAATATCATGAGTTCAATCAAATATGTGGAGATGAAATAATAGTTCAGCTAATAATTGAAAATGAAAAAGTAAAAGATATAAAATTCAATGGAGCTGGATGTGCCATAAGTGTTGCTTCAGCTTCTTTAATAACAGATTATGTTAAAAATAAAGATATTAAAGAAATTTCAAAACTTAATATTGAAGATATTAAGAAACTTCTAGGAATTGAAATATCTCCTGGAAGAGTTAAATGTGCTACTCTAGCTTTAGAAACAATAAAGAGGGCTATAAATAAGGAAAATTAAAATGAAAACACTAGAAATAAAAAACTTACATGTTAAGTTAAATTCAAAGGAAGATGATGCTTCAAGAAACTTTGGTGTCTTAAGCGAAGGAAAGAGTAAAGAAATTCTTAAAGGCATAAATCTAAACGTAGAAAAAGGAACTATCCATGCAATAATGGGCCCAAACGGATCTGGAAAATCAACTCTAGCTAATATAATTGCTGGAAACCCAAAATATCAGGTAACTAAAGGAGAAATATTATTTGAAGGCAAAAATATCATTAATTTAAAAGTTAATGAAAGAGCAAAACTTGGAATTTTTTTAAGCTTCCAATATCCTCAGGAAATAGAAGGCGTAACAATATTTAATTTTTTGAGAACAACTTTAGGAGAAATTAATGGGAGAAAACCAAGTATAATGGAATTTAAAGAATTATTAGAAGAAAAATCAAAGCTATTAGACAATCCAGAAAATTTCTATGAGAGATATTTAAACAAAGGTTTTTCAGGAGGAGAAAAGAAAAAGTCCGAAATGTTGCAACTATCAATTTTAAATCCTAAACTGGCTATTTTGGATGAAACAGATTCTGGGTTAGATGTAGACTCATTAAAAATAATTGCTAAAGGAATAAAATCACTAAAAGAAAAAAATCCAGAAATGACAATATTAATAATAACTCACTATAAAAGAATTTTAGAATACTTAACTCCAGACAAACTTTCAATTGTAATTAAAGGAAGAATAGCCTTGGAAGGAAATGCAGAATTAGTTGATAGTTTAGAAGAAAAAGGTTATTCTTGGATTGAAGAAGATTAATTATAATTTTCTGAGATATTCCGGTTGCTCTTCAAGTCTTTTTTCAACAACAAAAAATTGTTCTCCAGTTTTTTCTGCATAATAATAAGCAAGTGTTCTTGCATCTTCGTAAATAATTTTTCTTTTTAAACATTATTATTAAACAAAATAGCTATCAAATAATCACCAAAATATATTTAAACAAAATTTTGAATCCTATTTTAGAATATATAAAGAGGTTTTTATGGGTGAGGAGATTATACAAGATAAATGTGGATTTGGTGTTGCTCATACTCTCCATGATGCATATTCAATGGCTAAAGCTCTCCAGCATAGAGGAAGAGGTTTTGCAGGAATAGCTGCTGTAAGTGAGAAAAGAATAGATGTAGTAAAATGGATTGGGCCTGTAACAAGTTTTGATGTTGAAGATATGTATAAAGTATTTCCCGCTGAAAATCATTATCACTTATTCTTGTTTCATGTCCGTTATCCTACCAAAGGAAGAAAAGATTCAATCATCGATGCTCATCCTCATGTAATAGGTGGCAAAATACATGAAAGACCAGGACACATACTTATAACAGACTGTGATATGGTTATTGTGCATAATGGACAAGTTGATGAGAAATATTTAGAAGATATAGATAAAACAAAATTAAAAACAAAATGTGATTCTGAAGCATTATTACATTACTATGCAAAATTTGGGGAAAGAGCAATTATATCAAAGATACCTGGTTCTTATTCAATGGCTATTGCAGACAAAAGAAGACATGAAGTAATAGCTATGAGAGATGGATCTGGAATAAAACCAGGAGCTATAGGATGGAAAGACGGAAAATATCAAGCTGCCTCTGAAGATCGTGCCTTTATTGAAAATGGAGGCCGACCTGTAAAAGAAATGCAACCCGGTAGTATTTACTATTTCAATAAAAACGGAACAATAAGAAGGGAAGATATAATAAGACCATGTCAAAAACTATGCTTTTTTGAATTTAATTATCTCGCACATCATGAATCTACAATAAATGGAGTAAGTGTTAATGCGGTAAGAGGTGCTTTAGGAGAACAACTTGGTATAGAATTCCAAAAAGCTTTTCCAGATAAAAAAATAGATTTTGTTAGTTATCTTCCAAGATGCCCAGAACCTGCTGCAAGAGGATTTTCAAGAGAAACAGGAATTCCTTTTGAAGAAATATTTTACAAAATAAGGGCAGAAAGGTCATTTCAAGGACCTGATCCAGAAGAAAGAAGAAATTCAATAAAAATAAATCTTAATTTAACTCCAAAAGCTATTGAAATACTTAATGGAAAAACAGTAATTATCGTCGATGACAGCATAGTAAGAGGAACAAATATAAGAAAAGCAAGAGAATTATTATATGAACTTGGGGGAGTCAAAGAAGCTTTTTTTGTAAGCTACACACCTCCAATTGGAGTTATAGGTGAAGATGGTATTGAAAGAGGATGTGATTATGGAGTAGACATGCCTCAAAACGATGGATTCATAATAAAAGATATTATTAATAAAAAAAATAAGTCAATACAAGAAATAAGCAAAGAAGTTAATATGCAGGTATTTTACATTTCAGATGATGGAATGAAATCTGTACATAAAAAATTCGGCTTAGACCCAAACAAAATGTGCTATTTTTGCATTGGCGGCCCAAGACCTTTTTGATTTATAATATAATTATTAAAAGATAAAATTAATAAAAAATTCACCAAACTTCTCAAAATTATCCTTTAAAAGGATATTTATTACCATTATATACAATTGGTAAAACCAATTCTTGTGGAATGCTTTCAATTTTACCTTTTTCTTTAGCCTGTTCAAAACTAACTTGAAGTACATTATTCGTAAAATTTTCTAATGCTCCAAGTTTAGCATCAAAATTCAAATAATCATTTTTATCAAAAATATAAGTATTTGTTCCGCTATCTCCAAGAGAAATTTCTAAACCTCTTAATATTACATATGGTTTAATAACTAATAAAGGAGTATTACTTTTAGACATTAAATATCCACTAAAATAATTATTTAATGGAATATAACTATCTCCATATATTTTTTTCAATTCTTTATTGATTTTAAAAAATTCTAAAAAATCAGAAGGATAACCTAAATATAAATTTACAGAAATATTATCTTTAACTCTTGACATTTTTAATCTACCTTCATCAAATGGAATTGGTAAGGCAAAATTATTACTTTCAACATAAAATCTAATTGAATTTGATACATTAATTAAATCTCTACTTTTCCATTCTTCTCCTTCATTTACATCATTTGTTATTGCTCTAACTAAAGCAGAACTTTGTGAATCTTCACTTATCGCATCAAAAAAAGATGCTGAATCTATTTTAATTTTCATAAAAAAGCAATTATTGGACTATTTTTAAATCTATGTATTTCTAGGGCTATAATTTATACAAATATTCCTTCAAATCTACTTTACCATTAACAACTTTAATCCCATCAGCTTCAAGCTTCTTAATTTTACTTTTAACTCCTCCACTACTAGAATAGTTTCCAATTCTTCCATCAGATAAAACAACTTTATAACAAGGAATTTCTTTAGGATATTTATTTTCTTTCATGCAAGTTCCAACAAACCTATAAGCCTTAGAATTAACAGCTTTCCCAAGTTCTTTATATGTAATGACTTTGCCTTTAGGAACTTTCTTCAAATTACTGTATATTTTCTGTTTTAATTCCATTCTTCACAAAAATTAATTTTTATTTAATTTATTTCTTAGATCATGTAATCTTTTTAGATAATCTTCATAAGCTTTATCATGTTTGCCTATTGTAAGAAACCAAATTATATTTTTTTTAATATAGTAAATAAGTCTAATATTTGTTGTTATTTCTTCTCTATAACAATTATCTCCACCGCTTAGATGTTTTAACCTTAAAGGATTTTGTTTAATCTTTTCTTTTTTCTTGTAAAATATCTCTAAATGTTTTTTATCTAATCTATCTAAATCTCTAAGAAAATCTGGATGTAATTTAATAATCCATTCATTCAATTTCTACTCCTCTTTTTTTAAGATAACTATTAAGTTCTTCTTCAGAAACTGATTTTGAAGGATCATTTTTAACATCTAAAAGCCTTTTTTTAGCTGTTTCATCCTGATTAATAAGCAAAGCTACATCTCCTATTAGAACTTCTACATCCATTAATACCTTATTCAATTTATCAACTGGAACACTAATTGAAGCCATAAATATTATTAATAATTCTTATTTATATACTTAACGAATTTTCAAACATTTTTTTAAGATGTTCTGGTTCAGAATAAATCCACTGCACTCCTTTAGGTCCATAAATTATCTTTCCACTTTTCCAAAGATATTCTAATATAATAATTAAAGTCTGATGCATAACTTTTTTTGGAAGTTTTTTCTTTATTTCAGAAACTTTCATAGGAATATTTCTATGTTTTTTTAATAAAGTTTCAACCATTAAAACAGTAATCAGATTAGGATATCTTTTCTCAGTTTTTCCTTCTTTTTCAATTATTTCAGATTCCTTAAATTGTATTTTATTTATAGCCATTTTATATCAATTGATATCAAATAAGCATAGTTTATAAATATTTCTATAATTTAGAATTCTTTATCCATTTCATAATGTTTAATTTTAAATCCAAGATTTTTGTACAATCCTATTGCTTTTTTATTTTTTATGTTAACACCTAACCGCAATTTCTTTGTTTAATAAATTTATTAATTAAACTTGTGCCAAAACTCTTTCCCCTAAAATCTTTATGTATAAAAACATCATCAATATACCCATAAGGTTCATGCCCACTTATGATTATACTTCCAATAAGATAACCCACAACTTCCCTGTCTTCAATAATTAAAAGAAATCTTTTAGGATTATTTATAGATTCTATTAACTCTTTTTTAATCTGATTATCAGTTAAATTTATTTTGCATCCAGCTATTTTAGAATATTCTTTTAAACTTTCTTTTTTTATTTCAAGATAACTCTTAAAATCCTCTTTTTTAGCATTTCGAACTTTCATTTGACATTTTATTCAATCTTTTCAGCATGTTTATCTTTTTTAGCCATCCAAGTAAGTACTATAACAACAACAAAAACTGTCAAAGACATTAAAGGAATAGTAATATACCCAAATTCTAATACACCTTTAGAAAAACAATTTATTCCTCCACTAACAGGACAAGGTCCTGAATATCCTATCATCTGCATAACATACTGATAACCTCCAATAATTATTCCAACAATATTTAAACCTAAAACATAATCAAATATTTCCTTATTCTTTTTTAGCAGTGCAACTCCCAATATTATAACTTGAGGATAAATTAGAGCTCTCTGATACCAGCATAAATCGCAAGCAGGGATACCAATTACCTCAGAATATATCAAACTTCCAATAGTTGCTCCTAAAACTAATAAGAAAGCAAATAAAATACCATTTTCACTTAGAAAATTTTTAATGTTGCTTCCAAACTTCGGCAGTTTCTTTTTAGTAGACTTATGATAAATATAACTTATCAGCATCAAACCTAAAATTATATGAATAACTAATGTTCCAAGACCTATGAATTTGTTTAAAAAATCTTCTAGTGGCATTTTATATAATAATAGTAATAATAGGATTTAAAGCTTTTGAAAAAATAAACCCTAGCCATTTCTGAGCTATTCTGCCGTTACCATTAGACCTTCAAGATGCTCATCATTAGCATTCCAGTTCCTGTTCCTGTTGAGATAAGCGCAGGCCGGTAACTTGTAGCCTATTAACCTTTCCTAAAAGGAACTCCTAGTCAATGAATTTTTTTCAAAGAGAGCACCACTGCTTCAAGTTTCATAGTTTATTTATTTTTAAAATAAATTATTACTATTTGTCGCAGTTGAATTTCATGACTTAAAATAAATTTAAATGATGTGCTGATTAACAGGCGTGTAGCCCAGCAACACCAATAATTTAGTTAACCTAAATTACTAATATGACTAGGACAATTATAAAGAATTAAAACTTTAAATAATTATGCTCTCAAACTTGCTTCTCTCTCTGAATATTCTTTTTGAGCTTTTGCAATAACAGAATATCTCTCTTGCTCAATTTTAGTAACATATCTACCTAAAATTTCTTGTGAAGTGGCTTCGCCACTTACGACGACTACCCTGCCACCGTCATCAGACCTACCAAGAAGCTCAAAATCACTAGTAACCCAGCCCTTGCCCCCGAAGAGATAAGCGCAGGCCGACCCTTCTCCTCTCTGATAATTCCAATTAAAATCACTTAAATTTCTAATATCTAATTCCCTTGCACTTAAATCTTTTAATTTCAATAACAAACCATAATCGCTTTCTTCAGAATCAACTGGTTTGTCAAAAGCAGAAAAATAAATTAATTTTCCACCACCAAGTTCGATACCTTTATATTTTAACTGCTCTGCAAGAGCTTTAGCAATTAAATCGTTTGGCTTATAATTATTATCTCCAGAAGTCAATAAAGCTATCCCAAAATCATAATACGACCCTTGTAAAAAACTAGGAGTTTTACCAATTGTAACTTCTAACTCGCCCCTCGTTGCCAATCTTACATCTTCTGGAAGCAAGCCCGAATTTAATAGATGAATTTGCATTAATGGACTTGAACCAGTAAGCTCTCCAATTTTGGAGCTACTAAATTTTCCAAGAAATCCTCTAGCTTTTCCATTATAAGATTTAATAGATTCATTATATTTTTCTAAAACAAAATTATCTAAAATACTTGCTGATTCTTTAGCTCCATTTCTAAGGGCTACTTGAATTACCATACTTTTCCTAAAAATACTCTATTTATAAACTTTTCTTCTATAGAAATTTATTAGTAGTAACAATTTATTTAAGGTAAAGTGCAGTTAGTTAACTGGCCTAAATATTTAAGAGTAAGAACTTTATCAATTTTACTTCCATTTCCCAACTCCCATGTTGGATATCCATTTATACCTGCATTTGTACAAACAGGTAACTGCGCATTACCATCAGGAGTTGAACACTCAATATAATTAATATACTGCCAACTTGCTCCAAAAGCATCTTTCTGATCTTTACAATGAGGACACCACCATGCTCCGTACATAGTTGCATTTTTTTCAGTTAAACACTGAGCAAAATCATTATACTTTCCAGGAGCTTCTGGTTTAAATGCAAGGAAATAAGCAGCTGCAACAACAATAATTACTAATAATAAAACAATTCCCCAATTCCTCATCTTTTTCTTATTAACATTACTTAGTTTTTTAATCCCACTCGAAGCTTCATAATGCTTAGCATTCATATGCATTTCAAGAGCTTCTTTGCTGGAAAATTCTCTCTCACATTTCCCGCATTTAAACTTATTATTTGAACTTAAGTCCTCAACCATTTTAGTTATTTTTTGATTTTTTAGGTATTTTACAAGTCAAATCTCTTGAAAGTAAAAGGGAACCAATGATTAATAAAACTATCGATAATACTTGTATCTCTAAACCACGAAAAGGTAGGTTATAAAGGCTAAAACCTACAACTCCAAATAATCCAAGCATAGCTGGTAAAAATCCAGCAATACATCCAGGACATGCTCCTCCAACTAATCCTCCTACAACTCCTAAAAAACTAAAACCTTCTGAACCAGCACTCATAAAACTTATCTCTTTGAATTTAATTATGATTAGATTAATATTAAGTGCAACCAACATAGCAATTAGAACATTAAGAAATATATATGGTAAATAAAAACTTGGTCTGTAAATCGAGAAAAAAGTTTCAAATGTTTCATAAGTTTGATTAATTAAAATATTTATAAAAATGTAAGCAAAAAAAATAATTATGAAATAAAAAGCATAAGGCTTATTAAATACAGCCTGTTTAATTTTTCTTAATCTTTGCTTATAACCCATAAAAATAGAAATATGGTGTTCTTAAAAAGCTTATGAAACTAACAGTATCTCCGAAACAATAAACAAAATAAGATAGGTTAACCTATTTTATTATCCAAGATTTGAATAATACATGTCCTTTCCACAGAACCTAATATC
>JAGVWM010000008.1 GCA_018304325.1 Candidatus Pacearchaeota archaeon
CTTGTACATTTTATCCTCCGATAAATTTATTTACTTAGAAGCATAGCTATAGCTAACATTGAGTTTTCAATGAGCTACGCCAAGCTCATTGTTTATAATCATTCAAGAAATAAATAACTGCCGTAATTCATCCTTCAGCTAAAGCAATAGGATTTCTTACGGGAGCTTTAAAAATTCCTAAATAATTCTATTTAAAATCTTTAAGCCATGAGATTTAACTATATGCTAAAAAATCTCAATGTTTAAAAATTCCTAAATAATTCTATTTAAAATCTTTAAGCCATGAGATTTAACTATATGCTAAAAAATCTCAATGTTTAAAAATAATAATTCTATCTAATAATTAAGCCGACATCGCATAGTGGTATTGCATCTGGCTTGAGACCAGAGCCCTTCGGGGCCCCCCGGTTCGATTCCGGGTGTCGGCGTTAAAAACCACCTGCGAGTTTTTGATCCTGCAACCAATCTGTCGGCGTATTATTTTAGTATAAATTTTTACATAAATGTTTAAAAATAATAAATACATAATGATTTTATGATATATGGACAAGCTTATACTCCTATCAAAAGCTTAGATCAAGTAGAAATTGAAATTACAATGAGTTCTGATGATGTTGAAAAAGGTAAAAGAGTAAAAATCAATTATGATCTTGGACTTATATATTACGGAAATCAATTTAGAACAATAGACAATTTAATGCTTTGTCAAGGTCCACTTAGTATACAAAAAAATAGACCTATGCTTGTTGATAGAAGAGGTTCTTCTTCTGACCCAGAATTAGTAAGGGCTTATAAAAAAGAAGGAGGTTTATTTAGAGAAGATCCTATAAAACCTGAAAATAAAGGATATCATTATCCTATTGATGAAAATGGTCTTATAGAAACTTATTTTGATGTTGCTTATGAAGTTGAGGGATTTGATGGCACTAAAGGATCAATTGTTGGAGACCATTATTATCCTGGATTGAATGTTATTGGTGCAATATTAAAAGAACAATCTGAGTATGTTACAAGACTTGAAAACATTGCTGTTGGAAATTTTCCTGATCAAAAAATGAAAGTTGTTGTTTAACTATTCTTTCTTTTGTCTTGAAGCATTATATTCTAAATAAATTTCAAATAAAGTTACAAGATATGCAACAATTAATGGGCCAACAATAACTCCAAATATTCCGAATACAAGTAATCCGCCAATCATACCTAGAAGCGTAAATGAAGTGGGAAGTTTTGATTGCCTTGAGACAAATAATGGGTGGGTTATATTATCGAAAAATGAAACAAAAAGTCCATTATACAAAAGGAGTAAAACAGCTGGCCAAGTTTGCCCTGATATAAATAATCCTGCAACAACTGGAATCCAGACAATCCATGGACCTACAATGGGAATTACTCCTGCAAGGATTGCTATAAAAGTTAGAAGTGTTGAATTTGGAACTCCTGCTATATAAAAACTTATTCCGGATAATAATCCTGTCATAATTCCTATAATAATTCTACCATAAACAACTGAGAAAGTAACCTCTTTTGACTTTTTTATGAATCTTGTTGTTAAACTTTTATTAAATGGTAAAGTATCTTCTAAAACTTTTATTAATTTACCACCATCACGTAATCCATAAAAGAAAACTAGCGCAACAACTGCAAGTTTTAATAATAGTGATGGTAAATCAACTACAAAAGAAGTGAACTTCTGTAAAACTGTTTGGGTTGTCGTTGAAATAAATGTACTATAAGCCCCTGCAAAATTTGCGGTTATTTGATCGGAAGCAAATAAAATTGGGAAAATTCCTTTCAAAACACTGGTTATATCTAAGCCTATAACTAAATTATAAGTATTAAATATCTGAGTAATTAATATAGGTACAACAAACCAAATAAACAAACTTAATAGTGCGACAACAATAAGAGAAGTTATACAAGCTGAAACTGTTCCGCTTTTAACTACTTTAATTAATCTTTTATCTATTGGGTTAAAAATATAAGCTAAAATTAATCCGAGAATTATAGCAAAAAATATTGGTTTTATTATTAAAAAAGTAAAAACAATTAACATTACTATAAAGGCAATTGCAATAAGCTGTTTAATTGACTCTTCATTAAGTGGCATATAATAACATATATTTTATAATATATAAACATTTTCTGCCCTAGATTCTTTGTTAAATTCATTAATGAAAAAATTTATAAGCTAATCTTCAAGTTTAATATAATGGACTCATTCATAAAAAAAATATTTAATGAAAAAAGTGATAATTTTGTTCATCTTCAATTTCAAAAGTTTAGCAAAGGATTTTATAAAAACAAGGCTTTGATCAAAGCTTCAAAATCTAACAAAGGTTATTCTATAAATACAAGTTCAGAGTATGCAAATGAGCTTGTTAGAAATGTAGCTGAACTAATCAATGAAAACCAAAAAGTAAATGTTACTGGAATAGTAGTTTCTACAAGAGACCTTACTAATGAATTAAATTTTAAAAATAAAAAACAATTTATGGGTGTTAAACAATATATCATTGATTCTGAAATGAATAAAAAAGAGATAATAGGTATTTGTGATAAATTTTCTACTTCATTTATAGGCCTTTCTTTTAGTTTTGGTGAAACAGAATTAAAAATAAAACCTAAGCCTCCAAAATCAGCTAAACCAAGCACTAAATCAGGTGAGCAGCCAAAGGTTGATTTCTGTAAATTAAAAACGAATAATGAAAGCTTAGTAAGAAATTTAATTTTTGATATTCCAGATTTTAAAAAATTAGAAATTTCCCATGATTTTGAAATTACTGGATTGGAAATACCTAAAAATGAACCAGATCCTTTGAAAATGAGAGAAAATACAGTAAGATTAGGTAAAATAAAAAGAAGAATGGTTATAGATGGTAAAAATATTGAAAAGAGTGTTGAATTCTCGGCATAAAATAAAAACAATAGCTTTATAAATACGCTTTTTTTGGATTAATTAATCCGTAAGAAGCCTAAAATGGTAATACTCCGCAAAAAAGTAGACTATGGCAAAACTATCAAGACCGAGAAGAGGAAGTTTGCAGTTTTGGCCTCGTAAAAGAGCCCAAAAACTGATTCCTAGTGTCAACTGGAAAATTGTTTCTTCAAAAAATTCTGACAAACCAATATTAGGTTTTATTGGTTATAAAGTTGGCATGGCTAGTGCTTATGTCAAAGATAACACTTCTGATTCTATGACTAAAAATAAAAGAGTGACAATACCGATTACAATTGTTGAATGTCCTAAATTAAAAATACTTTCTGTGAGATTTTATAAAAACGGCCAGGTTATTGGAGATGTGCTTAATAAGAACTTGAATAAAGAGCTTATAAGGAAAATAAAAATGCCAAAGAACATAACAAAAAAAATTGATGATTACAAAGATTATGATAATGTGAGAATTGTGGCTTATACTGACTTAAAGAATTTTATGAAAAAAACTCCTGATTTAATAGAAATAAACCTTGGCGGTAGTTTAGATGATAAAATTAACTTTGTAAAAGAACATCTTGATAAAACTATAAGTGTCTCAGATTTTATCCAACAAAGCGGTTTAATAGATATTAAAGCTGTTACAAAGGGTAAAGGATTGCAGGGACCTATTAAGAGATTTGGAGCAGGTTTAAGACAACATAAGGCTGAGAAAGGAGTGAGAAAGATAGGTTCAATTGGGCCTTGGCATCCAGCAAGAGTTACATTCAGAGTTCCTATGGCAGGACAAATGGGTTTCTTTACTAGAATTCAATATAATAATAAAGTTATTTTTGTGGGTAACACTTCTGAAAATAATATTAATCCTCCAGGTGGTTTCAGACATTTTGGTAATATAAATGGAGATTATATATTAATCACAGGAAGTGTACAAGGGCCGGCAAAAAGACAGCTTGTTATAACTCATCCTTTAAGATCAACTAAAAAACAATCTAAAAAAAATTATGAATTTATTGAATTAAGATGAAATCACAAATACTATCAATAGATGGTAAAAAATTAAAAGAAATAGAATTACCTAAAATATTTTCAACTAAGATAAGAGAAGATATTATGAAAAAAACTTTTGAGTCTGAACAAATAACTCATCCTTATGGTCCTTCTTATAAAGCAGGAAGACAACATTCTGCATCTGGAATAATAAGACATATAAGGCATAAATGGAAATCAGGTTATGGGAGGGGAATGTCTAGAATTCCGAGAAAAATTATGTGGCGTAGAGGTACACAATTTTATTGGATAGGTGCAGAGATATCTGGAACAAGAGGTGGTAGAAGAGCTCATGGTCCTAAACCTGAAGGAACAGTAAAAATTAAAAGGATTAATAAGAAAGAAAGAAAATTTGCTTTGCATTCTGCAATAGCATCAACAGTTTATCCAGAAAAAATAGTTGAAAGATATTATAGAATTGATGAAATTAAGGGTGTTGAACTTCCAATAATTGTAGAATCAAAAATATCAGAATTAAAAACAAAAGAATTGATGAATTCTTTAGATAAAATATTAGGAAAATTAAAAATATTAAAAGAAAAAAATTCACGTTCGGGAAGAGGAAAACTTAGAAATAGAAAATCAAAGACTTCTAAAGGGATTATTATTATAACAGGTAATGATGAAAAAATAAAAACTAATATGGTAGATAATGTAAAAGTGAAAGAATTAATAGTGAGTGATTTGTACCCTATTGGTAGAATAACTGTTTATACAGAAAAAGCAATAAAAGATATTGAAAACTTAGAAAAAAATTCTAACGGAGTGATGAAAAGATGATTAAGAAACCAATAACTACAGAAAAAGCAATAAGACTTATAGAAGCTGAAAACATAATATTATTTGAAGTTGATAGTAGAAAAAATAAAAAAGAGATAAAAGAGTCTGTAGAAAAAATGTTTAATGTTAAAGTTGAAAAAGTAAATACTTCTAATAGAGGAACAAAAAAAATAGCTTATGTTAAATTGAACAAAAAAAATCTTGCAATAGATGTTGCAACTAAATTAGGAATGATATAAAGAAAAATGGGTAAACGAATAATTAGTCAGGCAAGAGGGCATGGAGGTCCAAGATATAGAGTTAGAAAGAAAGCTTTTCTTCATAAAATACAATATCCAATGCTTAATGGGGAAGGAGAAGTATTAAAGTTTGTTCATTCTGGTGGGCATTCAGCACCATTGTTAAAAATAAGAATAAATAATGAGATATTCTTTAATCCATCTGCAGAAGGAATGTATGAAGGTCAAAAAGTTTCTATTGGAAAAGAAAATGGGGTTGGAAGTATTGTAAAATTAAAAGATGTTCCTACTAAAACAGAAGTTTATAATATTGAAATAAATCCTGGTGATGGTGGGAAATTAATTAGAACAGCAGGTTCTTTTGCAACAATTGTGAAAAAAACTAAAGATAAAGTAACTTTACTATTACCTTCAAAAAAAGAAAAAGATTTTAGTGGTGATTGTAGAGCTAGCATAGGTATAATTGCTGGAAGTGGAAGAATAGATAAACCTGTTATGAAGGCAGGAAGAATGTTTTATATTAAAAAAACAAAAAGTAAATTATGGCCAAGAACTTCTGCAGTAAAAATGAATGCTATAGACCATCCATTTGGATCCGGAAGAGGAAAGAATTTAACCCATGGAAACCTTGGAAAAATTCCGAAAAGAAATGCGCCTCCAGGAGCTAAGGTTGGTTCTATAAGGGCAAGAAGAACTGGAAAGAGGAAAGGAAAATAAAATGGTAGAAGAAAACGTTGAAATTCAGAGAAAAAAAGAATTTTTGTATAGAGGTAAAACTCTTGAAGAACTTAAGAAAATGGAGATAAGAGAATTTGCAAAACTTCTTCCATCTAGGGAAAGAAGAACAGTTTTAAGAAATAGTGATAGTATGGAAAAATTCCTTACTAAATGCAGAAAAAGAAATGATAAAAAGAAACCGATAAAAACACATGATAGAGAATTAGTCATTGTTCCAGAAATGGTAGGTTCAAGTATAGGAGTACATAATGGAAAAACATTCCTTAAAATTGATGTTATAACTGAGATGCTTGGGCACAGATTAGGAGAATTTGCATTAACAAGGACAATGGTTAAACATGGAGCTGCAGGTATAGGGGCAACTAAATCAAGTGCTTCAAGGAGTGTAAAATAAATGGCAGATGAACAATTAAATCAGTCAAAAATACAGAAAACAAATATTATACGTGAAAATAGAAAAATAGCTGAGGCTCCAGTTAAGAAAGAAGAAGATAAACCTTTAGAAAAGGTTTCCAAAGATGAAGAAAATAAAGGAGAAAAAGTTGAGGAGAAAAAGGAAGTAAAAAAAATTCAGGGTAAAGCTCCAAAAAGAACAGAATCAAGTGTTTATGGAAGAAGTTTAAGGATATCTTTAAAACAAAGTAAAGCAATTGGTAAATTTATAAGAAATAAGAAAATTGAAGATGCGATTAAAGATTTAAATCAGGTTTTATTAAAGAAAAAAGCTGTTCCTATGTCTGGTGAAATAGCTCATAGAAAAGGAAAAATCATGTCTGGAAAATATCCAATTAATTCTTCTAAAGAGTTTATAAGGTTATTAAAGACTTTAAGTTCAAATAGTAATATGCATGGTATGGATGTTGACAAAACAATAATCTATGAAACTATTCCAAATAAAGCCCCTAATCAACTACATAGATTTGGATCAATGAAATTCAAGAGGACACATATTACAATAAAAGCTAAAGAAATGAACCTTTTAGAAAAAGGTTCCAAAATAAGGAGAAGGAAATAATGGAAGAACATAAGTTTGTTAGGTTTAAGAAAGATGAATTTGAGATAAGAGAATTTGTAAAAGAATATTTGGGGAAGGGAAAAGTGAGTAAAGTTAATATTGAATATACTCCTGTTGGGGAAAAAATTGTTATTATGACTAGTCGACCTGGATTAATTATTGGTAGAGGTGGTGAAAAAATAACTCAACTTACAGAGGTTCTTAAAAAGAAATTTAAGTTTGAAAATCCACATATTGAAATTGGAGAAATAACAAATCCATACTTAGACGCTCAAGGAGTTGCAGATGAAATTGCTCTTAGTATTGAAAATAAGGGTTCTCTTAAATTTAAAATTGTTGCATATAGAATGTTAAAACAGATAGTTGATGCTGGAGCTAAGGGAGTTGAAATTAAATTAGCTGGGAAATTGCCAAGTGCAAGAGCAAGAACTTGGAGATTTAAGAAAGGTTATTTGAAAAAAGTAGGGGATAGTTCAAAGGTTGTTGATAAAGCAGAAGCTATTGCAAGCACAAAAACAGGAGCTATAGGAATTAGTGTAAGTATATTACATCCTGATGCAAAAATACATGATCAAATCTCAATAACAAGGAGGAGTGTAAATGAAAAGGTTTAAAGAACTGTCAAAACTTGGCAAAAATGATATTATAAAAAAAATAAATGAAATGGAAATGGAAATGGTAAAAGCAAGGGTAACTGCTAGTAAAGGTGGAAAAGTAAAGATAAAAGAATTAAAAAAAACTTTGGCAAATTTGAAAATGCTCAACAAACAAAACAATGGAGATAGATCCAAAAACAGGGTTGCCAGTTGAGGCTATAGCGTGGGAAGATCTCTCACGAGGCGAACAGAGAATCCAAGTAACAACAGCCAAAAAAAAATTTGGTAAGTATGTTACAATTGTGTCAGGGTTTGACAAAGGAACTGACCTCAAGAAAATAGCCAAGGAGCTTAAAGAAGAACTTGGTTGTGGAGGGACAGTAAGAGACGACTCAATAGAGTTGCAAGGAGATCATAGAAGAAAAATCAAACCAATCCTTGCAAGACTTGGATTTTCAGAAAGTTCAATTAGCAACTAAAAACCCAAAAACAAAATGGAAAAGAAAAACAAGAAGATAGACTTGAAAGTAAGAAACAGAGTAGTTGGAACTAGAGGAAGAAAATTTGAGGGTTATGTAATAAGAAAGTTCGACAAAAGAGTTACTATTCAACTAGAAAGAATAAGATATATTAGAAAATATGAAAGGTATGCGAAGTATCAAACTAAAGTCCATGCTTATCTTCCAGAAAGTATGAAAAATCAAATAAACCTTGGAGATTACATACAAGTTGCTGAATGCAGACCTTTAAGTAAAATTATTCACCATCTTGTTGTAAAAAAGATAAGGGATGTTGATGTTAAAATGAAGATAATGGAAAAATTTAAGGAGGAAACAAAATGAAAGCAATAAGTGCAAGAGCAACAAGAGGATTAAATATTGGAAGTGAAGTAGTAGCTGCTGATAATAGTGGAGCAAGAATAGTAAGAATAGTTTCTGTTAAAAGAGGAAAAACAGTTAAAAAAAGGCAGCAATATGCAAAAATATCTGACTGGGTCAAAGTTTCTGTTAGAAAAGGAAAACCGGAGATGAAAGGTGAAGTTTTTGATGCTGTTGTAGTTAGAATGAGAAAACCATGGAGGAGAAAAAATGGGGAAAGGATTGCCTTTAGTGATAATGCTGTTGCATTATTAAAAGATGAAAAGGGAAACCCTAAGGGAACTCAAATTAAAGGTCCAATAGCCCGTGAAGTATTAGAAAGATGGGTTAGTGTAGCTAAAATTGCGAGGATAGTTGTTTAAAATGAATAAAAAATTTTCACAACATTGGAAATCAAGTAAACAGAGAAGAAAACAAAGAAAATATTTAGCTAATGCTCCATTGCATACAAAAAATAAATTTGTTTCAAGTAATTTAGCTAAAGGTTTAAGAAAAACTTATGGAATCAGGAGTTTAACTTTGAGGAAGGGTGATGAGGTTAAGATACTTAGAGGTAAATTCAATGGGAAAAATGGGAAAATTAATAATGTTAGTTTAAAAAGGACGAGAGTAACAATAGAAGGGATACAAAATAAGAAAAAAGATGGTACTAAAATTAATGTTTATTTTCACCCATCAAACTTACAAATAATAAGTATTGGTTCAGAAGATAAAAAAAGATTAAAAAGAATGAATAAAAAAAACAAAGAAGTAAAGACTAAAGTGGAGGAGAAAAAATAAAATGCACTTGAAAAGACCAAATACAAATAAAATGTGGCCAATATCTAGAAAAGGTACAAAATATTTAGTTGTACCAAGTCATTCAAAAAATAATGGTATACCATTACTTGTAATATTAAGAGATGTTCTTAAAATTGTAAAAACAAGGAAAGAACTTGTAAAAATTCTGAGAGAAGGAAAAATCTTAGTTAATGATGAAAAATTAAGAGATGAAAGTAGAACATTAGTAGTATTTGACTCTATAGGCATACCTTCATTAAATAAATATTACAAATTTAATTTCTCAGATACTGGAAAAGTTAGTTTTGATGAAATAAATGAAAAGGAATCTCACTCCAAAATATCTAAACTAAGTAATAAGAAAATTCTAAAAAAGGGGGTAACACAGTTAAACTTCGGTGATGGTAGAAATATACTATCTAAAGAAAAAATATCTGTTGGAGACTCAGCTATTATTAATTTTAAAGAAAAGAAATTAGTTAAAATTCTACCTATATCTGAAAAATCTAAAGTTATGATTATAGGTGGTAAACATAGAGGGGAAAAGGGTGTTATAGAGTCTGTTGGAGAGAAAATTTTGATCAAATCTAAAGAATCTAAATTTGAAATAGGTAAAAATGAGATAATGATAATTGAATAAAATGGTACAAAATAAACATATGGAAAATGAACCCACTAAGGTTCGCAAGAACTTGGTGCACAAAGAATCTTTTGATTCTTCTGGTTTGAAAAAGGTTTCCAAAATGCCGAATAAAATGCAAGAAGTTGAAATGGAAAAGTTAGTTTTATCTTTTGGAGGTGTGAAAGATGAACTTGAGAAAGGATACAAATTATTAGAAAAAATATCTAAAGAAAAACCTTCAAGAAGACTAACTTCAAAAAGAATACCAGGATTTGGGATAAGACCTGAGATGGAAGTTGGTTGTATGGTAACACTTAGAGGAGAAAAAGCTAAAAATCTGCTTAAAAGGTTGCTTGCATCTGTTGATAATAAAATGAAGAAAAAACAAATTGCAAAGAATCAATTTGGATTTGGAATAAAAGAGTACATAGAAATCCCTGGTGAAGAATATGATAGGGAAATTGGAATGATAGGATTTAATGTAGTTCTAGTTTTTTCAAGAAAAGGAAAAAGAGTTAGTATTAAAAAGGTAAAACGTGGAAGATTACCTGAAAGACATCATGTAACTCAGGATGAAATAATTAAATATATGAAAGAAAATTTTAATGTGAGAGTAGAATGACAGCAAGTGATTGGAAAAAATTAATGAATCAATTAAAGAATAAACCAGCTGTTGCTAGAAAATTCATGAAGCATAATAAACCTAAAGATAGAAAATTTGGTATTGCTGCCCAAAAATGTGAGCGTTGTGGCCGTTATGGGGCAAGAGTTAGCCAGTATGGATTAAACTTTTGCAGACAATGCTTTAGAGAAGTAGCAGAAGAGATTGGATTTAAAAAATATTCATAAATAAACCTTTATAAAAGGTTTTCAAACATAAAAACAAAATGAGCCAAGATATAATATCAGACACATTGAACCAGATAATGAATGCGAAAAAAGCTGGAAAGAAAGAAGTAGTCATGACTAAACATTCTAAACTACTTATGGAAGTATTAAATTTAGCTAAGGAAGAAGGATATATAGAAAATTATGATATTTCTGGGAATAAATTATCGATAGCTATAGGAAAAATAATAGAATGTAAAGCGATAAAACCGAGATTTAATGTTGATTCATATTCTATAAATAAATATATGAGGAGATATTTACCAGGAATTGGTTTAGGAATTATAATTATTTCAACTAATAAAGGAGTTATTACACATAACAAAGCTCTAGAAGAAAAAATTGGGGGAAGTTTATTAGCTTATTTTTACTAAAATGAAAGAAGAAATTAAAGAAGCAATAGAAATCCCTGAAGGAATCGAATTTAAATTAGAGGGTAATAAAATAATAGCAAAGGCTGGGGATAAAACTATAATTAGAAAAATCGGCTTACAAAATTTTACCGTTAAAGTTGAAGGTAATAAAATAATTTTACATTCTAAAAAAGCTACAAGAAGTGAAAGTAAAATAATGTATACTACTAAAGCTCATATAAATAATATGATTAATGGTTTGGTTAATGATTTTGAGTATAAACTTGAAGTGGCATATTCACATTTTCCAGTTAGTATTGAGTTAGATAATTCTAACCATAAACTCATAGTAAAAAACTTCTTAGGAGAGAGAAAAAATAGGGTGGCAAAGCTACTTCCTGAAGCAGATGTTTCAATTAAAGGGAATATAATAACAATTAAGTCCCATAATAAAGAAACAGCTGGCCAGACTGCAGCTAATATTGAAAAAGCAACTCAAATAAAAAATAGAGATAGAAGAAAATTCCAAGATGGGATATATATTACTGAAAAACCTGGGAGGGAAATATAATGCCAAATAAAAGATTCCTAAGAAGAAATACTAATGAATACATCAAACTAGGCAAAAAAAGCAAGAAAAACCAGAAGTGGAGAAGACCTAGAGGTAGAGATAATAAAATGAGACTTAAAACTAAAGGTCATCCTTTAGTTGTTAAAGTAGGATATAAACAAAACAAAGCTAATAGAGGTAAAGTAAATGGGAAAGAGCTTAAAATAATTAGAAATATCAACGATCTAAAAGATGTAAAGGGTAAAACTTTACAATTAGGTAAACTTGGAATAAAGAAAAAAATAATGATTTCAAAAATATGTCAAGACAAAAATATTGAATTTATAAATTTTGATCCAAAGAAATTTATTTCTAGGATGAAACAAGGGATTAAGACTGAGGTAAAAAAATGAACCTATTAAATAAGAAAAAATTGGCTGCAAAAACTCTTGGAGTTGGAATGGGAAGAGTAGAATTTAATATTAATAGATTAGAAGAGATTAAAGAAGCTATTACAAGGCAAGATATCAAAGACCTTGTTAAAGGCGGAGCAATTAAAATAAAAGAGCCTAAAGGCAGAAAGAAAAATGTAAAAAGGAAACAAAGAAGAAGGGCAGGAAAAATAAAGCTTAAAGTAAATAGTAGAAAACAAGAATATGTAAAAATTACAAGAAAATTAAGAAGATATATTAAAAGTTTAAAAGATCAGGAAAAAATAACAAAAGAAAAACATATTGATTTAAGGAAACAAATAAGAAATAGAATTTACAAAAGTAAAAGGCACCTAATGGAGAGTTTGCAATAAAATGAGAACAGTAAGAAAAAGAAGAAATGAGAATAAAACAGACTACAAATTAAGAATGGGTTTGCTTAAACAAGATAAACCAAGAATTGTAATAAGAAAGACAAACAAATACTTAATTGCCCAGTATGTGCAGAGTAAGAATGCAAAAGACACAATATTAATAGGTGTAACCTCAAAAGAACTTGTTAAATATGGTTGGCCTAAAGAATCTATAGGATCATTAAAATCAATACCTGCATCTTATCTAACTGGATATATATTAGGTAAAAAAATACTTGAAAAGTATAAAGATAATGAGAGTATTATAGACACTGGTTTACAGAGAAATATTCATGGGTCAAGAATATATGCTTTAGTAAAGGGTATTATTGATGCAGGAATTAATATTCCACACAATGAGAAAATATTTCCAAGTGAAGATAGGATAAGTGGTAAAAATACGAAGAAAGACTTTTCGGAAATGGTGAAAAAAGTAAAGGGTAATATAAAATGAGTGAAAAAATAATAAAAAAATCTGAAGAAAGAGAAAAAATGGATGAATTAGTAGAGATAGCAGAAGAAATAGTAGAGAAAGAAGTAGTAGAAAAAAAAGCAAGAGGACATGAAAACTTAGACTCATGGGTTCCTCAAACAAAGCTTGGAAAAATGGTTAAAGGAGGTAAAATAAAAAATATTGATGAAGTGCTTGATAATAAAATGAAAATACTTGAACCAGAAATTGTTGATTATTTATTAAGTGTTGATCATGACTTACTCTTTGTAGGCCAGTCTAAAGGAAAATTTGGTGGTGGTAAAAGAAGAGCTTGGAGACAATCTCAGAAAAAAACTAAAGAGGGTAATGTAATAACATTTTCAGCATTTGTAGTGGTTGGCGACAAAAATGGTCATGTTGGAGTAGGTTTTGGAAAATCTAAGGAGACACTTCCAGCAAGAGAAAAAGCACTTAGAAAAGCTAAGCTAAACTTAATAAAAATAAAAAGAGGAAGTGGTAGCTTTGAAGGATCTTCACATGAATTGCATAGTATTCCATTAAAGGTTGAAGGAAAATGTGGAAGTGTAAGCATTACACTTATACCTGCTCCACAAGGAACTGGTCTTGTTATTGGTAATGAAGGAAAAAAAATACTGAAATTAGCAGGAATACAAGATATATACAGTAAATCATTTGGTCACAAAAGAACTACAATGAATTATGGTAAAGCAGTAATGGAGGCTTTGAAGAAATTAGCATGATAGTAGTTATAAGAATATCTGGAATGGTAAATATAAACAAGCCTGTAGAGGAAACTTTATACAGACTTAGATTAAGAAGAAAATACTCATGTGTTATCGTCTCTGAAACTAAAGAAACAATTGGAATGTTAAAAAAAGTAAGAAATTTTATTTCTTATGAGAAAATAGATGAAAATACTTTAAAAGAACTAATAAATAAAAGAGGACAATCAGAAGATAAAAAAGAAAAAATAAATGTTGAAAAAGTTATTAAATATTTAAATGAAAATAAAACTCTTGATGGATCTGGCATAAAACCATTTTTTAGGTTACATCCTCCAAGAGGTGGAATAAACACTAAACAGCATTTTCCAAAGGGAGTTTTAGGGGAGAATAAAGAAATAAATAAACTAATTTTGAGGATGTTATGAATACTACAAGAACTAAATATGCAGTAAATAAAGACTTTAAAATATCTAAAGTAAATGAAGGGTGTATAATAGAAAATCAAGGGGTAGAAGAGTTAGTTATAAAAGTACAAGGTGATGAATTAGAAACCTTATCAAGAGAAAAACTTAATAATAATTTCATAGATATGGTTATATCTATGAAAAAATATAATGCTCCAGTCTGTAATACTTTAAAATATTTAAAACCAAGCAGAATTATTAATTACTTTGCAAGAATAGATAATGAGTTTGACGATTATGACACGCTTTTAAGGGAGGCTGGATTATAATGGTAGCTAAATCTAGATTTGTGTGGGAATGTGAATGTGGAAAAACAATCTATGGAGAAAAATCTCCTGAAGAATGTAAAAAATGCGGTCGAATAGATAGTTTTGTACAACTTCCAGAAGAGATAGTTGAAGAAAGAGAAAAAGACATGGTTTATGAAGAAGAGGAATTTGATGAAGATTTGGGGGATTATGAAGATGAATAATAATGGCAGAATAAAACCAGTTCATGGAAATGTTTATTATTTACATGCACAAAAATTTCATGGTATGTTTAGTAATCATGAATCATTTGATGGCTTATATATTGGCTTAAACCCTGTTGAAACTGAATGGTTTTCAAGAATAGAAAGACCTGAAGGGCATACTTTTGTAAGACAAAACAAAGAAGGAGAACTAGAAGTCTATTGTAATAGAAATAATAGGAGTTTAAGAATGACATATTGGTGTGATGGAGAAGATGATCCAGCTTACCCTGTAGGAATTGATATTGAAAGAGTAGATTACGAATTCAGCAAAGAAGAAAAAGAATACTTATTGGAAAGAATAAAATCAAAACAAAATAAGGAGAAATTAAAAAATGCTGTATAAAAAAAGAAAAAAAGTTAGTAGAATGAGGGGGAGTCATACTCATGGAAGAGGATTTATGAAAAAAGGTAGAGGTAGCGGTCAAAGAGGTGGGAAAGGAATGGCTGGTACTGGAAAAAGAGCTGATCAGAAAAAAACTTTGATAATAAAGAAAGGAATGAATTATTTTGGTGGACATGGATTAAGACCTAAACCAAAAAATTATGAAATTATTAATGTTTCAGAAATAGAAAAAATGGCAAATGGTAAAAAAGAGGTTGATTTAAATAATTATAAAATTTTAGGTAATGGAGAGATAGCTGTAAGTATAAAAGTTAGCGCACTTAGTGCATCAAAATCAGCCATTAATAAAATAAAAAAGGCTGGGGGAGAGGTAATACTAAAGAATGGTAATCAAACAACTAATAAAAAATCTTCCTGAAGTTCAACCACCTGTTGAAAAAAAACTTGACTTCAAGGTAAAGGCAAAATGGACTTTAATTATTCTAGGAGCTTTTTTTATTTTAGCAAATATTCCATTATATGGATTATCAGGTAATGCTTTATCAAGATTTGAGAATTTAGCAGTTTTGCTTGGAACTGATTTTGGTAGTGTTATTTCTTTAGGTATAGGACCAATTGTAACAGCTTCTATTATTTTACAGTTGTTAGTTGGAAGTAAAATCATTAATATTGATACTTCGACTGCAGAAGGGAAAAAATATTTTCAGGGTATTCAAAAATTAATGGTTATATTTTTTGTAATATTTGAAGCATGTGTTTTTGTTCTTATGAAAGGGTTAGAAGCTACACCTGGGTATGCTTGGGTAGTAATAATTCAGCTAGTTTTAGGAGGAATTGCAATAATGTTAATGGATGAAGTTTCAAATAAATGGGGCTTTGGTTCAGGAGTTTCATTGTTTATTGCAGCAGGAGTTTCATGGAGATTGTTTACTAGTTTGTTCCAGTTTATAGGACCTGAAGGAAATTTAGCCTCTAGTGGACAGCTATTAGTACTAGTTAACTCTATAATAAATGGAAATACAATTGGGGCAACAATTGCAGCATCTACAATTATTTCAACAATAGTTGTATTTTTAATAATTGTTTGGGCACAATCATTAAAAGTTGAAATTCCTTTATCTTTTGATAGATTAAGAGGATATGCTATTAAATGGCCTCTTGCATTTTTTTATACATCAGTTATGCCAGTTATTTTAGTTTCTGCTTTAGCTGCAAATATTCAGCTAGCAGCAGGACTTTTAGAAAACTGGTTAGGTCATGCAACATTTTTAGGGGGATTCCAGGGAGGAGTTCCTGTTTCTGGTTTTTCACTATGGATAAATTCAAGTAATCTTTTACAGGCAATAATAACTAAAAGTTTCACGCTAATGATGATTTGGCAATCAATATTTCATATTTTGTTTTATGTAGTGTTTAGTGTTTTGTTTGCATTTTTTTGGGTAAAAACAAGTGGTATGGATGCACAAACTCAGGCAAAAAATATTATGAAATCAGGGCTAACAATACCTGGATTTAGGAAGGATGAAAGAATACTTGAAAGTGTTTTAGAAAGATATATTTTGCCTTTAACTATAATGGGTGGAATTGCAATAGGGCTACTAGCAGCAGTATCAGATCTTGCAGGGACACTAATACAAGGAACATCATTCTTACTAGTAATTATGATTATGTATCAGTACTATCAACAAATAGCTCAACAACACTCAATGGACATGTCTCCTGCACTTAGAAAATTCATTAAGTAATAAAAGACACCAATGGTTTCTTTTATGAATCTTCCTTTCTACGCCAAGATTCTCTTTATGAACTCTCCTTTTAAGAGCAAGGATTTCTTTTATTAATTTTGTTTAAATTAAAGGTTATGTTATCAACAACTTTTCTTAACTATTCACTTCTTTAATAATCTTATTTCTTAAATTTATAACTATCTGCCCATTTTGCATAAGCCTGCCAGCCTTGAAAGCTTTTGTCCAATTTATCTTTACTGATTAGCCCTTCATTAAATATTTTTATTTTCATTTTCATATTTCTAATGTTTCTTTTTCTTAAAAGTTTAAAATGGTAGAAATTTCTAAATCCTACAAAATCTATTCCTTGAGATAATTTAGTTATTTTAGATTTATTATGGTGTAATTTTAATTTTAACTCTTTCTGCAAAAATTCATCAATCTTAATTTTCCATTCTTCAAGTTGTTCTTTAGACTGATGTAAAATAATAAAATCATCTACATATCTAATATAATACTTAGCTTTTATTTTATGTTTAACAAAATAGTCTAGCTCATTAAGGTATATATTCGCAAAAAATTGCGAGGTTAAATTTCTCTAATCGCGTTATTATCAGTTATTTTTTTAATTAATATAATAGTTTGTTCATCACTAATCTCTTTTCTTAACAGTTTTATTAATATATCTCTATCAACTTCTTCAAAATAATGTTTTATATCTGCTTTCAAACAATATGCTTCTGAATTAAGGTTATTTGTAACTTTTCTTTTGAATTTCTCTAGTCTTTTTAATGCAAATAAATTACCTTTTCCCTTCCTGTTTGCACATGAATCATAAATGAATGATTTATCAAAAATAGGATCTAAAACTCTGACTAAAGCATGATGAACAATTCTATCTCTAAAATCTGATTTAGCAATTTTGCGAGTCTTTGGGTCTCTTAAAATAAATATTTTTAATTTTTTAGGAAAATAAGTTTCATTTTTTAATTCTTCATGCAATAAAAGTAAATTTCTGAGAGTATCTTTTTCAAACTCTTTAACATATAGTTTTTTTGTCTTTCCTTTTCTTGCTTTTCTCCAAGCTAAAAGTAGATTGCTCAAATTATAAATTTCAGGATAAAGATTATTATATTCCATATTAAATAACTAGCCAGCTGGACCATTCTACCATTCGAGTTGGAATTAGACAAGTTCCTGTTGTTGGAGTTCAAGTTCGAGTTCCTGTTGATGTAAAGCCTCGAAAGGATGTAGCCAGCTTATCAATTGGGAAATACTTAATAATTCAAGGTATTTCTTCACTGAAGTTCCTCGCAAGGAACTTCTGTATTTCATAACTTAAAATAAATCTAAATAATGTGTTAATACACTGACGTGTGGCCCAGCCATTAAATGACTAGGAATATTAGAAAAAATAAGAAGTATTTATTATTTTTTATCTTGCAAAATACCTATTGCAGTTGCATATCTAACATCAACTTCAGCTTTTAATCTTGTTCTTTCTTGATTAAGGTTTGCTATGTAATCTTCTAAATTTGGCGCGACGCCTTCGGCGTCAACGACGACCACCCTACCATCCGAGTCGGAATCAGACAAGAGCCAGTTGTAGGAGAACAAGTACGAGTACCCGTAGATGAAAAACCTCGAAAGGCCGTCTTGTCTTGTATATAAAGTTTTAGATCCATTATCTTCAAATATTGGTATTCCTCTTTCATCTACTCTCGAAAATTTTTTTTGGTTATTTAAATGATCTAATTCAGGAGCTTTAAAATATTCAAAATTTTTCCCAGGAACTAAAATCAATCCATATTGAGAATTATCATCTTCTTTTAATTTTAACCCAGTTAAAACATAAGAATGTTCAAAGCTTCTATCAATAGATTTAGCAAGCTCTTTTGCTAATAAATCATTTGGATTATGAGAATCTCCATTACTTCTTAAAACAACACTAGCAACATCTTCATAAGTTCCACTTAGAAAACCAGAATTTGCATACCAAATATTGTACAATTGAGAAGTATTTGCAGTTCTTATTCCTAGATTATTTAATAAAATAACTTTAGGTAAATTTGATCCCTTTTGAGAAACAGCTAAGGTTTTTCTTGCCTTTTCTGAATTAAATTCTTTAACAGCTTCATCATATTTAGTTTGTTCTTCACTTGATAAAAATCTAGCTCTAGGCCTGCTTGCTTCTCTTATTTCTCTAGGTATTAATTGAACATAGTTTTCCATGTTTTATGTAAAAATATTTAGTTTATAAACCTTTCTCTTACTATTAATTTATTAGTAGTAACAAGATTATAATTCTTATTTAATTTTAATTTCTCAATAAAATAATCAAGTAAATTTAAAAATGGTGTTTAGTTCTTAATAACATGGACAAAAAAGGTAGTTTTTTAGGAATTGCAATTGTTATGATTGCTTCTTTAGCAATTGCTTCATTATGGAATGTTGTACCTCAAATAAGTAGTGCAATACATTATATTTTAGATCCTATTCTTGGCAGTTTATTAAACTGGCATGTAACAATTGGAATGTTAGCAATAACACTGATAATTACATTAATGACAACTTTAATTCAAAAATATGGTACTGACCAAGAAACTATGAGAAGTTTAAAGGCTGAACAAAAAAAGCTTTCTGAAGATATGAAACAATACAAAAATCAGCCAGATAAAATAATGGAACTCAATAAAAAGCAGTTTGAATTTATGGGTGAAATGATGAAACATTCCATGAGACCTATAATCTATACAGGTATCCCTTTAGTTTTATTATTTAGATGGTTTGTAGACTATTTTGCTCAAATACCTGATTTTAAATTTTTCGGATTTCTTACATGGCTATGGATGTATTTAATATTCTCAATAGTTTTTAGTACAGTATTAAGAAAAGTTTTAAAGGTTGTTTAGAATAAACCTTTAAGAAAGGTTTCCAAAAACAAAAAATGGTAAAAAATCAAACAAAAAATAAACAGGAAGAAATTTTGAAGTTGCAAATACTTGAAAATCAAGTTAATCAGTATGAGGAGCAATTAAAAATTATCGAACAACAAATAGGAGAATTGGACTTAATCAAGAAAGACTTAGAATATTTAGAAAATACTAAAGAAAATGAAATTTTTAGTGAGTTTGGAAAAGGGATATACATTAAGTCAGTTGTGAAGAAAGAAATAATGGTTGATGTTGGTTCAAAAATCTTAGTTCCAAAAACTTTTGGCGAGATAAAAGAGGTCATTGAAAACCAGATAAGCAAATTTAATACTATAAAACCAGAAATATCCATGCATATAGATGCTATAAACAAAGAACTTGATAATATTATGAATGAAAATAATATTTACTAAAAGTATAATATTAAAAAGATAAAATTCTTCCAATAGTTATGTTAGAAATGCTTTTAAGTCCAGGAAGATCTGAGAGGAGGCCATGGGAACTTTTCTTTGTAGGTATTTTTTATGCAACACTTTCAGTTATTTTAGTTAATTGGATATTTGCAAGTGATCCTGTTTTATCTAAATATTCTGGTATGATAATTGTAACATTTGCTGTTATGTTTTCTATGCCTTATGTATATTATACTATTAGAATGGAGGAAAATAAAAGTGCTTCACTTAGAGGAATACGTCTTTTAACAGAGCATAGCAAGGCTATAAATGCCTTTTTATGGTTGTTTGTTGGTTTTATAATTGCTTTTTCATTTTGGTATATAGTTTTAGGTTCACCTGATAATTTTAGAGCTCAAATAGAAACTTATTGTTCAATAAACAGTCCTCAAAATTACCAGGGTTGTGTTAATGAGCATGGTATTAAAGAAGGGGTAAGTGGAACAGGATTTGTAACAGGAGAAATAAGTGGTGGGAGGTTATTTGGTGGAATACTTACAAATAATCTTTATGTTTTAATTTTTGCAGTAGTTTTTTCAGTAATATTTGGGGCAGGAGGCATATTTATTCTTTCATGGAATGCTACAGTTATTGCTGCAGCAATGGTTATTTTTGCTAAATCTGATATTTATAGCTTACCATTAAGTTTAGGTAGGTATATGATTCATGGTATTCCAGAAATTGCAGCTTATTTTATAGGTACTTTAGCCGGAGGAATAATAGGGTTAGCCATAGTTAGAAAAGAGTTTAAAACATCTAGGTTTTGGGACATTATTTATGATTCAATTATCTTAATAGTTGTTGCCATATTAATTTTAGTAATTGCAGGCTTAATAGAGGTATTCTTAACTCCAAAGCTTTTCTAGTTTTTTAATGATATAATATAGACTAAAAACATTTTAATACTACATTTTCTAATCTCTAAGATGGCAAAATTTAGGTGTAAAAGATGTAATTACTCTTTTTCAATGGAAGTAAAAGTGACTCCAAAAGTTTGTCCAAACTGTGGAAATACAAATTGTATTGAAAGGGAAAAGAGTGCTTCAGAGTTACTTGACGAAATGCAAGAATAATTCACATGGAAAATAACAAGGAAATAGCTGAACTAAGAAAAGAGAAAATAATAGATTTTTCTAGGAAAAATAAATTCTTGTCTGTTTTGGTAATCCTTACAGCTATAGCATTAATTTTTAGTTTTTTAACTAAATTCTCTATAAATATTCCTATTTTATCAATTTTTTATTCTAGCATTGAAAGTCTAAATTGGTTTTTACTTAGCATTTCGCTTGCTATATCCTCACTTTTAATTTACTACCATAAAGAAAAATTTTTTGTTTACCCCATATTAGTTTGGCTTGTTTGGATATCTATGTATGTTCGTTCTCTCAACATTTCTAAATTAAAAGATGTATCAACTGGTAGCTGGACCCTTGGACCAGACTTAGACCCTTTTTTATTTCTAAGATGGGCAAAGGAGATAGTTACGAACGGTAGTTTACCTGTAGTAGACTACATGAGATATGCGCCATTAGGATATAATACTGCAAGAGAATTAAAATTAGTTCCTTATTTAATAGCATTTTTTCATGAGACACTTTTAAGGTTACCTGTTTCATTGATAAAATTCCTACCAGGTAATCCTGATGAAATTACAGTTACTTATTCTGCAATAATAATGCCTGTCTTTATGTTTGGTCTTACAGTAATTGCATTTTTCTTATTAACAAGAGAAATATTTAGTGAAAGATTTAAAGATAAAAAATACCCAAATCTAATAGCTTTAATAGCTTCATTTTTTCTTATTGTTTTACCACCATTACTTCCAAGAACTATTGCAGGTATACCTGAGAAAGAATCTGTAGCATTTTTCTTTCTATTTATGGCTTTTTATTTTTTCATAAAATCTTGGAAAAACAAAAAAATAAACTACAGGATAATTTTTTCATTGCTTGCAGGAATTTCTACTGGTTGTATGGCTATAACTTGGGGAGGATACAATTATATATTCTTAATATTATTAATTTCTGTAGCAGTATCTTTCTTATTTGGGCAGGTTAAAAAAGAACATATAATTACTTTTGGGGTATGGTTATTATCATCTTTTGTCTTTATGGTACCTTTTTCAATGAGGTATGCTCCTATAAATTTACTAACAGCTATAACTACTGGTTCCTCTATTGCTTTGTTTTTAACAATGGTTATACATAAGCTAGTCTTTAGAACAAAGTTTAAAGAAACATACAGAAGGAAGTTTAAAAAAATACCAGAAGAAGTTTTTTCATTAACTATTGTTATCTTGTTAGGTATAATCTTTTCTTTAATTATTTACGGACCTTCTTGGATAATTGGGGAAATTAATAATGTTATTTCTAGTTTAGTAAAACCAGCTACTTCTAGGCTAATACAAACAGTTGCTGAAAACAGGCAACCTTTTTTTAATGAATGGGCATATGAATTTGGGCCTGTAATATTTAATCTTCCTATATTCTTCTGGTTATTTTTTGCAGGATCAATATATTTGTTTTATTATATACTAGATGAATTTGTTAAAAAAGATAAGATTATACTAACCTTATCGTATGCTGTATTTTTAATAGCAATAATATTTAGTAGATATTCTAGCAACAGCACGTTTAATGGGGTAAATTTTTCAAGCTTATTTTTATATGCTTTAGGGTTTATTGTTTTATTTTTAACTGTTTCATATTATTATTTTAAGTATTACAATAATGGCAAAAAATCGGTAATAAAAGAAATAGACTTTAGTATGATTTTTGTATTGGCATTTTTCTTCTTTGCTATAATATCAGCAAGAGGAGCTGTAAGGCTTATAATGGTTTTAGTTCCAATTACATCTATGATAGTCTCTTTCTTTGTTATTTCTCTAGCTAAAAAGTCAACTAAAGATGATAAAAATAAAACTTACTTAAGCTTGTCTATAATTTTAATATTAATACTATCTTTTTCAGCATTGCAATTTTACCAAACAACAGCTTCACAGTCTGAAAATTATGCTCCTTCATACTATAACCAACAATGGCAAAAAGCTATGTTTTGGGTAAGAGAAAATACTCCTGAAAATGCAGTTTTTGGTCATTGGTGGGACTATGGGTATTGGATACAAAGTATAGGTGAAAGAGCTACAGTTTTAGATGGAGGTAATGCAATTTCTTATTGGAATCATTTAATGGGAAGATATGTTTTAACTAGCCCTAATGATAAAGAAACTTTAGAATTTTTGTATTCTCATAATGTAACGCACTATTTAATAGATTCTACAGAGATTGGAAAATATGGAGCTTATAGCTTAATAGGTTCAGACACTAGTTTAGACAGACAAAGTTTCATATCAACTCTTTATATGGATGTTAAAAAAACGCAAGAAACAAAAGATGGATTAATTTACATATATCCTACAGGAATACCTCTTGATGAAGATGTAACTTTGGAAGATGGAACTTTATTAATAAAAGAAAATTCAATTATAGGGGCAGTTCTAGTTTATGAATTAAATCAAAGTATAAAACAACCAAAGGCATTAATCATAAATAATGGAAATCAGATAAGTGTTAACTTAAGGTATGTTTATTATAATAATAAATTAATTGATTTTGGTAGTGGAATTAATGCAGGTTTGTTTTTAATGGATTCTTTAAGTCAAACAAATAATCAGATATCTGTAACTAAAATGGGTGCAGCATTTTACTTAAGTCCAAGAACTATAGACTCTTTCTTAGCAAGAAAATACTTATTTGGGGAAGAAGGAAATTTCAAATTAGTTCATTCTGAACCATCTGTAGTTACAACTGCATTAAGATCACAAGGAATTGATGCAAGTGATTATATGTACTTCCAAGGAAACTTTTTTGGGCCTATAAAAATATGGGAAATAAATTATCCAAAAGATATAAAAGTTAATGGAGATTATCTTAAGATAAATTATCCCGATGAACTAAAATTTTAGAAAATGACATTTGACTTAAGAATTGTAATACCTCTTGCTTTGAGTTTTTTTGTAGTTTTATTAGTAATACCTGCATGGATTAAGAAAGCAAAAAGTATAGGTTTAATCTGGGAAGATATGAACAAATTTGGAAAAGCATATGCTGCTGGATCTGGGGGTTTAATTGTTTTATTAGGGTTTGTTATTGGAGTACTTTTTTATATTGCATATAGAGTTTTTTTACTTAATACAGAAAACCATTTCCTGGTTGAAATATTTGCTTTATTAACAGTTGTTTTAATGCTTGGAGGTATAGGCTTAATTGACGACCTTCTTGGATGGAGGCATGGAGGATTGAGGAGGAGGACTAGAATACTTCTTGTAGCAGTTTCATCTATTCCATTAATTGCAATAAATGCAGGTAAATCTGTTGTTGGATTGCCATTCATAGGTAATACTGACTTGGGAATTTTTTATCCGTTTTTGGTTATTCCAATAGGAATAATTGGTTCAGTTACTACATTTAATTTCCTTGCAGGATTTAATGGAGAAGAAACAGGGCAGGGAATAATTATTCTGACAGCGTTAGCTATAGTCTCATATTTAACTGGAAGTCCTTGGTTAACGGTTGTTGCTTTATGTATGATTTTTGCTTTATGTGGGTTCTTATTTTTTAATTATAATCCAGCGAAGATTTTTCCAGGAGATGCTTTGACATATTCTGTTGGAGGATTAATAGCAATAATGGCCATAATGGGCAACTTTGAAAAAATTGCAGTTTTTTTCTTCATCCCATATATAATTGAAACTGTATTAAAATTAAGAGGTAAACTCATAAAACAAAGTTTTGGTAAACCAGATAGTAAAGGTAATTTAAACCTAAAGTATGATAAAATATACAGTTTGAATCACGTAGCAATATGGCTATTAAATAAAACAAAATTAAAAGCTAATGAGGAAAAAGTTACTATTTTTATCTGGACATTTCAAATTATAATAATCTTAATTGGATTTTTTATATTCATAAGAGGTATATTCTAAAAGATTTGATAAAAGGAAGTTTTATTCTCCTTATAGTTTTTAATTTGTATAGCTTTTTAAATTTTATATTCCAAGCATCAATGGCAAGGTTGCTATCAATTTCAGATTATGGTATTTTGGGTGCACTTTTTTATTTGGTTTATATATTAGGTATATTTGGAGAATCAATACAAAATATTTTTGCTAAGACGAGTGCCACTGAGAAAGATAATGGATACTTAAAAAATATCACTAAAAGATTTTATAAAAAAATCGGTCCTTTAACAGGTATATTTTTTATATTTTATTTATTACTTGGATTACTTCTTTATTATTTAAAAGACATACCATATACTTTGATTATAATTAATGGGTTATTTATATTTATATTACTTTTTCTTCCCATAACTAGAGGAATACTACAAGGAAAAAAGAAATTCTACTCTCTTGGTTTTAATCTAATAACAGAATCCTCTATAAAAGTCTTGCTTTCTATTATTTTGGTTCTTATTGGTTGGAGAGTTTATGGTGCGATTATTGGGGCTGTTCTTGGAACTTTTCTTGCTTTAATATTTTCTTTTGCGCAAATAAAAAATGTTGTTTGGTATGAAGAAAAAAAAGCAGAAGTAATTAAATTTAAAGAGGATTCAAAATCAGTATTTTTAGTCACATTCCCTTTACTTGCTTTTTATACAATAGACATATTTATAGCCCAGTTGGTTTTTGATAAACAAATGGCTGGTTTTTATACAATTGCTGCAATATTATCTAAGGCAATATTTTGGGGGACTCAACCAATAAGCAAAGCTATGTTTCCAATAACTACTGAAAAAAGTCAAAACCAAGAAGACACAAGAAATATATATCTTAATGCATTTATTCTTCTATTTATAATAGCATTCATAGGGTTAATATTATTCTATTTCTTTCCAGATTTTATAATTGAAATTTTTTCTGGGAAAAATATACTGGAATCTTCAAGCATATTATTCTATCTTGGTCTTTCAACTGCAATATTATCATTCGCCAATCTAAATATTCTACATAAAGTATCTAAGAAAAATCCGAAAAATCCTTATGTTTTCTTTATTCTCCTTGCAATATCTATAATTTTATTATTTATTTTCCATAGCTCACTAAAAGAGTTTTCTCTCGCTTTCTTAGTTTCTTCCCTACTTTTCCTTATTGGGTCTATAATTTTGCATAAATAATTAATTATTTTATGGCAAGAACAGTGTAATTTATTGTAAAAACATCACTATAAAAAATTTTATCAGATATTTTTCCAAAACAATTAAGAGTAAATATCACTGGTTTAGCAATAAATAAAGGCAATTTCTCAGACACCCCCCAAATTATAAGCTGGAATATTGAAAGAGCTGCTCCTCCACTTTCTTTTATCTCTACATATTTAAAATCTTTAAATAAATCTTCTAAAGCATATTTTGTAAACCTATAGTAATCATATGGTTCTCCATGAAGCGGAGCAGCCATGTGGGTAGTTAACAAACACCTTCCATTATTTTTTAATATCCTACATATTTCGTTCACAACAAATTCTGGGTCTTTAACATGTTCTAACACTTGTATACAAACCACACTATCAAAACTTTTATCTTTTATTGGTAATTTTTTTGTTATGTCTGCAACTATGTCTATACCTTTATAGTCTCTATTATCTAATCTCAAATACTCACTTGTATTTTTGAAAAATTTTTTATATGGTGATTTCCCTGCACCCAAGTCCAGAACTTTACCTCTTATTTCTGGGGAATATTTCTTTATGTCTTTTAAAACTTCTGAGAAATGTAAATATATATCATCAGTAAGCTTTGGATTTGTCCATACTCTAATTGGTCTTTCGATTTTTCCAGTCCATTTTTCCATGTAATTTTTAAAAAAATAGTATTTATAAGTACTTATTTAGTCTAAAAAACGATATTTTACCAATGTCCAAAGTGCAAAAAGACCGTCATCCCAATGAATTTTCTTTCCTTCTAAAAAACTCCTTGATTTGTAATTTATTGGTATTTCTATTATTTTATACCCCTTTTTTATTATTTTAGCAGTTATTTCAGGTTCTATATCAAAACTATTTGATTTTAGGTTTAGATTTTTAATAACTTCTCTTTTCATCATTTTATAGCACGTTTCCATGTCAGTTATTTTATTATTGTATAATAATCCAGTTATAAAAGATAAAAATAAATTTCCATAGTAATGTGAGGTTATTTGAAATCCTTCTATCTTACCAAGCATCCTTGATCCATAAACAGCATCTGCTTTTTTGTCTTTTATAGGAATTATTAGCCTTTTGAAATCTTCAGGGTTATATTCTAAATCTGCATCTTGTATAACAACATAATCTCCTGTTGCATGCAAAAATCCAGTTCTTAAAGCTGCTCCTTTTCCTTTGTTTATTTTATGCTCAAAATATTTTATATTTTTATATTTTCTAATTAGATTTTTAATTATTTTATCAGAACTGTCTTTACTACAGTCATTAACAATTATAATTTCTTTTTCTATTCCAAGAATTCTTACTGCCTGAACTTTTTTTATTATTTCAGTTATAGTTTTTTCTTCATTGTACACTGGAATAACTATAGATAACTTTTCTTTTTTCATTTTACCCTTCTTTATACAATGAATAAATTACTAAAAGAGCCAATAAACCAGATATAAATATTATTATGTATAAAATTGCATGCGCTGCTTGATCTATAAGTGTATCATAAAGAGTATGGGTCTGATAATTGTCAAATATTCTACTATTGGGCTGATAATTTACTGGATAAAAAAACCATTCTTTAAGTGAATCAGAGACCGGAATTATTCCTGATTTTAAATAAATTGTCTTTTTATATATTTTAAAATAAGGATTTCCATTAACACTATTAATTGTTTTAACATAACTATCCTGACTTCCAAATACGGTAACCAAGTCTTCCATTGACTTATTAAAATCTTCAGTTACTTTTCCTCCTCCCCATCCGCAATCATCTGGAACACATTCAACAAAATAAATATCTATTGGAACTTCTTGACCTGGAATTTTATCATTATTTCTTAAAACTTCTATAAAGGCATTACCTTCAAGATAATGCCTATCCCAAAACATAAATGCTATTCTCCCCCTATAAATCCTAGAGTCTACCAAAACAAAAGCATTTTTATCAATGTTAGTTTCTTTAAAATCAATCATTTGACCTAGCTCATTTTTAGTGCCTAAAAAACCATTTGAATCTCCATTAGATATTTTTACATAAGAAGTTATTAATATTAAAATAATTATCACATAAATGAAAATCCTTTGGTACTTTTTATTCTTAAGTAATAAAGACAAACTGTAAACTCCATAACCTGATAATATTACTGCATAGTAACTTGTAAAAACAAAGTGATTTGGTAATAAAGACGTTCCTGCCAAAAACATAAATGGGAGTAAAAATGTTGCTAGTAATACAAGAATAAATTTATTTTTGTTTTTTACAACAAAAAATAAACCAATTAAAGCAAATATCAGTATAAAAAGAGACTCCTGGAAATACATAAATAAAAATCCCTCTACAAATCCCGGCCTATGTCTATTGTTATTATCTATCAAAAGTGTTTTGAAACTAAAACCTTCTATTGTCGGGGCGATTGATGCGTAAGTATCGACTGAGATTCTTGTAAATCTAGAAAATTGCAAGTCTAAAATTCCTTTATCTTTATACAGCAAATAATTGAATGTTAAAACTGGTGTAAAAATTAAAAATAACAGGATAATTACAAAAATATAATCTTTAATCTTTATTGATTTAGACTTATAAAAATGATAATAAATACTACACAAACCTAAAGGCACTAAAAATAATAATCCTATTGGTTTTACCATAACTGCAATTCCTGCAGACACCCATATAAGGTAAAAGTAAATCTTATTTTCCTTCCTTGTTGATAAAATAAAGAAATATAATGATAACAACACAAAAAAAACCATAGTTGTATCCATTCCAGCTTCCATCATGTCTAGCTGATATGAAGATATTGCTGAGACAAATGCGGCAATTAATCCTACTTTTTTATTAAACAATTCTTTACATATTAGGTATACCACAATTATGGCAAGTGTTCCAAAGAATATAGAAGCAAACCTAATACCAAAAACATTAACTCCAAAAGTCCTCATAAAAAAATCTGTTAACCAAAACCATACTGCTGATTCATCCATAATCTGTAATTTTCCAGAACTTATGAATCCTATAGCATGTGTACCATGCACCATTTCATCTGCACTAAACTTAGTTCTTAAAGCTGTTAAAGACCTAAGTATAAACCCAAATAAAGCTATTAAAATTACATAAATGAAATTTCTATCAAGATTAAATAATCTGTCTATTATCTTGTCAAGTGTATTTTTATCACCCATATATATTTTCGGTTATTTGAATATTTAAAGTCTATTACATAGACTTTGGTCCAAGAAAACAATCGATTTTTAATGCTTAAAATCAAAAAGTCTTTGAGTTAATTTTAGTAGACTTTTGGATGCTCAAGATACAACTCCATAATTTATTATGGAGTTTTCTGCCAAGTATCTTGACATTATGTTTTTTATAGATATCTTTAAAATATATGTTTTTTACTAGTTTTATGCAAAAAGTGTCCATAATAATCCCTGCCTATAATGAAGAGAAAAGAATAGGCAACACATTGGAAGAGTATTCAAACTACTTTAATTCATTAAATAAAAACAAGACTATTGATTATGAAATTATTGTTGTGATAAATGGTACGACTGATAACACTGAAAAAGTTGTTATTGATTATGAAAAATTGAACAATAAAATAAAACATTTAAATTTCAAAAAGGGTGGTAAGGGCTTTGCGATAATTGAAGGGTTTAAGTATGCTTTAGAAAAAAATAAAGGATTAATTGGTTTTGTAGATGCTGATATGGCCACTCCTCCAGAAGAATTTCACAAATTAGTAAAGTCTATCAAAAACAATAATGGAGTAATTGCCAGTAGAGGATTAAAAGATTCTTATGTAAAAACTAGTTTTTCAAGAAAATTAACCAACAGAGGTTTTAATCTTGTTGTTAGGTCACTCTTATTCTTGCCTTTTTCAGACACCCAATGTGGAGCTAAGATTTTTGACCATAAGGCAATAGATTTCTTAATAACAAATATGAGTTTTACTCAGTGGGCTTTTGATATAGAAATGTTATATTTATTAGTTAATAATAACTTTAAAATTAAAGAGGTTCCTACTAAATGGATTGATAAACAAGGTAGTAAAATCAATCTTACAAAAGTTCCAATAAAAATGTTTTTATCTGTTGTAAGACTAAGATTAACATATTCTCCTTTTAAATTCATAGTTAGACTATATGATAAAATACCTGAAAAATTAAAATTTCACCACACTCTTTAAAATGGAAAATAAATTACATTTAGGATGTGGTAATGACATAAAAAGAGGTTATATTAATCTCGACATTAAAAAATTACCTGGTGTTGATGCTATTCATGATTTAGAAAAATATCCTTACCCATTTAAAGATAACAGTTTTGATATTGTTGAGATGCATCATGTTTTAGAACATTTGTCCAACCCACTGAAAGTTGTTGAGGAAATATGGAGGATTTCTAAACCTGGAGCATTAGTAATAATCAGTGTTCCACATTGGAGCCATTTTACAGCATATTCAGATTTAACCCATAAAAATTATTTTAGTTCGTCACTTTTCATATACCATGAAGAAAATAATTCTGATTATTATTCTAACCAAGTTAGATTTAAGGTCATAGAAAAGAAACTTACCGCGACAAGAATAAATCAAACTTGGATTAATCCTATTCTTAATCCTATCTTGAATATTTCACCTTTATTTACTGAATTGTTTCTTTGCAAGGTTCTTCCAGTATCACAAATAGTATTTAAGCTTAAAGTTATTAAAAATACTAAATAAAATTAACAATTTAATAATGGAGCAAATTAAAGTTTCTTTTGTTATACCGGCACATAATGAAGAAAAGATTATTGGAAAAACCTTAAGTAACTTGGAAAAACTTCCGTATAATGAGTATGAAGTTTTGATTGGATTAGATGGTTGTACAGATAATACTGAGAAAATAGTTAAGTCTTTTTCATCAAAGTCAAAAAGATTTAAGTATTTTAATTTGAAAACCAGATCTGGTAAACCAGAAGTTGTTGATTATTTGATAAAAAGAGCTAAAGGAGATATAATTATAATAAATGATGCTGATTGGATATTTAGATTTAATGATAAAAATAGTCTAAAAAAATTTTTGATGATTTTTAGGAATGAAAAAATAGGTGGCATTGCAGAGTCTTTTCCAGTTGAATGGGATGAAAATAAATTAGAATTGGCTAACATTTGGTATAAAGTTGTAGCTTATGGAAACTATTTCTGGATAAAATCTCAAAAAGAAAATTTTACTGAAAAAATAGGAGATTTATCTTATATAAAAGAGCCAGCAATGTTTTTAACAAACATATTCAGAAAAGAATTTTATGAAAAAAATTTATCTTTAGGTGATGATTTTGAGAGAACTAGAGATATTAAAAATAAGGGTTTTGAAATAGTCATTTCAAATGAAGAAAATATACCTAGAATGGTTGCTATTTATGATGAAATAAGGCTAAATGACATTTTAAAACAAAAAATAAGAACAGGTGTTGCAAGAAATCAGTTAGAGAAAAAAGGTGAGAATATTAAAAAATACCAGTTTAGTTCTGGAACATATATTATGTTTAATTCATGGAAAATGGGTTTTTCTAGTGGATTATATTCTAATCTTTGGTTATTAATCACCATTATTGGGGGAATAATTGCAAAATTAAAAAGAACAGATACAAAACAAGGATGGTTGCTAAGAGCTAAAAGAAAGTAAAATGAAGAAAAAAATAATATTAGGGTATGATTTTTTGAAGGAACTTGGAGGATTAGAAAGAGTTATGTTTTTTCAAGCCAATTCATTATATAATTTATATAATGTAGAACTTATTTTTAGTTATATATCTGAAAAAAATTGTGATAAGATCCTTAAAGAACTAAGTTTAAACAAAATGATACCTATCAAACAAATATCTAAAACAAAATCTGAAATTTTGCAATATCTTACATCACTCTTATTCTCAAAAAGGCTTGTTAAAATCAAATCTGACCTTATTATAAGCCATAGTTTCATGTATTCCATCATGGCCATAAAAAATAAGGAAAAAAATAATACTCCTTATGTCGTAAATTTATATCATCCTCCAAATTTTTTATATAATACAAGTTTAAAATGGGCCAACAATCTACCAAGAAAATTTGCTTATTTACTTGGTTTAATATTTGGTAATTACTTGAGGAATATTGACAAAAAAGCTATTAGGAATGCTGATGCTGTTATAGCTATAAGTAAGTACACTGCTAAAAGAATAAAAGAAATATACGGAATAAATCCAATAATAATTTATCCAATGCTAGCTAAAGACTTTAAAATTATTAAGGAAGCAGATGCAGTAAAAAATTTAGAAAGATTTAATCTGGAAAAACCATATATTTTGCTTCATGGAAGAATGATAAAAGACAAAAGGCCAGATATGGCAGTAAAAGCATTTAGTATAGTTCAAAAAAAATTAGATATTGATTTAGTTATCTCAGGCACTATAGAAGAGGAAGAGAATATAAAAAGCCTTATAAAAAACTTGGGCATAGAAAAAAAAGTGCATATTCTTGGTAGGGTTTCTAATGATGAACTTATTTCTTTGTATAATATGGCTAAATGTTTTCTAATGTCTGCTCCAAAAGAAGATTTTGGATTAACTCCTATAGAGGCAATGGCTTGTGGTTGTCCAGTTGTTGCTTGGAAAGATGGTGCAGGGCCTGAAGAAACAATACATGATAATAAAACAGGATATTTAGCAAAACCTTATTCTACTGATGACTTTGCTAACAAGATAGTATTATGTTTAAAATCTAAACTAAACAAAAAAGAAATCTCAAAGTCAGTTAATAAATTTTCTGAAGTAAACATAAAAAAAGATTTTTTAAGAGTAATAAATAAAATTAGTTTCTAACTATTTTGTATATAAACACATCCTGTTTTACTCCAACAAGGTTGAAAGTTAAATCTCCATAAGACTTAGATTGTTTTACATCCTGGATATTATTTAAGAAATCAACTTTTGTATCCATAAATGGAATTTCCCAAGAAGCAACAACTGTTTGCCCATTTACATTTGCATAAGCTACTTTTTTCATCCATTCTGGATGATTTGGCTCTGAAAATGAAACTAATAAATACTTAACATTAGTATCATTTCTAATTGCATCTAAAAATGGCTCAAATGGAATGTTATACCTTTCCCAATAACCCCATTTATTTGGGTTTATAACATGCTTTTCTGAGTAGTATTCAGTTTGTGGTTCTGGTACACTTAATATTATGTCATTTTCATTTGCATTATCTTTTAGGTAAAGACTTGCCTGTTTTATTCCTTCAAAAGAGGGTATTTTATTTTTTATAATTGAATTAGCAGATGAAATTTCATAATAAGCTCCAAAACCTACTAAAACTATAATTAAAACTGCTGCAATTTGCTTGCCATACTTAGATGAGTATTTTATTACATAGTCAGAAATAGTTGTTGTAGCTTTTGAAATACAAATCAAAGCTCCTAGTAAAAGAGGAAAATACCACCTAGGCTCTCCAAAATTAGCTTTATCTGGCTCTCTTAATACTAAAATAAAGAAAAGAAGTGTAATAATAATGCTTGTTATAACAAAAATATCTGATTTTAATTCAGTGTTTGATTCCTTTTTTATGTGCCCTAATGAAAAAATTGTTTTAAATAAAATAACTATTAACCCTAACCAGAATAAATAAAGTAATATACTTGCCCATCCTAAACCTGCATTACTAAAGAATAAGTTAAAAATTTGGAGAGGGTAAAAATTGATTGCTCTATCAAAATGTGCATACCCTCCTGCTACGCTTGCAATTCCTGCACTAAAAATAAATTTTTCTACTATAAAAATTAATAATACAGAAATAACAGCTGCTATCCAGTTGTATTTGTCCTTTACCAAACTTTTCCAATTTTTTGAAATTATCATTTGTAAAAATAAAAATGCACCGAATAAGAAATAACCTCTTCTCATTGAATAGGTAATAATTGATAATACTGCTGCTATAGGCACTGCCCAATTATGATTTATTAATCCAAAAATCTTTTCTTTTTTCTCATAACCTTTCCAAAATACATATATTGATAACATTCCAAATAATAATCCTGGAATCTCTACTTGAAATCTCATAGCTGTAAACAAAACAGTCCACTGAACTGCAAATAACAAAGAGGAAATCAGAGCAATTCTTTTATCCTTATACATTGATCTTGCAACTAGATAAACTAATACAATTACTAAAACATATGGAATAAATTCAACGAAGAATTTAGTGAGAGTTTCTGAAAATCTAAGCATAAAAAAAATTGCAACAACATATGAAAACAATGAATTATGATCTTTAGTTACTATCCAATCAACATTATACCCTGCAAGATTCTTAGCATATGCGAGATAGTCAGATTCATCCCACCATAATGGTTGGGTTTTAGTTAGTGAAAAATAGTAAGCTCCAATTAGAATAGTTAGTATAATAATACCTAAAAAAACTAAATTATGTCTTTCTTTTAACCAACTTTTAATTATATCTTTCTTTGATTTTTCTTCCATAAATAACATAAAATAAACAGCCTTTTATTTATTTGCTTATTTTGTACTTTCAATCCTTACCCAAATGTCTTTGTGACTTTTCTTTCTTATATTTATATCAAGGTATATCATAATCCATAAGTAAACTCTAGCAAAAAACAATGTGAAAAGAAAATACATTTCTTTTATTGAATTAACATATTTAAACAATTTAAAAAAACTTGATGATTCCTGACTAAATGATCTTATATTCGCTCCTAGAAGATTTTTTATTTGGTTATAACCGCCAACGCTTCTTCTCTTCTGTTTAATCCAGTCATTAAAATTATCTGGATATTTAACAAAGACTTTTGATTCTGATGAATAATCTATGACATACTTTTTTTCATAAACTTTATGTGAAATATATCCATCTTCTGAAAGTATTTCTGGAGCCAATTTTGGAAAGAGGTCTTTTTTAATAGCAAATAAATAACCCGAACAAAATATTCTTTTACCTTTTTTCATTGAGTCTTTTCTCAAATCATCTGCTATAGAGCTTAAAATATAACCCCAGTATCCTAACATCTTATTTTTATCACTAATAGAAACAGGATGTCCAGAAACAGCTCCAATTTTTTTATCGCTAAATTTCTCTATCAAAGATTTAAGAGAGTTATCTGAAACATAGACATCACCATCTGTTAGAACTAAAATATTACCTTTAGCTTTTTTAACAGCTAAGTTTAAAGCTGCTGGTTTTCCATCTCCATGATCTTTTAACAAAACAATTTCTTTAAAATATTTTTTTAATTTTTTGGCTTCTAAAAGTGTTTCTTCATCTGGAGCAACTATAATTATTTCATTTGCTATTTTTTGTTTAGCCAGCCGAGTAATGGCTTTGCCTATAGTTTTTGGTTCTTTAAATGCAGTTATTATT
>JAGVWM010000009.1 GCA_018304325.1 Candidatus Pacearchaeota archaeon
TTCTAAAAGGTTTAGTTTCTATCCATACTTATCCTTTTTTATCCATCATGTATTATAAAATTAACATATATTTAAAGTTGTTTCATCTGAAATCCCACACCTTTTTTCATTAACTATAATTCCAACTCCTGCTTTTGAAGACCTGAAGTTAAAATTATAAGTTCTTTCTCCCCCACCAGATGTAGGTAGTTTTAATGCTTCACGATTATTTATATCATTTACAATACTGTTATTTGTTATTTCATAACTTACTTCATCGCCGTCTTTTTCAATAACTAAATAAATTCCCTCCAAATTTATATTTCCTGCTTTAACTTTAACCTTTGAAGTTTCAGGACTTAAAGTATAACATGATGCCTCATTAATTATTTCTATTTTATCAATAACTTGAAAGCAATTAGTACCTTTTTCTATTTTATCAATAACTTGAAAGCAATTAGTACCTTCATTCAAGCTATTTCTTACAAAAGGTATAATTATAAATGCTAAAACAGAAGTAGCAGCAATTGTGATTAATATTAAAAGAACACTTGCAATTACACTTGAAACAGCTCTTTTATATTTACGGGAAACCATTTTATAATATTATTTGGTTTTTATCACAAGAATACTCTGCATTTTCACCATTAGTTGTTCCAACAAGAACTGGAATAACACTTATTATTACATCTCCTGGTAAATCACAATAATTTCCAATGTCTAATACTCCTGACTGTCCTGGAGAAAAACTTCCTTCACATTTAGATATGTCACTATTCCCACTTCCATCATCAACTTTTAAGTTTAATGCAAATACTGGAACATCTCCTTTGTTTATTACATTTAAGTAACCTGGACTAACTTCAGATATTTCTAAATCAACGTCTGCGCATGCATTTTTTATAGAACTTCCAAACTTTTCAACATCTTCACTCACAAAGTTAGAAGCCCAGATAAATATAATTGCTGCAATAACAACAACAATTGCTATTAAAAGAACAGTTGCAATAACCGGTGATATTCCTCTTTTACCCTTATGCATATCAAATAATGTTAATTTTATTATTTAAATTCTTTGGTTGTCATAGCTTTGTAAAATAAGTGGTTCTTGTAAAATAAGTCTTAAAGCTTTTGAACAACTGCTTTCTTTGTAATCTAACTCATATCAATAGGTTCAAAACATGCAGGACATTTTGGATTAATTCTATCTTTAATTTTTTTATAATCTACATTAACTTGCCTACCACATTTCTTACATCGATAACCCTTTACTTTACTACCCATTTTAACCTATATTTAGTTAACACTCAACTTTATCAGTGATAGTACCATCACTGCATAGTATTATTTTATTTTCATCAGATAATACAAATGGTTGCACTTGAACTTTTTTTATAATACCTAGAGCTCCATAGTCAAAAGTCTGATTATATGTTTTATCTGGAGGCAAAGGATTGGGTATTCCAACTCCAAAATATAAAAATCCCCTTTCTGGATTAGTTAAAGAATTTGAGTTTCCAGAAGGTTTCAATCCTTTGGCAGGCACTCCATCAGATTTATCAGAATATCTTACATAAACCCCGTCTATATTAAAAAGGCCTTTATTTTGGAATATTAAACTTATTTTTTTATTTGCTTGGTTACATTCATAACTTTTTATTATTATTCTTACATCTTCCGAGCATTTTTCAGACTGGGCAGGTATTTGTAATTTTAACCATTGATATACTAAAAATGCAACACTTATTCCTATCACAATTAACAAGACATATGCTATCATAGGACTTACAGCTCTCTTATTTTTATTTTCTATTTTTCTCATTTTATTTTTTTAGTTTTTGGAACCTTTTTTAAAGGTTCATTTACAAAGGCTTTTTTATTATGAAAAAGAAATTCTGCCCGGATTTTATATTAAAAGGATATTTATCATTTCCAATCTGAACTATTACATTTCCATCTTCTCCAATAGGTATTGGTTGAGTTGTTACTTGTCCCCCAGGAAATGTATAGACTATAGGATTACTCCCCCCAATTATTAAATTAATTCCTCCTTGGTCTTCAACTTGATAAGAATAAACAGTAACACTGCTTTCATCTCCATAAATAAAATAAAGATTTGCCTGTTCTCCTTCACCCAGATACTGGCCATAATTTTCTGTAAATTGTTGCAACAAAGTGTCAATTTCAGCATTGTTTGCAATTCCATAATTTACAACAGATTCACTTTCTAGGTTTAATTGCCTGGAAATATCATAATATCTAACTAAATCAGGTTTTTTAATAAGGTAATTGGTTACTCCAGTTAAACCAAAAAGCACAACAATTATTATAATTGCAGCAATAAGATAAAATTGCCCCTTTTTCATCATAGCTAATAAATGAAATATCAATTAATAAAGATTTGGTTTGGGAACCCTTCCAAAAGATTCAATTAATAAAAATTTGGTTTGACTGCTAGTTATATTTATACAAATAATAAATCTCTTGTGCACTTAAAGTTCTATTATAAATTCTGACTTCATCAAATTCACCATTTATAAAATAATCAGATATCCTTGTACCAACATTTATTTTATTGGATCCCATAGATAATTTTTTCACACTTGTTATAGTTGATCCTGCTAAATAACCATCTTTATATAATGATACATTACCATCTTTGAAAGAAACTCCATAAAAATGCCACGAATTATCGTTTGTTAGTCCTAAATTAACTTCACTTGATTTTGTTGAATCTCTAAAATTAACTCTCCATTGGTTTGATATGGTATTAATCCCCCAATCATGACCTAGGTTAGCTCCATATCCAACCCCTATTGCCCCAAAAAATGTTCCACTTCTAACTTCTTTTGAATTAAACCAAAAAAATAAGCTAAAATTAGAATTATCCATAGGGTTAATACTATCTATGCTGATAAAATCATTAACTCCATCAAAATAATAAGCCTGTTCAAATTTTCCATTAGTTTGGACTGCACCAGATATAGCACCATTATTTCCATTTCCGGATTTATCATTGGCATCTTTATTAAGGGGCATATACAAAACCAATCTTTCATCACTAACAACGTGTCCGCTTAATTCTTTTTCATCTGCAGTATTTCCAGTTTTAATTTTATTTTTTACAGGAGTTCTTGGAGCAATTGAAACTTTGCTTATGTTTGTTATTTTTCCTTGCAATGAAACATCAATTGTTTTAGTTTCTAATTCTTTTACTGGAGTTTCTATATCATAACTCTGTACATTTCCTTGTTCACTTTCAATAATTATTCTCAACCCAGTAATATTACCAGGATTTGAATCTCTTTTTACTTTAATCTGAAGAACATCACTTGAGAGATATTTTATAGAATTATCTACAATATCTAATTGTGAAAATCCAGCTCCTAAATCAATCTGTTCTGTACTGTTATTAAGAAAACTTGAAACAACCAGCCATACAATTCCAACAGCAGCTAGTACAATTAAAACAAGCAGAACAGTTGTAATTACATCACTAACTCCTTTTTTATTCATAATATATACTAGAAATATTATATTAATAAAGTTAATCAAATAGCTTATTGTAATAATCCTTAAATATATTATTTATCTCTGTTTTTGTCAGAGTCAATCCATTTAAAAAAATTTTCATGTAAGTTAGTTCCAGGCAGCCGATATTCCCGGTCTTCACATGAATAGTATGGATAATAATATTTTTCCATTATTCCTGCAGCCGTAATATCTTCATTTGTTATTGACCTGTCTTCAGACATTATCTGGTCAATGACCATCTCAATAATTGCAGCGAATATTAATTTATCCCCAACACCAGGCATGAATGGTACTGGGCATTGGCCTTGAACCGTAATACTAGTCATTGCATCCCCATATACTTTGTATTCAGATATACTGCTGGCAATTTTACACATTCCTTTAAGAAGAGTTCTCTTTACTTCTTGTTTATCATCACTATATATCCCATGTTTCATTTTCAATTTCAGAATTAGGCTCTGAAGTGCCAACACCTCAAATAAAATCAGCGTAGACTCAGAGATCTGCTTATCAAAACTCATCAGTTTCCTCTAATCTTTCTCAGCTTTGCTACCCTGTAAGCACCATGTTTCCTGGTTAGGGCTGCTTCGATCAAGATCTGACCCGGTTTGCAGGAGCACGATCGAACAGGACAAAACGTCAACGTCCGAATAGAGACTCAATGAACTTTGAGTCACTCGTCTCCTTGCAGCCTGCTTAAAGCTCGCGAGCAAATGGCACAGAGCTAACGTGCCGGCCTAGTCTACACAAAATCAAGAAATAAAGAGTTTTTAAGTGTTTTGGAAATCTGAGCTTTGCACAATGAGACAAACTAACAGAAACTTGCACAATATTAAAAGAGAACTTGCACAAAATAAAAGTTATAGTTTTTATTACTTTCTATTAGGGATTTGGTCTACAATATTCTTTAACACCATATTCCACTTGAAAAATATTCCATTAGTTGTAAAAGATTTATAATTTACTCATGTCCATAAATCTAAAACCACATTCTTTAGAATGTGGTAGTAACTTTAGGGTTTTAGATCCTAGAAAATCTTGACGATTTTTCTTTAGATTTTCTGGAGTAAACTCTAGGTTTTCTTGATATAAAATTTTAAATTTTTCTAAACTCTCAAACTCATAACATGTGCAAGATACCTCTTCCTTTGTCTTTCTTTCCTTATATCAATAATCAATTCAACCCCTCTATCAATTGTAATTTTAGAAAGAGTTTCAATTCTTCTTGACTCTGAATCAATATATAATCCCATTAAATCTGCCCCCAATTCTCCTGCATTTACATTTCCATTGTAGCTTCTATCAGAATTCATTTTTCTAGTTTTCTATTTTTATCTTCCAGTTTTTCATCTTAATTCTTTTAAAGTGCATTCCAAATCAAATAAAGTTGTAGTGGCTTGCAGGCTTAAATTACTTAAAGCACCTTCTAGTTTTATGTTTGTTCGCTTAAGTCTTTCAAGCTGAACTTCATTATTTGTTTGAGATATTCTTATCTCTTCATACCTTCTTTCAGTTTCACCAATAATCTCATATAATCTATTTTTTGTTGCCCCGTCAATTTCCCCATTAGAATAAGCTTCATCAACTTTAGCTCTTTGCTCTACAGTATACTTTTCAAATTCTTCTCTACCCATTTTTATCTTCTAAATGTGGCAATTATTAGACCAATAACCATTATAAATATCCCAATACCTACAATAATCCAGGCAACAAACATATAATTAAGTTCTAATTCAGACTTATTATCTTTTATTGAATATTCAACACCTTTTGGAATTGATGAAGTTATGCTTGGTCTACTGCCTATTTGTATCAAACCATTATCTACTTTTTCATAATTTGTATAATCATTGCTATTTTCTAAATTAATAGTTCCAAGATCGTTATTAACCAAAGGTATTTCACTTGGTTTAACAACATTTATTGTTCTTTTTTCACTTACTTTATCATTGTAAATAGCGCTGAATTTTAGAGTGTAATTTTTTTCTTCTGCACTCTCTGGTATCGGAATGCTAAATTCTACTGTTTTAGAATCCTTTTTGCCATATTCCTCAAGTTCAAATTCTTCTGTTTCAAAATTTAAATTTAACTCTTGATTTTCCAGTTTAATTTTAACATCTTGATTTTCTGCACCAAGATTATTTAATTTAATTTGAGCTATTACACTGCTTCCAGGAGAAGTGCTAGAAGGAATAAGATCTATGCTGCTTATTTCAATTAAATCATCTTCTCTCTTGATATTTATATCTACATAACTAGAGACGCACTCTCCATTCTCCCCCTCAGCATAGACATATATTACATAGTCATGTTTTTCATCAGTTTTTTTAGAAACTTCTAATTCAAACTCTAAATCCCCATTATCCCCCTGATCAACACTGATACTATCATCTTTGCTGTCAATTGATTCTTCTTTACTTATATCATACAAATGAACTTCTGCATCAAAATCACTGTCATCTTGAAGATTATTTTCAATATTCAGTTCAACTTTTATTTTATCTAAAATATTAAAATCATCATCCTGTTCAGGATTATCTAAACTTAAAACAATACTATTATTTTGATTTTTACATTGAGCAGCATCTTTAAAACTAGGAGGTATTATTGTATCTAAAACACTTATTTTAACTTTCTGACTTGTAGTAAATTCAGAATCATTAACACTAAATGTTACTTCATATAAACCAGACTGATTATAACTAGGAGTCCAAGAGAAAACCTGATTTTTGAATGTAGATCCTTCTGGTAAATCACTTACTCCGTAAGTTAATGGATTATTATCAGGATCGCTTCCTATAACATTAAATGTTAACAAGCTGTTTTCATGAACATTTTTATCTCCTATTGATTGTATTATAGGAGCATCAGGAGCACTAATTGAAAAAGTATAATCACTAACTGCAAACGCAGAATTTCTAGAATCTGAACACTTTACATTCCATTTATATAATCCGTCTTGTAAATTTGTAAGCTGGAAATCATCGGTACTTGTATTAACTATTTGTGTTGCTATTGATTTGAAATTACCTTGAGTATTTGTATAAATCTGACAATTTAGATTTTCAGAATTATCTTCAACACTATATCTAAGAAGAACATTTCTTACATTAATAATCTCAGTATTGTTAGGAGATAATAATTCAACAACAGGAAGAACAACATCAGCATTGTTTGGAAGGTTTTTTGTTGTATGGTTGAATATTTTCAATTCTGAACTTCCATCTGTAATTCTTCCTAAAGATTCTTCACTTCCAGGCACAGGCAGATTATCTTCAGTATTTCCGTCGTCATAATTACCATAAGTTAAATTGTCAATTATAGAGTTTTCATGCTTCAAAATTATAATATCTCCAGGATTATTTAGCTGGAAAGGATAATCTTCTACTACAAAGAAACCTTTTCCATTAATAATTCCAGATAAATTATATCTGTTTCCAGTATTATCTTCAATTGACCATCCATTAAGATTAGAACTTGTATTACCTGTATTATAAAGTTCAATCCATTCATCATCAGAATCTGAAACAAACTCATTTATTAGTATTTCTGATATAACATTAATATTAACAATATCACTAGAAGAATAACCTTCACTATCTTTTGTGCTAACATTTATTTTGTAACTGCCTTCGTCTCCTCTTTGTGTTGCCCAGTATCCGTTAAAATCTACAGGAGATGTATAATTAACATTTAAAACCCCGTCTTCAACATCTTCAGCACTTGCTTCTATTTGTATTTCTTCTCCAGCAACAATTAGAATATTTTTATTTGTTATATTTAACACAGGTTTATCATTCACAGGATTTACTTTTACGCTGAAATTATTTCCTATAGTTTCATGTTCACCATCACTTACTCTAAAACCAAGCATTTCTTCGCCAAACCAGTTTTTTTCTGGAGATATTTTAGCAGTATTTCCATTAATAATGATACTTAAGTGAGAATTATTATTTTGGTATTCAACAAAATAAGTTAATAAATCTCCGTTTGGATCATGGAAATACTGGGATAAATTAAGTGTTAAATTATTATCTTCATTTATTGTCTGGTTGTTTATAATTGAATATATAGGGTAATCTTCAACAGACAAAACTCTTAATGTAACATTATTACTAACTGCTTTTTTTTCACCATCAGAAGCATAAAATACAACCCAATCTTCGCCAAACCAATCTTTTGTAGTTGTGAATGTAACACTACTTCCATTGAAGTCAGCTGTTATATTTTTATCATTAGAAGTTAAGTTTATTCCGTAAAAAAGAGGGTCATTTTCAGGGTCTTCAAAATAATCACTTAAATCTAAAGTATAGTTAGTATGTTCATACCATTCTAGATCATCAATAAATCCAGTAGATACAGGAGCATCATTTATGCAATTCATATTCAAGTCTGTTGCATTAGGATTAAATTCAGCGTCAAGATCATTACAATCCTCTCCTCCAACTATTTCAGCATCATAACCATCAGCATCAACATCTCTCATATCTCCTTCAAAACAGTCATTATCTTTTCCATCATAAGGTATTTCTTCTTGTGAAGGATTTATATTAAAGTCAACATTGTTACAATCACCTTCTATTTCAGAATATCCTGTAAGAAGTGCATCTCCAGAACATACCATTAATTGTGATCCAGATCCAAATCCATCCTCATCACTGTCTAAATATCCTGGAATGTTTTGGAATAAATTAGGATTATTATCATTGCAATCTTCGCTGTAATAACCATCACCATCTTTATCTTCTCCATCAACTACCCATATAAGTGAATTTTCAAAAGCAGTTCTTGTTTCTTCAGTCCAGTATCTGCTGTCAATTACTCCAAAATAAAGACTTCTTCCTTTTGCAACTTTATTATTCAAAAATAATGAATTAGGGTATAAGTAAGCAATAGCACTATTTCCAATTGTCCCTCTGTAAACTGCTATTTTAACATTTGTAGGTTTTTTACCATTAAGAACATAAGTAACTAAATTTGGATCAGAAGTATTATATCCACTAAATCCAGCAGGGAGGTTTTGAGTTATTGGACTTACAAGCTGTAAATTTGTATCTAATGAAGTAGGACTTGAATACTGGCTTATTCTTGCACTCCATCCCCAATCTATTCTGTGCTTTGAATTAAGTACTAAAGAATTATATTTATCTACAGGAACATTTGTAGGACTAACAAACTTTCCCTCTCCAACAAGAATAGCTTTATACTGAGATAAATTAGTGCTTGCTATTTCAGATTCAGAAATAATATCATAATCATAACCAAGATTGTCTATTGCAGGTAATAAAGAACCTGCAGGAGTTTGAGCTGTAGGAAGAATAATTGCTATATCTTTAGCACTAACCAAACTTACAAATAAAACTACTAAAAGTGTTGTAATAACTATCAGTGATACTTTTCTGCTCATTTCTTAATTTCCCTTTTAACTTTATTGCCATTTGCAACACCTCCTTTTACACCTCTAGTCTTTTTAGAATAAATAAAATATAATAACCCAAGGAAAACTACTAATAAAATTATTGTAGATATTCCAAATAAATAAATTGGATTAAATTTAGTTCGGTTATTATTAATTATTGCATTATTACTATTTGGTTTTACACTTACACTTCCAGTGCTGTTTTCATCTGTGTTAGTATTTGTGTTATCAGGTAAATCTCCCCGACCATAAACTTTAATTATTACTGTTGAAGATAATCCAACACCATTTTTAGCATTTAAAGGAGCGAACTGGACATTTATTTTAGTGTCATAAGTGCCAGCTTTTTTAGCTTTGTATATAAAATTAGCCTTTTTTTCAGTATTTGGCTCTAATATAAAATTAGTTTCTTCTAATTTTAATTCATCTTTTAAATCACCTGAAACAAAAAGAGTTATATTTAGAGGTTCATCATTATCATTTATTATAGTAACATATCTTCCTATAGTATCACCAACTTCCATGCTTAATACCATTCTTCCATTGCCTATTTTCCCAGTTACAGCACTAACAAGAAAGCTAGAAGATAATATAATTAGTATCAAAACCCCTATAAAAGCAATATTTTTTTTCATTTTGTTTTAGTATTACTCTAGGGGTATGACATAATCTTCCCTTTTTAAACATTATTGTCGTCGAAGAAATATGTTTTTAGTGCTACTTGATTTCAGCAACAAAAACCATTTTTATGAATTATCTTAATACTTCCATTGAATTTAAAGTTTCTTTTACAATTTCTAATCTTTTTTCTAGAGATACTTTTCCTTTATTAAATCTTAACTCCCTAATTTTAGGTTTCTCCCATTTAGGATACTGACCTTTATGATGTGAATTCAAATATGTAATAAGTTTTTCTGCAGCTTCTTTACTAGATGAAGCAATTATTGGATAATAATCACTATCATGGCTCCTAATTCTGGATTTAAATTATCAATATGTCTCCCTGCATTACCAATATATAAATTATTCTCTGTCATAATAATTAATACTAAACAGAACAAATCTCACTGCAAGTTTCTTCACCAAGTCTCTTATATATATCTTTTAAGGCAGCAGGTGTGTTTGCAAAATAATATCTTCCTCCGCTTATTCTTGCCATATCAACAAGAAGAGGTGCGTTTACATGAAGTATTCCGTCAATACCAATTGTGTATATTTTTACATTATGGTCTCTAGCATATTTAGCAGCTTCAATTGCTTTACTTGCCCCATCTATTCCGCTTGGCTTTCCATCTGAAACAAATATTATTATTTTCTGTGTATTTTTTCTTCCCTGGCTGTTTAGCTTGTCAACTCCATAAACTATTGAGTCATAATAATTTGTATTTCCAAATACATTGATAGACCAGATACCTTCCTTAAGGTTCTCTTCATTATTGCTCAAGTCTCTTATATTTACAACTTTTGATGAAAATGCAGTTATTCCTATTTTATTTTTCTGATTGCTTTCAAGTGCAGAATGAACAAATACATCTGCAGATAATTTTTCAACTAGTATTTTTGAAGGTCCTGTAATCAGCCAGATTTGTATAGGATCAACATATCCAAGATATCCAAAAGGCATCAAAGTGCTTAAGCTTCTGTCTATCTGAACATCAAAGTCAAATGGTTTCTCTTTACATACATCTTCACATGTTTCTACTAAACATTGTGAAGAACATCCATCTCCATTTGCTAAATTACCATCATCACACTGTTCCCCAGAATCTAAAATATTATTTCCACAATTTGGAGTGTATGGATTACATTGACCATTACTACAACCAAATTCACAGATTATAATTTGTTCATTAGTTGTTTCATCACAAGTTAATTCTTGAGTACATATTGGAGTAGTTGTTACAGTATGTAAATCATCCCCAACACAGAAATTATCAACTTCTTCTGAACCACAATCAGCATTATCATTACATTCTCCTGGGATGCACTGATTTTCAGAACATCCAAATGTACATTCTTCTATATTACTTTCTGTTTCTTGTTGACATGTTCCTTGATTACAGAAATAATCTACTGAAGTAACATTAAGATCATTTCCCAAGCACTGCTCTGTTTCTGTATCAGAAGGACAATCACTATCTACTTCACACTCTCCAGGAATACACTCTCCTTGGTAACATCCAAACTGACAGACTTCTAATATATTATTAATTATATTTTCACTACACTCTCCAGTTATACATTGAGGTGCATTTGTTACATTTACAACATTATTTCCATTGCATGTTATTATACTTGTAATGCTTCCGCAATCATTATTTTGAGTACATTCTGGAGTTTCACATTGTATTTCAATAGTTCTTATTGCTTGGTTATTACTAGGATTATCGTCTATAGGGATTATTGCTTCAACTGTTATATTATAAAATCCTGAAGGCAAATTTAAATTAATATAAGGTGATAAAGAAGTTCTGAAATTAGTACCTCCTGGAATCATATTATTGATATCACTTAATGAAAAAACAATCCCGCCAGCATTTCCATTGAGCGTTACATTTTCATAAAAATCTCCGAAGTTTTTAGCTTCTACCTTTGCTTTAATTGTTTCATTACAGCTTATTACAGGCATTTCATCAAGAATATCTGTTCCATTATTATATTCTAAGAATATTTTATTAAAACTATTTGTAAAATCTATAAACCCAACATCATGTCCGCCTTCTAAACAAGCTCCTTGAGAACATCCAAACTCACAAGTTTCAACAACTTCATTTGTGTTTTCATCACAGCTTCCTACAGTACATACTGGAGTAATTGTTATAGTATGTAAGTCATCTCCAACACAGAATTCATTTCCATGAATTATTCCGCATTCATAATCATAAGTACACTCAGCCTCATTACACTGACCATTGCTACATCCAAATGAACATTCTTCTACAAAGTTTTGTTCATTTTCAGATGAACACTGAGAGTTTGGCAACCCAGGATTATTACATAATGGAACTGAATAATTAGCCCATAAGTCATCTCCTTTACAGAAATTATTTAATAACTGAGTAGTTCCACAATCATTATTATTATCACACTGAACAAAGTCATGGTTGCATATTGCACTTTGATTTTGAGGTTGGTAACAGTAATCATAAGTATTTTCATTAGCATCTTCACACTCCTGAGTTTTAATAGGTGTTACTGAAATAACACAATAACTATCAAGAGTTGCAGGATCAATACAAGTTGCATTTTGATATTTTTTATAAACATCATCACTAAAACAGAAATTTTCTTCAATGTATCCAGTTGCTCCGCAGTCTAAATCATTTAGGCAGTTAACCTCTGTATTTCTACAAAAACTTGCAGTTGTTCCAGGGTTAACACATTTATCAACTGTTCTTTCATCATCATCACTACAATCACTGTCTGTATTACAATTTATATCAACACAAGCTCCGTTTGAACATATATCTGAACACTGTTCTATTGTGCTTGTCTCAGTATTATGAGTACACTGGCTGTTTTTAGTCCCAGCATTTAAACAAGTATAATTAGTAGTTGTCTGCACTACATTATTACTTGAACAGAATAAACTGCTTTGAGAATCTGTACCACAATCAGCATTTGTAAAACATTCAATTGGATCATTATGACATATATTATTCAGACAGCTGTCTGATGTACTTGAATTGTTATCATTACAGTCAGAATCATAAACACATTCTACTGGATTATGATCACATTGGCTTGATATTGTCCCAGGATTTAAGCATATATCAGTTGTTAAATGATTATTGTCATTACAATCATTATCTGTTATACATTCTATATCTTCGTATTCACAATAGCTTTGAGGAGTGTTAGGATTTTTACATGTATCTTTAGTATAAACATCAGAATCATTACAATCATTATCTGTTATACATGCAATATCTTGATAAGTACATTGTGAGTTTATTTGCCCAGGATTCAAACATGTATCTTTAGTATAAGCATCAGAATCATTACAATCATTATTATTATAACAAACAATATCAACACAAGCTCCATTTGAACATGTATCTGAACACTGTTCAATTAGCTTTGGACTAACATCTATATCACAATGGCTTTGTAAAGTTCCGGCATTTATACATGATGCATTTTGGAAATTTTTATAAACATCATCACTAAAACAGAAATTTTCTTCAATGTATCCAGTTGCTCCGCAGTCTAAATCATATAAACAATTAACTTCTGTATTTCTACAGTATGAAGAAGTTTGCCCAGGATTCACGCACTGATCTACTGTTCTTTCATTTCCATCTGTACATTCATTATCATTAAAGCAAGTTATATTTTGATAAGTACATTGTGAGTTTATTTGCCCAGGATTCAAGCAAGTATCTTTAGTATAAGCATCAGAATCATTACAATCATTATCATTTGAACATTGAGATCCTGTAAAAGCTACACACTCTTCAAACATTTGCTTAGCTGCAGGTGTCCAGTAATCACTGCTTCTCTTTCCATTTTTAATAGTTTCTAATCCATAGAAACAAACTTTACTATTAAGAGTCTTGCCATTAACTAATTGAGTTCCTGCAGAAGCATAAGATATTACATCACCTATATCTAAACCTGCACTTCCTGTATAAGTTCCTGCAGTTTTTACAAATCCAGAAGCTTTATTTTCATCTGCCAAATAATAATAAGGTATTGCTAATGAAGATCCAGACTGGTAAAAAGCATCTGTATAAACTTGAATAATTTGAGAATTTTTATTTACATTTAAAGGCTTGTTATTAGCTAATTGAGAAATACCATCATTGTCTGTCAAACCAAAAACAGCTCCATGATAATAGTTAGATATAATAGTAGGCCTTTGTCCTATTGGAATTTTTGAAGGGTTATCAAAAAGTTCATCTCCAACAAAAACAATTTTATATTTTGAGAAATCAGTTGTTGATATCTTATTTTCTTGTATTGTATTAACACTTAATCCTGAAGAATTAAATTCATTAATAATATTTTGATCAATTCTAATGTCTTTATTGTAAATGTATGCAACATCTGCTGCAGAAATTAAAGGCAATACTAATACTATTGCCAATAAAGCTACGATTAAGCTCTTTTTTGCCCACATAACTATTTTATTCATTAGAAGAAGTTTTTAAACATTATTATCGTCGAAGAAATATATTTTTAGTGCTACTTAACACAAGTGAACATGGAAAATTAATAACCTAAACAACTTCGGTATTTGAGAACATCTCTGTATTTCCAGAATAAACTTATTTTATCAGTGTTTATCTTGAAAGACAAATCTCTGTTATTATTCATTTCTTTTGCAACTTCACAAAAATTAGCACTATTTAATTTTGAAAGATATTTTGATGGAAAGCTTACCTCTATATCAGCTCTAGGTTGCTGATCTTCAAGATATTCTACATTTTTTCCTTTTATGTAATATCTATACCTCTTATCATTATTATATACACTTATAAGAATTGAAGCATCTTTTGGTAAGTTATTTATTACAGGGCTTTTTTTAAGATATTCAGGAAAGTTTTCAACTGTTGCTTTGTTGTTTATTCCTTCATGAACAACTGAATCAATAACTTTTCCAAATATTTCTGGTTTGACTGCATATGTAACCCAGATAATCCCGATTATAAGTATTATTATTGCTATTGTTATCTTCCAGTTTAGATTTCTAACTTTTTCCTTGAAAAGATGAAGTTTTTGATTCATGTTGATAAGTTTATTAAAAAAGTTTTTAAGGGTTTATATAATTTAGGAATTACCTGTTATTTCTCCCTCAACAATATTTAAAAAGCTTAGCTATATGTGTTTTTTATGCCAGATGTAGAAAGATATATGAAAGGAAAAGTACTTTCAATCGGAGATATAGATGATGAAGGTTTTTCTTTATCATTAAGAGTAACTGAAGGGGAAAATGGGATTACTAATACAATAAAAGTTGTTTCTTATGATACAGACTCTTTAAAGATGGACGTAGATGAACTTAGTGTTTTGCATGAAGGGTTAAAAAAAGTTTATGATGATGTTGACCACATGGAAATTATAGCTGGTGTTCAGGAACAACCAAAAGAAGATAAAATGAAATATAGTGCAAGCGGGCTATTAAGAATTTTAGGGCAATAAAAACACTTAAAAAGATTTATTCCTATTTATTAAAATAAAAAGAGGTAAAATGGTATCAGATTTAACTAACACACTTATACTTCCTGCAGTTTTGGGAGGAGTTGGTGGTTTAACAAGAGGGTTTGTCGGATTGATGAAAGCTTTATCTTTAAGAAGAAAAATATTATGGGGATATTATGCTATAACTGTATTAGTTGCTGTGGTTATTGGAATTTTTATAGGATTAATATTTAATTTTGATTATAGATTATCTCTTTTAGCAGGTTATGCAGGAACAGATATTTTAGAGGGAATTTATAAGAGTTTTGCAGTCCAGAAAGTTTATGTTTCTTCATCAAAATCTATAAAAAAGAAATAAAATGGCTAATAAACAACTGGTAGCTTTTATTAAAGAAGCTAGAAAAAGAGGTTACAGCGATTATGCAATAAGAAAGCCTTTGCTTGACAAAGGATGGTCTATTAATGAAGTTGAAAATGCTTTTTCATCTGCCACTCCTAAAATAAGAATAAAATCAAAAAATAAAGTTGCATTATATTTAGACTCAGATGTTCTTGAAGTTTTGGAAAAAAGAGCTAAAAAGAAATTGTTAACTTTAGGGGAGCAGATTGAAGATATTTTAAGAAGAAGTGCAATAAGTGGAGGAAAAGCAAAAAAATTAAGTGATAAAATGGATGATAAGCTTATAGCTATTTTTTCAAGAAGAAATTACAAAAAGAAAAAATAATGAGATTTAAATTTGATATAAAGAAATTCTTAAGTATATTTATCCTAATTGGATTAATAATCTGGCTGATAACATATTTGTATCTTCATTCAAATGATTTCAAAAGTTTATCTTTAGTTTCTCCATGGCTGATAATTGTTTTAATTGTACTATTTATAGCTAATTATTTAATAATAGGATTAGCCACAAAAATTCTTCTTAAACCTCTTTATATTAAACTCGGGTTTTTAGAATCAATACAAATAGCTTTTATGACTGGGTTTTATAATTTAGTTACTCCATTTAAAGGAGGTTTTGCTGCAAGAGCTGTTTATCTCAGTAAAAAGCATAACTCTTCATATACAGATTTTGTTGCAGCAACTTCTGCTAATTACATAATGTCATTTTTAGCTGCAGGGATGCTTGGAATTATATCAGTTTCAATAATATTCCTATATAAATTTACATTTAATCTGCCTGTTTTGCTTATATTTATAGCAACTACTTTTATTTGTTTGATACTAGTTTATTTCTATAAATTAATTCCATTTACAAAATATCCTATTTTAAATTATTTTGTTGCAATAATAAACAGTTATTATGTAATAAGGAAAAATAAACAAACAATTATCTATACTTTTGTTCTTTCATTTGTACAGATTATTATAGGCGCAATAATGCTTATGATTCAGTTTAGGATTTTTAATGTTCCTTTAAATTTCATAGAAGCGATATTTTTATCATCAATAGGAATGATAGGATTAGTAATAGCAATAACTCCTGCAGGAATTGGTATTTCTGAAGCAATTACTGTATTTGCATCTTTAATTATAGGAATATCTCCAGTAAGCTCTCTTTCAGCAGCTCTTTTAGGTAGAGTTGTTTCAATAATAGTTCTCTTTGTTTTAGGACCATTATCTTCATACTTGCTTATGAAAGCAAGACCATATCATCAAAGAATAGATCCAAGAAAAACAGATGTGATAGAATCAGCTTACAAAGATATGAATAATGTTTATCACAAAACTAAATATCTAAAAGACGAATTCCGCCATTTAGTAGGCAAATACTCAAGGAAAAGATCAAAATCAGGTGCAAAAATCCATTTTGACTCAAAATATAAAAAAGATTATGGGCTTTAATTATTAAAAATTCAATAAAGAATACTAAAGCTTCATATTTTTAATTCTTTCGTTTCATAAAACATAACAAATTAAATTACATTAAATCTTAAATACTTGTAAACTATGATTTATTGTACCATGAACGAAAGCCCAAAAGGAAAAAGTTTGGAAGGTACAGTTGGTTCTAAAGAAAAAGAATTTGAAATAGAAGGAAAACTTATTGCTATTGACAGACCAACAGTAGGAAGATATGTCTTGGTAACTGTTGAAAGAGATGACAGCACTTTTTGTGCAGGGAAATATGATTATGGAGATGCTGATGTATCTGCAAGAATGGAATCTTCTTTTAGGTATTATAGTGGTAAACGAGTAAAATTAAAACTAGGCCAATCGTTGAACAAAAGTCAGGATTTTTATGAAGGTCTTGGTCCAGTTCAGCTAGTTAAATCAAAAAATGAAGAAAATGGCAGCAAAGCAAAACCAGGCACAGCTTTAAACCCAGATAAAAGATATGTTATTGGAAGTCTGAATGCTGTTAAAACACTTAATGGCCTTCTTGAAGTTTATTTATTCCCTCATGGAATAACATGTACACCAAAATGGAATAACATTCCAAAAGGAAGTTATGAATATGTTGATTCTCCCAAATCACAAGCTGATACTCAAAAAATTCCTCTTGCAATAGTTAGGAAATCTGTCTTTTTTAGAAATGTTACTAATTGGTTAAATGTAGGATATATAGTAGGTTTAGACGATAACTTAAGAACAGATGTATATGTCCCAATATTTGATGAAAATGGGCTTCATAACATAAACATAGTTCCTGTAGGTATGAAGGATATACATTTTGATACTCCAGAATATGAATCAGGAATTGTAGTTCCATTAAGAAATTTTGCAGTAGCTTATGAAAAAACCAGCGGAAAAAAAGTCTTTATGAGAATTAATCTTTAGTTCTCGCATTATATTTAGCTTTTTCTTATAATTATTACCAACAGCAAAGGTTTATAAATATGTAAGTACATGTACTTACATGAAAGACAGGAAACACATGAAAAAGGCAAGAGAAAAAAGGATTGAGTCTATTAAGAAACAGATAGGAAAGCATGAAGAAAAGATAAAAAAAGAAAAGGGGAGGCTGGATACAACTAAAGATTATTGGAAGAAGGAAATAGATGATAAATTTTTAAAACAGATTGAAGAAGACGAAGAATATTTAGAGGGAAAATAATGGAAGCTCAGATAAAAACAACAGTTAAGGCAGGGAATTCTTCAGCAGTGATACTTCCAAGATCATGGCTGGATAAAGATGTTAGAGTTGAACTGGTAAAGAAAACTTATGAAACAATGCTGTTGGATGTCATTAATATATCTAAAAGATATATAGACTTAAAAGAAATCATAGGTGTATATTTAGTAGGAAGTTATGCAAGGAAAGAAGAAGATGAAAATAGTGATATAGACATACTGATTATAACAAACAATATTGATAAAGAGATGATTAGTGAAGGAATCTATAACATATTAATAGTCTCATCAAAATTATTAAAGCAAAAATTAGACGAAGACTTATTACCTGTTGGACAAATGATAAAGGAAGCCAGGCCATTATTAAACTCAGATTATCTGAGTTCTATAGAAGTAAAAATAACTAAAAAGAATGTTAAATGGTATATTGATACTACAGAAGATAAATTGAAAATAGTAAAAGAGGCAGTAAAAAGAACAAAAAAGAACAATAAAAACTGCATTAATGATATTGTTGCCTACACACTTATTTTAAGGATAAGAACATTATATATAATTAAAAAATTAATGGAAAATCAGGAATATTCAAAAAAGGATTTTGTAAGGTTAATTAAAAAAATTTCTAAGGGAGGAAATGCCTATGAAAGATACCTGGCTGTAAAAAACAACTTAAAAGATGAAAAAGGTATTAGTATTAAAGAAGCTGAAGAATTGTGCGAATATTTAGAAAATCAGTTAACACATGTTAAAAATTTGTTGAAATAAAAAACAATTTGTTTTCTTGACTTAAAGTTTCTTACTGAGTAATATAAAAAACTTTAAATACACCACATTACCATAGTAATTGTATTGTAATGTTACAATATATATGGGAAAGGTTAAAATGACAATGGATACACTTCAAATAAGAATGAATAAAGAATTATTGAAAAGAATAGATGTGCTTGTTAAATCTGGAGTATACTCTAACAGATCAGATGTAATAAGAGATGCTGTTAGGAGATTTGTCTGGGAAGGTGAAGTAGAAAGTATAGAAAAAAAAGGAGATTCTGTTAAGCTAGTAAGGAATACAAGAGATAAACTTTCTAAGGAAAAAATTAATTTAAAAGAGATAAATAATATATAATTATTTAATCACATCTTCAGGTAAACTTATACCTACATTATATTTTTTGGCTATTTTCATAAGCCTTTTGCCTCTTGTAATTAATACTGAATTTGTTTTTCTGGCAAGAATCATATGAATTATATCATAAAAACTGACTTCAAAGTTTGCTTCATTTTCAATTTTCCTTGCTTCATCAAACTCATACTTTTCCAAAACAACTTTTTTGAAATTTGGCATGTTATCAAATAAAGCTTTTTTGTTTTCAAAATCTTTCTTATTTAATATAAACTTAAAGTTCATTCAAAATAAAACCAGAGTAGTATGTAATAATATTTTTTTCTTCAATAAAATCAAATAACTTTTTGGCAATTTCCCAGTATTTAACACCAGAAAAGCTAACTTCTTTCTGCCATAAATTAAGATATATGCAAGTGTCTATGTAATAACTTGTCATAGATAATGCAAGAATTAATTTTATTTAAGTGTTATTATTAAATAAAGTTTTAATTAACACCTCTGCATGAAATAAATCGGCATTTCATTAAGGTCAAATGTCTCTCCATCTACATTAACAACCATGTTAACTTTATCTAAATATACTGTTGAAGTTTCTTGTATTTTTTCCTGCCCAGTTAGCTTAAGTGTCCCATCTGTCAGTATTAATGCATGGTCTTCATCATTTTCAATTACTGATTTAATATCAAACTGGTAAACAGCTCTCCCTTTTTTATACTGACTTATTATATACCCTTTTCCATTAACTGCATTTCGTAAAGGTACATTTAAGTTTAGCTTGTTATTTTTAGTGCTAATTTCTTCTGTGCTGAAAGTTCCATCTTCAGCTCTTAAAGAACAACCTTGTAAACTTGTTATTCCTATAATTATATCCTGCCCAGTTTTTTCAAATTCACTCTCTCCAATAATCATTTTTAGGCTAGTGTGATAAACTCCTCCAAGATATTCCCCACTATCAAGCTTTATTTTAAACTCTAAAACTCCTGCCATATAACCATACCCATATCCATAGCCATAAGTGCTGTTTGAAGAAACAAGCTTTGTTATGGTTATTCCTTTACATCCATTTAGTATATTTCCATTGGCATCAAAATCACAGTTTTGTAATTCGGGGCCATTTAATACTAAAGTAAATTTATCTATATCAAGAAATTCTTCTGGCTCTATTTGAGTGGAAATTTTAAACTCTACATCATCTCCTTTAGTAACTACAGGGTCTTTAATTGTAAACCCCAAGATAAAGGCATTTGCAGGTCCTGCTACAAATAAAAGAATTATAATAACAACTGAAATAATTACAGATACAGCTTTGAATTTGTGTTCCATCTTGTCGCCTCTTTTTAATGGTTTTTATAATAACAATAATAGGCACTTATATTTAAACTATATTAACTAAGGAATAGTAGTAAAATCTAACTACTTTTGGAACATAACTATTATGAAAACAAGTGTTAAAACGATAAAGATTTTATATATCAGGATATATTACAAAAAATATCTTGAGTATGATCAAGAACATATAAGAAATTATATAATAGCTTGTTCTTGACAAATTGAACAACTAAGTATTAATATGGAAGAGGGAAAAAAGGAGTGAAATATTCTTTGGTAATTCCATGCTATAATAAAAATGGAAATTTGAGTATTTTACATAATGAAATAAAAAAAGTCATGTCAAGTATAACAGATCAAAACAAATATGAAATAATATATGTTAATGATGGTTCAATATCTTTTATGTCCATAAATCTAAAACCACATTCTTTAGAATGTGGTAGTAACTTTAGGGTTTTAGATCCTAGAAAATCTTGACGATTTTTCTTTAGATTTTC
>JAGVWM010000027.1 GCA_018304325.1 Candidatus Pacearchaeota archaeon
GATCATCCAGAAAACCACTAAACAAACCACACATCTCAAGAATTACTATTCTTGAGCACTGTCAGGAATTAGTAAATTCCTGAAGTTTTAAGGTGTGGTAAACTCAAGGTTTTCTTGATTTGTATGTAGTATGGGAATGGACAGAAGCCCTGAAGCAGTTAATATTGCCCTTCACCTTGGATTAGAAAGAAAAATTCCTGTGAATGCTGATTATATGGGAATTGATAGGGAAATGACTGAATACAAAAGGAGTGTTTTAGAAAGATTACATACATATGATAAGATATTTGTCATGGATGAAGATATGGGAAAAAAGCTTGTTGAGGAATATAAAGTGTCAGAAGACAGAATAATTTGTTTGTATATAGATGAGGATTATGATAAGGGAGATCCTATACTTAAAAGTCTTATTAGACTTAAGTTAGAAAATTTTATAAAATAATTCTTGTACAACAAATCTAGCGTTTTATTAGTATCAATAAATTTAAAAAAACACTATACTTATGTAATTTATGGGTTTTTTAGGTTTTGGAAAAAAGAGAACTATTGATTTTACAAATTCTGAAGTTCCACACCAAATTGTAAAAAAAGATTACCCTATGTCTGGAGATTTTGTGGATTTTAGATCTGAGAAGAAAGAACATAGTTATTCTAAACAACCTCAAACTATTTCAAAAAGTCCTTTTGATTTTTTAGCTGAAGGTTCAAATCCTGGCTCTTATCAAAGTACTAGTTCTAGTAATCCTACAGCTGATGTTTCAGAAATTTCTGAATTAAAGACAAAATTAAGGAATATGACTGTTAGAATTGAAGATCAGTCAAATGAAATGTATAGATTAGTTCAGAGAATTGAGCTTTTAGAAAGAAAATTAGAAAGATATGAAGGAAGAAGTTGAAAGTTAGATTTATTAATCCTAGAAATTAATTTATTTTATGGAAATTTTAGAGTATTTGAAGTGGTTTTTTGGTAGGAGTAGTGCTTATGTTTTTTTTGGTTCTAAATTTCATGATGAACATATGGAAGGTGTTATTAGTCGAGAAATAGTTCCAAGATTTGATTATACAAAAAGATTTCATAGCTTTAATTTAATGGAAAGTATTTTAGAAGGTGAGTGTGATTATGAGCTTGTTAATGTAGTAAAAGAGCTTACAGAAATCGATTTAGAAATGATGAAAAAAGATTTTAAACCTAGAGGATATTCTTCTTTTCCGCTTTATACTTTTTGTTCTTTAAGTCTTAATAGGAAATTTAGAAGGCTTCATGATGAAATAAGTTCTTTTGTTTATAGTTCTTAATGTTATCATTTTATTGCAAATCATTACAACAAAGTTTTTATACCAACTAAATTATTTTTAGTTTGAGTTTAAAAAAAGGTGTTTTTATTATGTCTAATAAAAGAAAATTCATTGTAGTGACTGGAGGAGTTTTATCTGGTTTAGGAAAAGGTCTTTTTGTAAGTTCTTTAGGTAAATTACTTCAATCTCGCGGATATAAAGTTGCTCCTTTGAAGGTTGATCCTTATGTTAATGTTGATGCAGGTACAATGAATCCTATTGAACATGGAGAAGTTTTTGTTTTAGATGATGGTTCTGAAGTAGATATGGATTTAGGAACTTATGAAAGGTTTTTAGATGTAAAATTAAATAAATATTCAAATATTACTACTGGTAAAATTTACAAAAAAGTAATTGAAAAAGAAAGAAGAGGAGATTATCTTGGTAAAACAGTTCAGTTAATACCTTTTGTTACTGGTGAGCTAAAAAATGATTACAAAGCGCTTTATGATCATTCTGAAGCTGATATAGTTATTATTGAAATAGGTGGAACTATAGGAGATATTGAAAATCAGATATTTTTAGAATCTGTTAGAGAATTATCTCTAGAAGAAGATGTTATGTTTGTGCATTGTACTTTAGTTCCTGTTATGGGAGTTGTAGGAGAACAAAAAACAAAGCCTACTCAACAAAATGTTCGTATGTTAAGAGAAATAGGTATAATGCCTAATATGATTTTTTGTAGATCAGAGAAACCTTTGGAAGATAGTATAAAAAAGAAAATATCTCTTTTTTGTAATGTTTCAGAAGAAAGAGTGATATCTGGCCCTGATTTAAAAAATATTTATGAAATTCCTTTAGTTCTTGATGAGCAGTGTGTGGCAGAAAAAGTGCTTTCATTCCTTAATCTTGAACCTAGAAGAAAAGATCTTTATGAATGGAAAGAGTTTGTTAAAAAAGTTAATAACCCATCTAAAGAGATTAATATTGCTATTGTAGGTAAATATACTGGTTTAAAAGATTCTTATGCTTCAGTTATTGAGTCTTTAGATCATGCAGCTGGAAATCTTAATGCAAAAGTAAATGTTAAATTTGTTGAATCTAGTGATATAGAAGATAATAAAATAGGTGTTGAAGAAGCTTTGGGAGATGTCCATGGGATTTTAGTTCCTGGAGGATTTGGAAAAAGAGGTATTGAAGGAAAAATTAAATGTATTAAGTATGCTAGAGAGAAAAATCTCCCATTTCTAGGACTTTGTTTAGGATTTCAGTGCGCAGTAATTGAGTTTTCTAGAAATGTTGCAGAATTAAATGGTGCTAATTCTACTGAGTTTGTTCCTGATTCTGAAAATCCTGTTATTGATATTATGTTAGCTCAGAGAGGTATTAATGAAAAAGGTGGAACTATGAGATTAGGAGAGTATGAAGCTGTTCTTAAGGATAACTCTATTGTAAAAAATTTGTATAAGGATAATATTGCACTTGAAAGACATAGGCATAGGTATGAAGTTAATACAAATTATGTTGAATTGTTGGAAAATAAAGGATTAGTTTTCTCTGGAAAGTCTAAAGATGGCCAACTAATGGAATTTTTAGAGATTCCAAACCATAATTTCTTTGTAGCAACACAGGCACACCCAGAATTTAAGTCTCGCCCATTAAAACCTTCTCCTTTGTTTTTTGGGTTTGTTAGTTCTTGTTTAAAATAAAAAATTAAAATAAAAAATAAGATTTTTGGTGTTTATTTTTTAACTGCGTAATAGATTAAGTAAAGACCTGCAAGTCCTACTAATACATAGACAGCTCTTTCTAACCAAACGATAGATTCTAGTATAAGGTTAACCACATTAAGGTTTACAGCTCCTACTAGTCCCCAGTTAACAGCTCCAATTATTGTTAGAACAATAGCAACCCAGTCTAGCCAATTTTTCATGTTTTATTCCTCCTTTCACACCACTTTTTGATTATTTTAAATAAGGATTTTGAGCTTATAAACATTATCTTTCTAATATTTTTAGAGGCGAAATGTCTAAAAATAGTCTAAATAAAAACTTATAAACTTCATTTATTTGTAAAAGTAATGGGCAGAGAGTATTATTGCAGCGAATTTGATTGTGAAGTCTGCTGTATGTATGGGAAAGGGTTATGCGATTTATTTTCACAACATTGGGCATTATTTACAAATAATGGGACAAGTTTTCTTGTTAATGATTTTGGAGAGGTATTAGAAAGTTCAGAACCAGCAATTATCAGTGATAAAAGGGCGTATATTATATACCCTTTAGTTGTTCTTCAATAGGTTTTACTGAATTGTTTTTACATATTTTTAATTAAAAAAAATTCCTACAGCTTGTTGTGATTGGAAGCTTCACTAGGTTATTAGCTGATGCAAAAAATTGCTTAGAGTTAATTTCAAGAAGAAATGGTAAAGAGAAAAAAGCTCAAATAGGTTTTAGAAAAGACTAAGTTTATTTCAATAACATTTAATAACATTATTTTATTTCTCTTTTTATGGTTAAGAGTTTTACAGATGAGATTTATGCTTATGCTTTAGAAAATGCCCTAGAACATGGGAAAACAATGCCTGGTGTTGTTATGTCCAAACTTTTCCGGCATGGGCTTAAAAAAGAACATATAAAAGATGTTATGTCTGAGATAAATAAAATAGTTGAAGAAGTTAATTCTATGCCTGAAAATGATAGGATTAAACTTTTTAATAATTATAAAAAATTTTTACCAGAAAAAGTTATTGAAGAAAAGGGATTAAAAGACCTGCCAAACATTAGTAAAAAAATGATTTTTAGACTTGCACCTTTTCCATCTGGATCTCTCCATATTGGTAATACTAAAACTTATTTATTAAATGCTTTATATGCGGAGAAATATAAGGCTAAAACTTTATTGATTATTGATGATACAATTGGAAGTGATGAAAAGGCACTTATTTTAGATGCTTATAAATTAATACCAGAAGCATTTGATTATCTTAAAGTAAAATATTCAAAACCAATAATATACAAATCTGATAGACTTAATATTTATTATAAATATGCAGAAGAATTAATAAAGAAGAATAAGGCTTATGTCTGTTCATGTCCTCAAGAGGTTTTGAGAGAAAATAGGGCAAATAAAAAAGAATGTGCATGTAGACTTCTAAAAAGTGCTGATAATTTAAAAAGATGGAAAAATATGTTTAATCTAGATGCTAAACAAGGAAGCTATGTTCTTCGTATAAAAACAGATATGAATCATCCAAATCCTGCTTTTAGAGATAGAGTTTTATTTCGTATAAGCGACAGAGAGCATCCAAGAGTTGGTAAAAAATATAGAGTCTGGCCTTTACTTGAGTTTTCCTGGGCTGTTGATGACTATTTACTTGGAGTAACTCATGCAATTCGTGGTAAAGAACTTATGATTGAAGGTGATATGCAAAATTATATATGGAATATCTTTAAGTGGAAAAAGACTAATTTTATTTATACTGGTCTGGTAAAATTAGATGGTATTTCCGGAAAGTTAAGCAAGAGTAAATCTCAAAAAGAAGTTCTTAGGGGAGAGTATAGTGGATGGGATGATCCAAGAACATGGAGTGTTCAGTCTTTGGAAAAAAGAGGCATATTAGCTGAAAGTTTGAGAGAGTTTGTAGAAAATATAGGATTAAATCAAAAAGATGTAATTGTTCCTGTAGATGACCTTTATGCAATTAACAGAAGAAAATTAGATGGGGAAGCAAATAGATATTTTTTTGTTGAAAATCCTGTTGAATTAAGAATTGATAATTTTCCAAATGTTAAAGAGATAAAGATTAAATTTCACCCTGAAAAACCAAAAACAAAAACTGTTAAAATTAATAAAACAATTTTTATATCAAATAAAGATTTTAATGATTTCAAAGATAAAGAAATAAGGCTTATGCATTTATTTAATATTAAATTAAATAAGAAAGTTAAGTTTACTTCTAATGAAAATAATCCGAATTTTAGAAAAGTTCATTGGGTAAGTGAAGGAGTAAAAACTAAAGTAATGATGCCTAATGGAATATATGTAAATGGTTTAGCTGAATCAAATATTGAAAAATTAAAAAAAGGAGAAATAATTCAATTTGAGAGATTTGGTTTTTGTAAGTATCAAGGAAAAGATAGATTTACTGGAAATTATGAATTTTGGTATACTCATGATTAAACCTTTAAGAAAGGTTTCCAAAACGACAATAAACATTATAGAAAAAGATTTATAAATGTAAGAACTTTGTTTATATAATGAGTATGAATAAAAGAGGAGTATCAAGTGTTATTAGTGTTGTTCTATTAATATTATTGGTTTTAGCAGCTATTGGAATTTTATGGTATGCAATTAGTGGATTTTTAAATGAAGGAACTAAAAGTGTAGAAGGAAGTGCAGACTGCTTAACAAATTCTTTTTCAGTTGAAGCTTTAAGTATTTCTGGTAGTGATGTTAATGCAAGTATTAAAAAAACCGGAGGAGATATAACTCCTGCAAGATTGGAATTTATTGTTAAGGGTATTAAAGTTCCTCAAGGAGATGTTTCTCCTTTAACATGGCCAGAAACAGGTGAGACAAGAGTTTACAAATTAAATAATGTGAATGCTGTTTCTGGAGATGAAGTTGCTGTTTTAGGAGTATTTGGTACTAAGATATGTCCTACTGCAGATTCAGAGATAATTCCTTAATGATTAAAATGAAGAAAGTAAATAAGAGTAACAAGAAAGAATTTAGTAAAAAAGCAGTATCTGGAGTTGTTACTACAGTTTTACTTATATTAATTGTTTTAGCAGCTATAGGAATTGTCTGGGCTGTTATCTCAAGTTTCTTAAAACAAGGAACTCAAGGTATTGAAGGAGCTGCTGATTGTTTTTCATTACAGTTAAGTATAGAAAGTGCAGTTAATAAGACTATTACACCTAATTTTATAAGCAATCCCAGTTTAACTAATGTTGAAGTGAGAGTAAAAAGACTTGCAGGAGAGGGAAATATTAGCGCTATTAAATTTTTAGTTGATGGTGCTGACACTTCTTTTTCAGGGACAATACCTCAAGTTGCAGAAACAAGAACTTTTTCAGCAAGAATTATTAATCCTGAAGCTGTTGGAAAAAATTTAGAGATTGCTGCAATTGTTGGAAGCAGAACTTGTGGAGTTGCTGATTCAGCTACAATAACTAAAGCTTAGTTAATTTTAGTATTTTTTATTTTGTATAAATATTTTTAAAGTAAATTGTTTTTTATTTGTTAATATGGAAAGATTGTATGAACGCGATATTGATGATTATTTAGAAACTTCTCTTTTAATTTAAGCTTTAATCTTGTTGACCCTCCAGGTTGTGTTTCTGTGGGAAATACTAGATCATTCTATCCTTTGATTAAAAAAATTATAAGTCCTAGTTATACTTGGTTAGGAGACATTACAGAACTTATTGTTGATGATGGGATGGATGGAGAATTATTTGAAGAAGAATTATTAGCAGAAATGAAAGTACTACAAGGATTTTCTAGGAAAAGTTCACATCCTAAAAAATACGAAATAATTAATCTTTTTTTTAAAAGAGAGGTGTTATTAAAAGGAGGAATTCTTCTTGAACCTTCTGATGATCTTGAAGTTGTTTGTAAATTTAAAGATGGATTTGTGGATATAGATTATATTTCTGAAGAAGCAGAAAAGATTCCTATAGCTAAATGGCTTTTTGGAAGAACCAACCAAGCCCCTGTTTGGTAATCGTCTACCTTTTAAACGTTAAATATTCTTAATCATATAGAATTTATCTAGCTCATAACCTAACTTTCTATAATAATCTCTAACTCCTACTCCAGATATTATTGCTATTTTTTTAATCTCTTTGTTTGATTTTGATTCTTTTGCAATAATTTCTTCTGCTTTTTTCATTAATTCTTTTCCAAGGCCTTTATGTTGCCCTAATTCTTTATTTTCTTCACCTATGTTTATAGACTGCCCATAAACATGCAATTCTCTAATTAAAGCAGCGTTTTTTAATTCCGGAATAACTGGAGTTTCTAAACTTTCTTTTCCCGGTATTCTTAACCTTAGTAAACCAAATAAAACATTATCTTTGTTAACTGCTTGTATAAAACATTCTTTACCTTCACTTGCAGCATATTCCAAGACCTTTAGTTTTGTTTTATTATTTATTTTATTACTAAATTTTTGGGCAAAACCTATTTCTCTAAATCTGATTTCTTTTATAGGTATTTTTTTATCTCTTAGTATTTCTTCAATATCTTTTCTTAAAGAAATTCTTGTAGTTCCTGCAACTATATGGTCTGGAGCAAATTGACGCATAACTCTCATTGTTCTACAATATTCTGGGATGACTTTGAACATTTTAATTAAAAGATCTTGTGTTTGTTCTAAAGTATAAGGTTTAAATCTCCCTGCTTTGAAATCTTTTTCTAAACCAGTATTTTGCATAACTGTGGTTGGATAAATTTTAAGTTGATCTGGTTTAAATCTTTCATCATCAAAAACCCGTTTGAATAATTTTAAGTCTTTTTCAGGATTGCTTTTTGGAAGTCCCGGCATTATATGATATCCTATCTTAAATCCAGCATCTTTCAAATTTTTAGTTGCATCTACAACATCTTGAACTGTGTGAGCTCTGTTAATATGCTTGTAAATTTCATCATCTAAAATTTGAACTCCTATTTCCATTCTAGTGCATCCAAAATCTAAAGCTCTTTTAATGTCTTCATCTCTTGCAAAGTCCGGTCTTGTTTCTATACACAAAGCAACACATCTGTGCTTTTCTTTTTCATTTAGTTTTTTAGCTTTTTCTAAACTTGATGATTTTTTACCATTTAAAGCATCATATATCCCTTTTATGAATTCATACTGATATTCAATTGGGTAATCTAAGAAAGTTCCACCAAGAATGATTATTTCAATTTTATCTGTTGGGTGATGCATTACTTCAAATGCTTTTAATCTAGATTCTATTTGCCCATACGAGTCATAATTATGCCTTTGAGCTCTCATTACTGGAGGAGAGGCAGGAGTATATGATTGGGGAACATCAAATACAGGACAATAACGACATACTCCATGACTACATGGTCTAGGAGCACACATTACAGCTATTGGTGTAACTCCAGCCAGGGTTTTTGTTGGTTTTCTTACTTCTTCTTTAGTTGTAGGTAGTAACATATTAACAATGGTTAATTATGTAAATTTTTAAAGTCTCGCTTTTTATTATTAGTTATGGATGAAAATGATAAAAATAAACTAACACAAGAACAAGTATGGGATAAGATAGCTCCTTTATGGAATAGAGATAAAAAAATTCCTTTTGGGAGTAACTTTGATAATAATATCTTTTCTGGTTTTATTGATAAAAAAGACAAGAAAATTTTAGATTTGGGGTGCGGTAGTGGAAGAAACTTCCCAAGTATAATTAATTCTGGTTTTAATGGAGAGTTGTATGGAGTTGATTTCTCTAGTGAAATGTTGAAATTTTCTAAAGACAATGCAAAAAAATTAAAGATAAAGATTAATTTATTAAAATCTGATGCAAGTAAATTAGAATTTAAAGATGAGTTTTTTGATAAAATAATTTGTATAGCTGTTTTACATTGTATTAAAAGCAAGGAAAAAAGAAATAATACAATTAAAGAAATGTATAGAGTTTTAAAATCAAAAGGTAAACTGCTTATAACTACCTGGAATAAGGATTCAGAAAGATGGAAAAATAAACCTAAGGAGAAATATGTTTCATGGAATCTCCATGAGGGTGGAGATAATATTGAAGAAGGAAAAGTTTGGAGGCATTATTATCTTTACAACCAGGATGAATTAGCTAGTGATTTAGAAAAAGCTGGATTTAAAATATTAAAGAAAAATAATCCTTTAGCTAGGAATATAGTTATTACTGCAGAAAAGAATTAGATACTCATTATTAATCTTGCCAATTTCTGAGAATCATGTCTTATTAATGGCCTTCTTTTTCCATCTTCTTTTGCATGCGGTTCAAGTTTATTCAAACTTTCTAAAGCACTCTTTTCAAAAATAAGATTATACATAAATAAAATAGATAATGTAGATTTATAATTCTTATTATGTCAAGATTCTTTATATGCTTTTTTTGAATCTTGAGCATCCAAAAGTCCAAAACAATAACTCAAGGACTTTTTGATAATCCTAGAATCTTCTTAGCTTCTTCTTCTGTGTAGAACTCGCTTTTTTTATTCTTTCTCTTGCTTCTTTTATTTCTTGAATAGTTTTTTGGCTTAGTTTGGGTTCTTTTTCACAAGTTTTAGCAACAACTATCAGTTTTCTAACTAATTCATCATAACTTTCATTTTTATATTGTCTGAACTCGTCAAGTTTTGTCTTTGTTTCAGGATTTATTCTTATTGTTGTTTCTTTCTTATATCTATACATATGTATGTATATCCTTATATTTAAATCTTTCTATACTCTTTTATGCATAGATTTATATACATATATTACTTTGATTTTACATGGAAAAGGAAAAAGTTACTCTCTCAATAGATAAGCAAATTATGAAAGAGGTGAGATTATATTGTGTTGAACACAATAATATAGAATATTCCTCTTTTGTTGAACAGCTAATGAGAGAAAAATTACACAAGAAGAAATAATTTGTGGTGATGGAGAATATATATCATTGTCCAATATGTGCTAGAGAATTGAATGAAGAATATTATCCAAAAGTAATGATTATTTTTAATTTAATGGATGAAAGACTGGAGTATCTACAATTAAAATATTTATTTGATGGAATTTGTCCTGTTTGCCATATTAATTGACTTTTTTACAAAGCTGGTTTTGTCCACGATTACTTAACATCAAGAACTCTTAGTTCTTGAGTGTGATCAAGAATTAGTAAATTCTTGACGTCCTAAAGATTAACTCACCAACTTTTTCCTTGTGATATAAGATTATTTCAACAGCCATTTCCAGAGCGGAATAAATTTTATAGTTGCTCTATCCCCAAACCATTCGGCCCTTTCCTCGCTTTCTGTATCTTCAGTTATTATTAAAAGATTGTTGCATTTTAATTCTTTACTAGCCTTAATCAATGCTCTTATTTCCCTGCTTTTAGCGTCTAAATCTTTTATATTAAAACATACCTGAATTAATTGTTTAATTTTTAATCCTTCTTTTATAACAAAATCAACTTCTTCTTGCTGTTGATTTTTCCAATAGTAAAACCTTAATCTTTCATCTACTTCTTGTTTTTTTAATTTATTTGCTACTAAATTTTCATATAATCTTCCTAAATCAGGACTTGTTTTAAAGGATTTAGCTTGAATAAATCCATTATCTATACAATAAATTTTTTTGTTTGAAGACAATTGCTCTTTGACTTTATAAGAAAATCTGCTTAAACTAAATAGGATAAAAGATTCTTCTAAATAACTAAGATACTTTTCAATTGTATGCGAGCTTTTAATTTTTCCAATTTTTGCTAATGAATTATAAGAGTATTCATTTGCAATATTTGAAATAAGATATGTTGCCAAATCTTCAATTTGTTTTGGATTTCTTATTTTATATCTTTTTATAATGTCTTTGTATAATATTGAGTTGAATAAGAGTGATAGGTATTCTTTTAATTCAACCCTTTTTAATAGTATTTCTGGATAACCTCCATTAAACAAATATTTTGATAACTCTTCTTTTATTTCAGTATTTGTTAATTCTTTGTCTTCAAGTTTAAGATATTCTTTAAAGGAAAATGGAAAGATATTGGTTAATAAATGCCTTCCAGTTAGATGTGTTGCTAATTCTCTACTTAAAAGATTCGAGTTACTTCCTGTAATAATTAGTTTATATCCTTGTCTTTGTAATCTGTTAACAAATAATTCCCATTTAGGAAGATTTTGAATTTCATCAAAAAGAACAAGTTTCGGATTATTATAAATAGAGTTCATAGCAGTTACTATTTCATTATAATTATCTACTTCGATCAACTTTTCTTCATCAAAATTTACATATCCAAAATTCCCAATTTTATTTAAAAAGTGTAATGCAAAAAATGATTTTCCCGCTCTTCTTGGACCAATTATCACTTTTATCAAGTCATTATCTAATTTTAAATCTTGACTTCTATTAATATATTTTTCTTTTAGTTTTACTTCAATCTCTCGTTTCTGCAAAGTCAAAATTTCTTTTATTTCTTGCAACATAATATTCATATTACAATATAGTTTATAAATATTTGTATTATGAATATATTAATATTAGGAAAAGGGTTGGAAGTAAATATCATAATGTGGCTACACTTTTTTACCAAGATAGAATGTGTGATAATCAATGGGATATAAGTGAAGTAGGAAAATCTGTTTCTTATGATGAAAATGAGATTCAAGACGAAATAGAAGGTTAATTGACTATCCTCCCACAAACAATAGCGGAAAGATTGCTTGCTATGAAGAACAATTCTCCAGAGGAAGTAGCCTTATCTTCAGAAGAGATTCTTAAATAAGATATCGACTAATTTTTGCTAAGTAAATTAAATCAATGGTTCAACTTCCCATCCAAGCATTCAACCATTTGGTAATACTCTCCTTCACAGCGTATCACCAAATCACCCTCTAGTTATTCGGTTTATGTAGCTAACTTAATCCTAAGATTAATGCCCCCCCCACGAGATGTTTAATTTACTAAAGAATTATTTACAATTTTCAAACACTCTTTTTGATTACTCCAAGTCAGCTTTTTGATTGCTTTTTCATATGGTAACCAAAGATATGAAGAGTGTTCTCTATGATCTACTTTAACACTTCCTTGTTCTAATTCTACAGAGTATAATTGATAGCTTTGTCCTTTATATGGTCTATCTGGAAGATTTTTTTTATAGTCATATTTTCCACAGGTTTTATGATTTGTAATAATTTTTGGAGTTAAGCTTGTTTCTTCAACAATCTCACGTTTAACACCCATTTTTTTTGTTTCAAACAATTCTACTCCTCCTTTTGGAAATTCCCAGCCCTTCCAATGGAGTTTTCTTTTTAGAATTAAATATTTTATGTTATTATTTATCATTCTATATGCAACAATAAACAAAGCTTTTCTATAAGGTGTTTTGTAATGTATTTTGTAATAGAATTTTTCTATCATTTTAGTTATAGTACAAAATTGCTTATAAATATTATCCTAAAGCTTATGAACTACATCAAATAAGTTAACAGCTTCAAATTTTAACACTGAATGGTCTGAATCAGATACATGCATTTTTATTATTCCCATATCACTTGTTATGCAGTTCAAATTCCAAATTAATTTTCCATCTAAATTTTGTAAGATAGCTATTATTTTATGCAATTTATGTGTTACCATATGATTTTTCATCTCATCTTCAACTAATCCTTTTAAAGAATCTAAATCAAGATTTATTTGGATATTTATTTCTCTTGGAGTTAAAGCATTTGATGCTTCGCTTTCTTTAAGCTCTATTTTTTCTTCATCAATAGCAAAAGTAGCCATTTTTTTATTTTCAGGGTTATAGTAGTCTATTTGATGCAAACTATTATTTTCTTCAAAATCTAGAACAAAAAAGCCTGCTGAAAAATATGATTTAGGATTTTTAGATTTAAAGTTTCTAAACTCTTGAGAGCTACTTAACTTATCCATATATGGTTGTATTTTCATTTTCTCTTTTTTATTTAATATCTGAAAGGTATTTTAAACTTATCTATATTCCAAGATCTTTTTCAACCCTTACTTCTATTCCCCTCGACTTAAGATCTTTTTTTAATCCTTTAGCTTCTAGTTTACCAAATTCTCTCCAATCCTCAGGATCTGTAGACCATATTTCTTCATTAAAATTAACAGAAGAGTATTCTGCAAGATACTCTGGAAGTCTTTCTGATGCCCCCTTTGTTATCTTTACTATGTGATATTTCATTTTCTCTGTTTGATTTCTTCATTAATCTTTTTCATAAAATTATCCATACTTATTGATTCTATACTTTTTGAACCTCTTTTTCTTAAAGCTATTGTTTTACTTTTCTCTTCTTTGTCCCCAACAACAATAATATACGGGATTTTCATTAATTCAGCATCCCTTATTTTTCCACCTAATGGGACTGAGGATAATTCCATATCAACTCTTACACCATTTTCTTTTAATTCTTTAGTTATCTTCCCGGCATATTTATTATTTCTATCTGTGAAATTGATTACTCTTACTTGAATTGGAGATAACCATGCTGGCAAAATACCATTTGTATGTTCTAACAAAATTCCAATAAATCTTTCTAAGCTGCCATATATTACTCTATGAAGCATGATTGGTCTTTGTTCTTTGTTATTTTTATCCATATAATTTAACTCAAATCTTTCTGGCATTGAGAAATCTAACTGAATTGTTGCACATTGCCAAGTTCTATCCAATGAATCTTTAATATGAAAATCAATTTTAGGTCCATAGAAAGCTCCATCTCCTTTGTTTATTTTATATTTTATTTTACTTTTTTTAAGTGTTTCTTCAAGTATTTTTTCAGCTTTATCCCAATCTTTAATATCTCCCATAAATTTTTCAGGACGTGTTGATAGCTCTAAATTATATGAGAAACCAAACTTAATGTATATTTCTTTTATTAAGTCTATTATTTTTTTAATTTCTGATTCTATCTGTTCTTCTGTACAGAAAATATGTGCATCGTCTTGTGTGAATTGAATTACTCTAAACAATCCTGCCAAAACTCCTGAAAGTTCTGTTCTATGTACTACTCCTAATTCCCCCATTCTTAACGGCAAATCTTTATATGATTTAGGTTTGTTTCTATAAACTAGTATTCCTCCAGGGCAGTTCATTGGTTTAACTAAAAAATCACGCCCTTCATATTTTGTTGAAAAATTATTCTCTTTATATTTATCCCAATGACCTGATATTTTCCATAATTTTGAGTCTAAAATTTGAGGGGTTTTTATTATATTATAGCCTGCTTTTCTATGCAAGTCCATCCAGTAGTCTATTAGTTCATTATAAATTACTAGACCATTATTATGCCAAAAAACCATCCCTGGAGCAATTTCACTAAAACTAAATAAATCTAATTTTTGTCCAAGAATTCTATGGTCATTATCTTTTAATTTTGATGTGTCTAATTTTGATTTTGATATTTCTCTTAATAGTTGTTTAGGATCATATTTTTCTTCGCGTAAGACACCCATGGTTTCTTCACGCATTAACTTCCCCTTTTCTTTGTTTATTTCTCTTTCTCCAATTTCCCTTGATAATTCGCTTAAAGGATGACCTTTTACTTTTAGCTCAAATTCTTTATAATAACCAAAAGGAGCTCGTGAAACTTTGTATTTTAGTTTTATTAACTCTTTTTCTGCTTTTTCTAAAATATTCATCGCTAAGTCTGGAGAACCTAGATTACTTGATAAATGGGCATAAGGATATAGGACAATATTATTTGTTTTAACTTGCTTTGAAATATCTTCTATATTTTTAACTAATTTATTTACTAAGTTTATAGAATCTGATTTTTCTATGGCAGTTAGAATTACTAAACATTCATTTATTTTTATCTCTTTTTTTCTTTCTTCTGAAAGCTCTTCAGGCTGTTTAAGAGCTTTTTTCAATGGTTTGAAAGTTATGTAATCACAATGTAATGATATAATTTTCATACTAATACTAAATAATTTATGTATTTAAAGTTTATAGTAAAATTACCTAGAATAAAATGTATCCCTCTTCAGCTTTTCCTGTAAGTGTATCTGCTAATCCTTGAGCATGTGCATATGCTACTTCAGACATTGTACTAGGAGACATTAGTCTTCCAAGTAATCCCTTTGATTTATCTGGCCTTTCAACAATTTTATCATGTTCAAAATTTCCAAGAACTTCACATCTTTCAACTGCCCTTACCTTATTTCCAACATAATCTATTAAACCTTTTTCTTTTGCTTCTTTTCCTAAAAATATCCATCCTGTAGCCATTTCTCTAACCGTTTTTTCTTCTAAATTTCTATTTGAAGCAACTATTCCAATAAAATGTTCATATGATTTATCTATCATATCTTGAACTAGTGCTCTTTCTTCAACAGTTATATCTCTATGGGGGGAGAGTAAATCTTTGTATTTTCCAGCTTTGAATGTTTCATGACCTACTCCAAGATTTCTCATTAACTCATAGTAAGTATTTTTACCAAATAATACCCCAATACTTCCTACTATACTTGTTTCTCTTGCAACTAACTCATAACATGCTGATGCAACTAAATAACCTCCAGAAGCTCCAAGATCTCTAATAAGTCCTACAATTGGCTTTTGTGTTCTTATTTCATAAATGGCATCAGCAATTTCTTCAGAAGCAACAGGAGAACCTCCAGGAGAATTAATAGAGAGTAATACTGCTTTAATATATTTGTCATCTCTCGCTAATTCTAAATCATCTATTATTTCCTTAGGAGTAATAGAACCCATAGATGGTCTTCTCGATATTTTTGGCATTATTGCACCATCAAGATGAACTACTGCTATTCCATTAGAGTATCTCTCTTTTTTATTAAATTTTTTTCTCATGCTAATTTTGTATTTTTAATGTTTTATTAATATTTATGTTTTTTATGATAAGATTGTGTAACTACTATTAAGTTAAGATAATAGAAAGATTTATAAAGGATATGTGTTGTAATTTTTTAGAGGTTACATATTACACTAAAAAGGAGGCGTAATATGGAAAATATAAAATGGTAAAAATAATGCTGCCAAATAGAGAAGAATTAGGTTTAGAAAATAAAATAGACAGAAGGGAATTTGTAGCTGATGCTTTATGGGGACTAACTGCTGCATTTATGGGTGGTAGTGCTTATGCGTATAGAATGCTAAAAAACTAAGGGAAGAAGTTGAAAGAATTAGAGTTGAACAAGAAAAAATACAAAGAAAAATTGATGAGAAAAACAGACAAAGAAATATATATTTGACAAATCCTCCTGAATATTCAGCTGACGAACCTGATGAAGTTAGTGTTACTAGATTAGTATATTCAGAAACTAGGAGTGAATACAAAAAACCTGTAATACTAAAGCATAAAGCATGCTCTGTTGTTAATCGTTCTAAAGAAAGAGGTCTTGGAATTAAAGATGTTATTTTTGAAGATATGCAATATAAAGCTTTAAGAGATGGAAATTCTCCTTATTTTTACAGCCCTTCTAATTTTACTTCAGTAAGTGAAATTGATTTAGAAGCTTGGCAAAAATGTTATGAAATTGCTGAATCTATACTTAAAGAAGGAGCTCCCTATAAGACTACTCATACATTTTTAGAAAAGTTAGAAGATAAAAACCAATCAATTCCTAATTGGGTTAATACTTTAACACCTGTTGCAAATATAAAAACTGTTGATGGAAAAGGACTTTATCACTTTTTAACAGAATTAGCTTAAGTCTTTTAAGAATTTGTCAACATCTTTCTTAACAGACTCTCTTTTTTTCTGATATTCTTTTAAAAATAGATTTATTTTTTGTATAGCATATTTTTTCAAATCACCTGTTAATAGCTTTCCAGACTTGTAATCATCTTCCATTTGATTTAATTTTTTATCATCTTCTTCAAAAATCATTTTTAGATACTGGAAAGAAACATCTATGTCCGGATTTCCTCCTTTTTTTCTGTGCTCTTCTATAGTTGATTGCCCTCCTGAGAAAGCGTATTTGTTAATTTTTTTCTCAACTTCTTTTGAAGAGTCTGTTGGAGCAATATAAGAGTTAGGATCTGATGCAGACATTTTACCACCATTTAATCCTGGAGCAAATAAATGATAAGTTGATGATAATTGTATGAAACTAGGTGATTTTATTCTTCGAGAAATATCTCTTGCTAATCTTAAATGAGCATCTTGATCAATTCCTACTGGGACTATTACTGGAAGATTTTTTTCAAATTCTGGTAATTGTGGATGTAACATGTCTGATGCTTGCAATAATGCAGAAAGCATTTTTCCAGGAGTTATCTCTCCGTAAACTGCTCTAAATTCATTAAAAGTAGCATGTCTTGCCAATAGATTTTGTAGCCTGTAATATGCATTTGCCTTTTCTGAGTTTTTAGATCTGGAACTTTGAAAATATATATCAGCTTTTTTTAAGTCTAAACCTAAGGTTGCATACCCTAAGATATAATCTTCTGCAATTTTTTTACTTTCTTCTAAGCTTTGACCACGGGCATTGTAAGCTTCTATGTCTGCTACTGCAATGTATAATTTAGCTCCTAATTTTTGATAAAATACCATTTGTTGAGCTAACATCATATGTCCAATATGAAATTTTCCTGTTGGCATTAGTCCAGTCATCATTACAAAAGGTTTTTTATTTTTTATAGCTTCCAAAATTCTCTGAATATCCCTATGAGCAAATATAATTTTTCTTCTGAATAATATATTTTTATTAAATACTTCTGGAAGTTCTTTTATTTGAGATACTCCAAACTCTTTAATTAATTTCTCATAATTAATATCTCCTGAAACTTCCCAAGGAGTTACTTTAACCTGTTTTTTCATCAATTAAAGAGTAGAAGTGATTTTATAAAACTTATTAGAAATTTAGTAAGATAATATTTATATATGCATTCTTATTAATTGTACTATGAAAATGAGAAAAAGAGGGTTACTTATAGCATTTATAATGCTTTTTTTTATGGTTAGTTTAGTAAGTGCTGATGTTTTCTTAATACAACAGCCTAAAGATGTTTATAATTATGGAGATAATCTTGAAGTATTGCTTGGGAGTGATGGTGGTGAGGGATGGGTTAGTATAGATCTTGTTTGTTCCCAAGGATTTAAAACTCTTTATTTTCAGTATTTATATGGGGAAACTGAAATACCTATTACTCTTCCTCTAACTTCTAAATTTTTAAAAGATTTAACTGGGGAGTGTTATCTTTCTATAACTTTTGAGGACCTGGTTAAAAAAAGTTCTACCTTTTTAATAACAAATAGGATAAATGTTGATGTAAAATTTAATAGAGTTGATTTTTTTACTAATGAAAATATAACCTTTACTGGAGTTGCAAGTAAAGCTAACAAACAGCCTGTAACTGGAGCTGCAAAGATAACTATTAGCCAGATAGGTCTGGAATCAATAGTTCCTGTGGAAAATGGAAAATTTTCAGGATATATTATATTTCCAGAAAATACTAAGGCTGGAGATTATAATATGGATGTTTTTGTTTATGAATCTAAAAGTGACCAAATTACGAATTTTGATAATAAAACTTTTTCATTAAGTGTATTACAAATGCCAACAAGTCTTGAAATTAATTCTCCTGATAATGTTAATCCTAGCAGTGAAATAGATATTTCTTCAGTTCTTTATGATCAAGCTCATGATTCTATGGACGGTTTTTCTGTTGCTCTTAATGTTTTTGATGTTAATAACCAAAACATTAAAAATATATTATTAAAGACAGGTGAACAAGTTAAATTAATTATTCCTAAAAATGCTCCTTATGGTTATTGGAATATAACTGCAGAATCTGAAAAAATAAAAACAAATAAAGTTTTTCATGTAAAGGAAAATAAAGAAGCAGAATTTGTAATAAGTAATAATACGCTAATTATTAGAAATATTGGAAATGTGCCTTATGACAAATTTATTAAGATCAGTATAGGAAATACTACTAAAATTCAGCCTCTTAATATAAGCACTGCAAGTTCATTATTATTAGAGTTATCTGCTCCAGATGGAGTTTATGATGTAGAAGTTAATGATGGAGATGTAAAAAGTAATGCTAGAGTTGCTCTTACTGGAAATGTTATTGATGTAAGATCTCCTTATGAAGGTTCAGGTGTTTTAGGAGTAATAAATAAAGGATTTTTTGCATGGATTTTTGTGTTTATGATTTTGGGATTGTTTATTTTTATATCTATAAAAAAGGTTGCTAAGAGAAAATCAGTCTTGTTTTTCGATGGTTCTTTGCCTAAGAAAAAAGAAGGTGATAAAGGAGGAGTTGTAAAATTAAGCTCTTCAGATTCTATAGGAAAATCATCTGGTGGTAAAACTAGAATAGAGCATGTAAGTAGTGAAGCTTTACCTTCTCTTGTTTTAGATGGAGAAAAGCAAGATTCTTCAGTTATTTCATTAAAAGTTAAAAATTATGAACAGATAAAAAGTGGTAAATCAAATGCACATGGTGCAATAGAAGAAGCTATTAAAGAAATTACTAGTAATCATGGAAGAATTTATAGAAAAGAAGATTCAATTGTTGGAATATTTGCACCAGTTATTACAAAAAAGTTTGATAATGAAGTGAATGCTGTAAAAGTAGCTCAAAAAATATCAAATTTACTAAATGAACATAATAAGAGGTATACTCAAAAAGTAGACTTTGGTATTGGAGTTAATAATTGTAATATAATTGCGAGCAAAGATAAAGGTAAGCTTTTATTTACTCCTGTTAATAATTCAATTTCAGGTGTTAGAACAATTTCAGAATTAGCCAATAATGATCTTCTTTTAGGAGAAGCAATACATAAAAAATTAGGAGCTAAAGTTAAGACATCTCCCCATAGTCATGGGGGAGTTAAAACTTATGCTGTCTTAGATGTTATTGAAAGAAAAGATAATGATAAGTTCATAAAAGGTTTTCTAGATAGAAATAAAGAGTATAAAGATGATAAACCCAGGTTTAAGCAATAGTTATCTAAATACACTTCTAAATTCTGACACAAGGGATTTATCACAACCTAATGATTTCATTTTTACAGAAATTACTTTTGTTAACTCTCCTGAAGTATTTTTCATATGTGTTTCTATTTCGTTTTCTATTTCTGCCCTATGTAATGGTATATCTTGATTGCCCGACATTTCTTTTATTTCAAGCCAGTCTTGCATTCCTTCAACAAGAGCTTTTAGATAATTCCAATTATTATTTTTTCTTTGTAAACCATTTGAAGTTTTTTTAGAAGCCATGTTTAAAATCTATACCAATCTAAAAAAGATTTATGTATTAACAGAATTTAATAAATCTATAAGATTTAGGAGCCACTGCTAAACAATATGTATTCCACATCGTATTCTGATGACTCTTATTCATGTTCTATGTAAGAATTGTGTCTTTAAAAATATTTCTACACAAATTAATGTTTTTTAAGTAGTAAAAATATTTGGAAATTTTTATTAGATTTTTGCCTTTGCTTTTATATCTTTTCTTATCTTTAATGCAGAGAATGGATGCATCATATTTCTTAAAGTACCATAAATAGGATGTATGGTTCCATTTATGAAGTTTAAGTGTTTTATGTAAAATAAAGGATTTTTCTTTATAGGTGTTGTTTCTTTTCTTACTTCTTTTATATGTGGAAGCATAAATATTACAATAATCATTCTACCAATTCCTGAAATTAAAAATATAAATAAAAATACATTCATGAAACTTATATTAAGATACTGTGCAGTTAATCCTCCTAATGAAGCTCCTATAAATACAGCAACTCCATTAAGTAAACTATAGTATGCAATTACAATTCCTCTTCTTTGAACAGTTACAGCATCATAAATAAAATTTGAAGCTCCTAGATTAAATGCAGCCCAGCCTATTCCTGAAATTAATTGTGGTATTAAAATAAGATAAATTGGATTAGTATTTAATAACCAGAAAAAAGGTATAAATGGAACTATTAAACTTCCAATTCTTAGTAACTCTCTATTTCCGTATTTATCTGCGAATTTGCCCCATAAAGGCATCATAATTACAGAAAATATGCTTGCTGAAATGTTAACAAGGGTAAACCAGGTATAATTAAAATGAAGGTCTTTTAACATATAAACTGCAAAAAATGGCCCTGCGAAGCTTACTGTTAAGTTTATTAAAGCAACATATATTGCAAAATGCCCAAAATTATTGGAAGGAGCTTTTTTTATAAATTGTAAAAATGAAAAATAATACCCTTTTTCAAAATTTATTTTAGGTATGTAGTGTTTAGTAAAATAATATGCTGAAATTGATCTTCCTATTGCAGAAATTACAAATAATGCTATAAATCCATATATTACCATGTCTGTTTTTTTAGAGTAATCTAACCATAATGCCGCTACAATTGTTACTATAATTGCTATTGCACCATTTATTCTATTTCTCTTAGCAAAATAACTTCCTCTCATTTTTTCCGGGGTTATCTCACCCATCATTGAAAACCATGAAGGGGAAACTATTGAACCAAATGTTATGTTAATAATATATGAAATAATTAAAAATGGAACAATTAAGTCAGGGTAAAATGACCTCAAAAATAAAATACCTGCAATAACAAATAATAACCAACTTAATGCTTGCAATGCAACAAAAGCTACTATTAATTTTTTCCTATCATATTTCTCCATAAGTTTACTACCAAAAATTTGCATTAATGGCCCAAATAAACCTGGAAAACTTGATAGAAATCCAATTTCTGCATTACTTGCATTTAAAGATAAAACATATGGAGAGACATAATTTTCTCCTGCACCACCTGCAATAGATGAAAATGACCCCTCTACTATAGAGAGTTTTCTTGTTCTTTCAAGTTTTTTTTCTATTTCAATATCATTTGTTTTAGGAGTTTTTTCTAAAGATTTATCTTCTTCCTTTTTTTCAATATTTTCTATGTTTTTAGAATCATTCAAAGTTATCACCTAGTATAGTATTTTTTAGCCTATTAATAAATTTTTTTATTGTACTTTCTTTCATAAGCTTTATAAGTCGTAATAATTGTTTAATAGCATCAACAGTTAAATTTATAAAAACAACTTAGTTTGAAAAAATATGGTTAAACATTGTGAAAGGAGGTTAAAGAATGGAAGAAAAAGCGAAAAGCTCAGAAGGTGGTAGTGTTACTTTAAGTAAACTAACTATCTGGAAAACAGCTACTTTTGTATTTGCAGCATTGTTTATAATTGCTCTTCTTACAGGAGGATTTGGAATAGGAGGAAGCACTACTGGAAATGTAGTTGATAACGGAAATGTTCAAGCTCCTGGTCCTAGTGCTGATATAAAAGTTAATATTGGAAGTGGAGATCCTATCTTAGGAAATAAAGACGCTTCAATAAAAATAGTTGAATTTTCAGACTTTCAATGCCCTTTTTGTGAAAGAGCTTATTCTGGAGCTGTAGCTGGTATAAAATCTAGTGAAGCTTTTAAGAACGGAGATGTTGCAATTGTATACAAGCATTTCCCATTAAATTCAATACATCCTTATGCACAAAAAGCTGCTGAAGCTGCTGAGTGTGCAAATAAACAAGGCAAATTCTGGGAATATCATAATATGCTGTTTGAAAATCAACAAGCATTAGACATCCCAAGTTTGAAGAACTATGCATCTAAACTAGGTTTAGACACTGGGAAATTCAATAAGTGTTTAGATGGTGGAGAAGCAACTGCAAAAGTTAGTAAAGATTCACAAGAAGCACAAGCTGCAGGTGGTCAGGGAACTCCTTATTTTGTTTTAATAAATAAAAATGGAGAAACTCAAGCTGTTTCTGGAGCTGTACCTTATGCAAACTTTGAAGCTGCAATAAGTTCACTTAAATAAGAGTTTTATTTATTTTTTTATCTCTCTCTTATTTTATTTTTTAATTCTAGTAAATTAAAAAGTTTAGTCAGTATCTCCGAATAAGGTTTAGCACTACAAAATTACTCCAAAAAATTTAAATATATAAGATATCTATTAGATATATGAAGATTATTAGATTAATTCC
>JAGVWM010000028.1 GCA_018304325.1 Candidatus Pacearchaeota archaeon
AAAAGATATTTTATTGAGATATAACATTTCTAAAAAAGAAGAAATAAAGAAACTTGCTAAATATCTTATAACAAATTCTTCTGGAGAAATAACTTACAGTAAATTAGCAAGAATATTTAACATTAAACATGTATCTACAATATCTAATTGGATTTCCTATCTTGAAAATGCTTTTTTAATATTTAGATTAGAAAGATTTGATTTTAAATTGAAACAACAATTTATAGCTCCTAAAAAAGTCTATTGTATTGATTCTGGGTTAATGAACTATATAGGATTCAAATTTTCAGAAAATAAGGGAAAAGTTATAGAAAATGAAGTTGCTCTTGAATTGCAAAGGAGAAAGGCAAAAGAAAACTCATTTGAAGTTTATTACTGGAAAGATTATCAACAAAATGAAGTTGATTTTGTTATAAAAAGAGATAAAAAAATAGAAAGTTTAATTCAAGTAAGTTACATAAATTCAAAAGAAGAAATAAAAGAAAGGGAAATTACTGCTTTGTTAAAATCCAGTAAAGAGTTAAGATGTAATAATCTTATAGTTATAACTTGGGATTATGAAACAGAAGAGAAATTTGATGGAGAAAATATTAAATTTATTCCCTTGTGGAAATGGTTACTTGAATGAAAATAGAGAAGATTTTATTTGTATGTTATGGCAATGTTGGCAGGAGTCAGATGGCTGAAGCTTATTACAACCATTTTACAAAATCAACTAAAGCAATCAGTGCAGGAACGGATCCAACAACTCCCGAGAGATACTCTAAACCAGGTTTAGAGATAATAAAAGTAATGAAAGAAGAAGGTATTGACATATCAAAAAAGAAAGTAAAGATGATTAATGTTAATATGGTTAGAAATTCTAAGAAAATTTATATCTTGTGTAAGCAAGAACTGTGTCCAAATTTTCTTCTCGATTCTAACAAAGTAGTATTCTGGAATATCATGGATCCACATAAAATGGATATTAATAACACTGGATCCACATAAAATGGATATTAATAACACTGGGATAATCAGGGACGAGATTAAAAAATATGTATTGTCTATTATACAATCTGTCCCACAGAAAGAAAAGTCAAAAAGCTCGCTAAGATAGAATTCAGGTCAGGGGAGCACGTAACTGCTCATTTTTGCAGAGTTTAACCTTAACTATTTCTAACCTCCAACTTTTTTAGTGCTTTTTAGTCAGCGTATATAAAATTCCTAATTTTAGCGGGAGAACCTTAACCTAAGGTTAAACATCTCGTGGGGGGGGGCATTAATCCTTAGAATTAATTTTCAACTATTAAAGTTCCTCTTCCCATTCCCATTGAACATTGAAATCTAAAGGTACCTGTTTTTGGTGGAGTAAAGGTTATTTTTTGAGAAGGATTAGCTGAATATCCATTAACTTTAAATTCGGGCACTACAAAACTCCTATAACATCCCACAACACTACTATCTAAGGTTATTTCAACAGGTTTATCAACTTTAACAGTTATAGTATTAGGATAATAATTATAATTTTTTATTCCAAGTGTTACTTTTTGAGCATCTGCATTACTAACATCAATATTAGAATTATCATTAACATCAACATTTGCCTGAGCATTATTAGAACTAAAATAGATAAATGCTCCAGCTACTAGTATAACTATTCCAATAATCGCAAGTATTGTTGTATTTTTCATTTTATTTTATATGAAAATTCAATTCATATTACTTTTTAAAGTTTATGAATAATAACTAATTTATTTTTTTCAAGGATAACTAATTTGTTATGGAAATTAGTTTTTAATTTTAACTTAACCACCGCAACCACATCCTCCACTAGCACCACAAGATGATCCAGATGGAAGAGCTTTTTGAACATAATTAGATTTTGATCCATCTGATTCTAAAACTGTAATGGTTCCTTTATACATATTCATTGAACATGAAATATAAAAAGTTCCAGCTTTGTCTGGCGTAAAAGTTAATGTATTATCATTAGAACTAAAAGTTTTTCTAATTCCTAACTCAGAGCTGATAATTCCTCTGGAACATCCAGGCATTCTAGACATATCTGCTTCTAACCTTACAGGTATGCCTTTTTTTATGCTAGAAGGTTCTAAAATATACTGCGATCCTTCCACATGCATTTTAACAACTTGTACGTCTCCAGAGCCTATATTTAAATTTCTACCAATATTCTGATCAATAGTATTACTTACTAATTTACCACTAACTCTATCTCCTACAACATTTCCAAAAATCAAAAAAAACATAGATGCAGCTAATATAATAACAATCAAACCTATTTTTAATGTGCTGTTCTTTATCTCCATTCATCCCCCAAACAAAGTGCTTCTTGGTCCATAAATCATAAACCAAGTTATTATAGCTATGATTATTACCGTAATTAAGGCAGTAATTGTGTGATCTTCTTTTCTCTGTCTTTCATTCTCTTTCATCTCTTTGTAAATCATATAATTCAAAAGTATAAGTATAACCCAAGATACAATTGAAATAATTACAACAGCAACTTTTAGATTATCATTAATCATCATTACAGCAGTCATTGCCCCCATTATTCCACCCATAAATCCAGCCATTAAACCTTCCATAACTCCCATTATCCCGCAGCATTTCCCCATCCAAATACCAATAAAAATGCCGACAAGCATTCCCAAAATGCTTCCATAAAGCATTCCATTTGTAGCTCCTAAATATAGTCCTATATCAAAACCAGAAATCATTCCAGCAGTCATACCAATCATCATTCCAGACATGCAGGCGAATTCTTTATATGCTCTTACTTGTCTAATCATTGAAGTTATCAAAGCAAGACTTATACTGGCTAATAATAAATAAAGACCATATTTACCAAGAAAACCATCAATATATCTAAATTTTACAAAATAAACAATTCCAAGAATAGCAATACTTATAATAAAAGAATACAAGAAAGTTTTTATTAACTCTCCTTCTACTTCCTTTCCATTAAGCTCTCCAATAAATTCTTTAGCTGTCATTTTTATTTGTTGATATATGAAAATTCAACTCATATGGCTTTTTAAATCTTATGAAAAATACAAAATAAAAAAATAATCAATTAACTATTCTTAATCTGCTACTAATCTTTATTATTTATCTTTAAAAGATTATGTAACCAGCACCAACCGACAAAACTTTCTATAAGAGCAATCCATCCTATAATCATAATGATCCAATTTGCCCATACAAAGCTAAAATCAGGAGTCCATGGTCCAAGCCACCAGAAAGCTAATGCAAATCTTAATATTCTATCTAAATTACCTAAATTTTTCTTCACCATATTTTCTTTTTGGAAACCTTTTCTAAAGGTTTATTTTTACCTCCTTTCATTTTATTATTTTTGAAAAGCAAATATTACACTTATATCTTATAAATTCTTCTATTTTAAAATTATTTTTTCATCAAAAATAAAATCTCTAAAATATTTACAGTCTTTAGTAGTGCAATAATTATTTTCTTTTATAATTTCAAATAATAAACTCTTGTTTATAGGCTTTTCCGAGTCTATAATTAAGGTTTGGTTCATTATTTCAGCTTTGATATTTATTACTTTTATTTTATTAGAAATTCTTTCAGTTAATCTTTCTACACATGAATTACAATGCAGCCCAGGCACTTTTATAATTATTCTAGTTATCTTATTTTTCATTTTCTTATAACTTTTTTTAATTTATACCCTAGAATATGCTCATAAACACTGCTCCACATTAATCCAAATGTAAAGGCAAATATTAGCTCTTCAAGTGGCACGCCTAAAACCAAAATGCCCGAAATTGCTGAAAGATTCCAATAATTATAAACTGCATTAGGATAAAACAAATTAAATATTAAAAAGAATAGGAAATACAAAATTAAAAATAAAATTCCTCCAACAAAAACTTTCTTTTTTAAATCAGGTCTGCATAAAGTTGCTACAACTCCACCTATAAACATTGCAATGCTCGCCGAATAAATAGGATTCAAATCTGTTAAAAATAATAGTGGTAAAAAAATAATTATTGGAGAAAACAAAGCCCAAAAATGAAACTTATGCTTTCTACCATACATTTCCTTCTTGCTCATTTTCTCATGCCTTATCTTAAAAAAAGCTTCATAAATAACAGCTCCAATACCTCCAATTGCAAAACTAAAAATTAAACTTTCAATATCAAATCCAGTATTTGCTGCCAAATTAAACAAGGAAGGAGGATCCCAGTATTCAGGAACAAATAATGGTTCTGTTAATCCAAATGGCATTGTAAATAAACTTACAAGAAACATCTTTTTTCTGATGCTCTTCTTTAATAAAAATATAATTAACCAAATTCCAAGTAAAATTAAAGAAAATACTAACCATTCATTCATTATTGCCATTTTGATTTATTTGTATGTTTATGATTATTGTGCATACTTTTCATCATAAAATAATGGATAATTAAGCAAAGTAATATAAAAGACCATACTAAATACTTATTATCAATCTTAAAAAATGAAACTAATGCCATTAATAATATTATTGGTATCGCACAACATAGCAACATAACTAACCAATGATTATTCTTTATCTTTTGAATTGATTTCCTTAAACTTAAAGCTAAATTAATTTTAACCACAACAGCTTCCACCTTTTCCTTTTGAGTTTTTTAAATATTCATCAACCTCTTTTTTATAGTTGATTACATGTTCTAAACAGCAAAAATACTTAGGATATGTGCCTATAAATCCTGGCACTTTCACATCCCTAGGAATTTCTTCACCTTTATTAATTTTAGTTTTACAGTATTCACATTTCTTTCTAAATAGGTTCATGTTAAACTAAGCACTCCTTATAAATATCAGGATGATGACCCATATGTTCTCTCCAAGATTCTTTGGTATAACTTGGAGGAGTTTGGCATTTCTCATTAGTTGATTTTCCAGAATCTTTCCACGCCTGAATTATTCCTGGAAAAATAGTCAAAACAATAAGAGCAACTATTACCAAAGCAATAACTATATAAATAATTAATTTAAAATTTATTTTCAGTGTTTTACTCATTTAACATTCACTCCTTTTCATTTTTTTCTTGTGATTTATCAGTATTCCTATACCAATAACATTTGAAATAATCCCAATGGTAAAAAACCACTTTTGGTATGCCATTAAAAAAGTTGCTAGTCCGGACAAACCTAAGATTGGAATAGCATTTAACAGAAAATGAGTACAACATACCACCATACTTCCTCCTGAAACACCTCCAGAAGTGGTAACTTCAGCGTTCAATACTGCATTATGTTTTATTGATACAAAAAGACCTATCTGTATCCCAAATCCTGTAGCTAAAGGAACTATAAAATACCATAATTCTCTAAAATTAGAAATTGCAAATTCAAATCCCTGAAAAAAACTTAGAACTGCAAGATAAAATAATAGCAACAATGTTCCTGCTATCACCCCGTAAAATACTGAATTATTTTTACTGCTAATAGGCTGTTTTATTGCTGAATGTTTGTTTTTTATATTTTTCATTTAATATCCATCTTATTTCCTCTTTTGTTTTTCCATTTTCATACTCTTTTTTAGCTAAAAGAGCATCTTCATAACATAACCCACATTCTGATGCATGGGGATCCCATTCTCCACCATTGTTTACGTCACCTTTCATAAAACAATCTATTAATCCTCTAGAGTGTAATCTACCACCATGATTTGCAGCATCATTCATACAACCACAATTACAAGGCAATCCAGTTAATTTATCACTATCTAATTTAGCAAAAGAATAAGCTTCTTTTATTCCTGGTTTAGTAAATGCATAGCCTGGAAGATCAAATGGATTTGCATAAGCCATCTTTATAATAAGGAAAGTTCCGAATAAAGAAATAATGAATATTCCAATCCAAATATAATTATAGTAATGCTCTTTCATTCTTTGCAACACTCCAATAGTTTTTTAACAAATTTAGTATTATCATAAACATAGATTAAAACAAATAATACCCATAATCCAGCAACTATTAAAATACTGTTAATAGTGTTTTCAAAAGTTAAAATATAATAAGCAATAATCACTAATGTTAAAATAAATGGAAGCCTAAATACCCTAAATTTCTTATTTTTCTTTCCAATTTTATTATCAGTAAGGTAATAAATTCCTGTAATAGACATACCCATTAGTAATGAGATTATTAAAATATTGTCAAATAAACCAAATAGGTATAAACCTAATAAAAATATCCATACTAAACTTATTGAAGCACAAACAACACAAAAATTATCTTTATTTTTGTTTTTATGGATAATACTTTTTACAGCTAAAAATATGAAAAACAAAACTATAATTCCAAATATAATAAAATATACTTCAGCCATTATTTAAACACCATCCAGAATATTAAAGCATTGAGTATCAATGCTCCAAAAGTAAGAGTCATACTTTGATAATTGAACAAGGTTTTTCCTTCATTTCTCTTCTTTATTTCATTGCTAGTGAAAAAGGCAGCAAATGAAACCACTGCTCCCGAAATAGAGCCAAATATTATTTTCTCCATTCCAAATATTCTATATGTATTTGCCGGACCAAATATTCCTGCAAAATAAAAACTCAAGATAGTAAGAACAAAAGTAGCAACAGTTATACTACTAATCCTTAAAAAAGCATTACCTCCAATGCTTCTTTTTTTGAGTATATTATTCAACCATAAAGCAGAAGAAACAATCATTGCTCCAACAAATATTCCTACAATAGAATCATCCCATCCTAAAGACCTAGTAACACCAACCCCCACTATCGTAGCTGCAGTGCAAAGAGGACAATGAGCCATAACATTTGGAATAATTGCAATTATGCCCAATAAGGGAATTATCAGCAGAGCTAATATCTTATAGATATGACTATTTCTTTTAATCTTTTTCTCTTGTTTGTTCTTTATGTTTGCATTTATCATAATTTTTTCCATGATTACATTTCAAAAAAAATAAAAAATAAAAATTTAAATTATTTTATTAACAGCCTCCGACCATTCCTGATCCTGCTGATGTGCTAGGTGTACTGCCTTGAGCTCTTGCAGGAACTGTTCCATGCATTTCATAGTTCATCTTCTCATTCTCTGTCCAACCAGTTGTATCTAACTTTCCAGAGCTTTCAGCAATCGCATTTCCAGATATAGTTGATGCTTTATATGTCAAAAAAAGTACTGATAGAAACAGTACTCCAATGACAATCCATACTAGTGTATTTTTCTTTATTTCCATTTTGTTATTAACAGCCTCCGACCATTCCACTAGAAACTACACTTTTTGCTGCTTGTCCAGTAGTTTGAGCAGCCCCAGTATTTCCAGACACCTTAAATGTCAGAAATAAAACAGCTAAAAGCATTACTCCTATTACTATCCACAATAGTGTTTTCTTTTCCATTTTGAATTTGCTTTTTCCTCCTTTCAGTTTAATATCTTTACAACACCCATCTTCGTCTTTTGTTTTGCAACAGTCCATTTTGAATTTTTAAAGTTAAGGGGAAAAATAAAAAAATAAAATCCCTCCCTTAACAGCCTCCGACCATTCCACCACCACTTGCTTGACCTTTTTCAATTCCTCTATAAAGGTTGCTTGCCAGATTAACATAGTTTTTTGAATCTATTCCTTGAGATTCTAAAACCTGAGCTTTCTGCTCATGTACTCCCGGGAAAAATAAAACTTTCCATTTGCCTAACTCATTCAAAATTTCTAAGTCAGTCATGTCAGGATGTTTTGTAATCAGATATTTCGCTAATCCTCTCATAGCATAACTATGAGCACATCCACAAGCTCTCTCCCCATTACTGAATACAAGAGTTTTTGCCCCACAACAATATTCGCACGCAATAGAACTTCCAATTTTTACATATCTCTCCATTTGTACACTATCTAATTGCATATCTTCATATTTTGATAGCTTTGCCATGGTTGTATCTGCCAATTGAGGATTGCTTGCAGACACATCATCAAAACTTATCCCTAACTCTTCTCCATATATTGATGGATCACCTTTAGGAATTATTTCACTAGCTGAAACTGTTTTGATTCCTGTAGCAATAGCATTAGCATCTGGGCTTCCAATTCCATAAATCTTAGCCCCATTATAAATAATAAGTATAGCAAACACTGCTATAATTACAATTTGAGCAATGGCTTCGTAGTCTTTTTTACCTCCTTTCATTTCTGTTTGATTTTTGTTTTCCATGAATTTTCTAAGAAATAGTTTTATATAAGAGCTTTTGTGAAACTAGTTTCACAAACTAATTTAAAAGAAACTTAATTGCTAGCAGATAGGTAATAATAAATTAATTTCTATAAAAATATACTTCTTAACACTAATCTTCTTTCAAGACAACAACATTTGTCATACCACGCCTTTTTCTTTCAACTAATCCACGGCCCTCAAGCCTGTCAAGTATTCTAGACATTTTTGCCTTTCCAAATTCTGTTTTCTCAATTAAGTCTGCTTGAAAAATAGCTCCATTTTCTTTAACAAGATTAAAAATATGTTTCTCTTCAGACCTTAACCCAGATAAATTAACTTTTTTATCAACTTTCTTTTCTTTTACCTTTTTTATTACTATTTTCTCATTTGGCTTTGAAAATATCAAGAATAAACTAATAATAATAATAACACCAGTGATACCAAGAGCAAAATAGGTCTGATAATTTACAGAATTATACATCTCGCATGATTTAACATCTCCGTGTTGTATAAAACAACTATTTTTTACTGCACCCATTAATGTGCTGTTAAACAAAAAAGTAAATACTATAAGTAAAACAGATATACCTAATAACATCCATCCAACATTTTTATTTTCCATTTTAATTTTAATATTTTATAAGGAAATACAAAGTGATGTATCATATGAAAGATGCATACATATGACTATTTAAACTTTATGGAAGATAAAATTATTTCTTCACGAATCGTTTCGTATGCCTATTGTTTTTTCTTTTGTAATTAAAATAAGCAATCAATACACCTAGTAAAAACATAAAAAAGGCTGCTCCAAGTGACAAAATTTGATATAAAATACTCAACGTTCCTGCATAAGCAAAAACAAATGAAAATGGAGCTATTCCAATAATAGTAGCTAATGTAAATGAAAAAAACGACATCCTTGTAAACAATCCTAAAATGTAACTCAGGCCATCAACAGGTGTTACCATTCGGAAAAATACAACAGCTAAAAATAAATTCTCTTCAGGTATATACTTCTCAAATTCATATAGTTTCTTTATAGGCATTAGTTTAGAAACTAATGGTACTCCATATTCTCTGGATATTAAAAAAGCAATTATTGCTCCTAAAGACCATCCTATTATATTGAGAATACCTGTAATTTTCCATCCCCATAACCCGGAAGCTATTGGTATTAATGGTACAACACTAACTGGAGCAAAAACTATAGAAATAATTAACATTAAAATATAAGCCATTTTTCCATATATTCCATAATCTAAAACATTTCTAACATAATCTATATTTTGCTGAACTAAATAAGAAATAAGCAAAAAGAGAACGACAATAAAAATTATACTTATAGCAGCATTTAGTCTTGACCTTGTTATATATGACATATTTCTATTTCTTTTTTCTTCCAAATAGTCTAAATAAATAATAAGCACTTCCGAAAACAACAATTCCTGGTAAGAATGCAACTCCAAGTGTAGGAGCTAAAATACTTGTTCCAATAGCTCCGATAGTTCCTGCTCCAACGCTTTCAAGTATCTGCATTGCCTGAGGAACAGATTTCTCAACATCTTTTTGTAAAGCATCAATCTGCATAATCATTTTACCTTCTTTTAAGATTCTTACTTTTTTATCTTCTTCAGAAATAACTACCACAATATTACCTTTTTTTGAAGCACTCATAGCTGCACTATGTCTAGTTCCAAAATTTTTGAAAACTTTATTGGATTTTATCATGACTCCATAAGCTTTCATCATGCCATTTCTGTCAAGTATAACTGCACCATCCATAATTGCTAAACTCTCTAGTAATTTTGGATTTTTTATTACATTAAAAGAAGGTACTTCCTGACGTACTAATGGTTTGTATTCAACATCACCAATTACAAATAGTGCTCCTTCTCCTCGCTTAGCTATTTTTAATCCTACTTGGATAAGAGCTTCTTCAAGTTTTTTTACAGAATTTTCTTTTGCCATAAATAATAAAAACAATTTTTCTTTATAAATCTTGTGAAAAAATTGCTCTGTTCGGATTGAGTAAATCTCAATCTGGTAAAAAATAAAAGTTTGATTGTTTTTAGAAGAAACTATTATTTTTCTTTTAATATTATATAAAATTATATGCCAACCAAACTCTCTCTGTTTCATAAATGATTTCTTACTTCTCAAGAAATAAATTTGGGTTCTTTTGAAGGTAGAATTAACTGTTTCATTAATCCATCTCATCCCATAAAACTTGGGAGAGTTAGGATATATGGAAATGCAGTTCATTCATTAGATGATTTGCCTAGTCAGAATCATGGACTTACAGATCGAGAAAATCCTATAAAATATATTCCCATTCCCCAGCTAAAAAAAGGAAGTATTAATTCTAGAGAAATAAATAAAATAAAGATTTTTGATTGGCAAAAACCTTTTAAACCTATAAAATCCTTGCAATATTACTAATTATAGATAAATAACATGGAAAATTCAGATGATGGTCCAGATCCCGTATTACGAACAGCAAACCAAGTATACTTGTGGTCCTGCATGTATGAGAATGGTTTTAGCCAGCCTGGGCATTCATAAAACAGAAGATCAAATAACAAAACTTCTTGGAACCAATAAACTTCGTGGAACTAATCACAGAGATTTTGTAAGTCTAGCTGAAAAGCACAAATTAAGATATAGTGTTAATAGGGAAGCGACACTTAACGAGTTAAAACACTATTATAAAAATCATTATAAAATAATAGTCTGCTATTTTCATCCGATAGACGAAGAGGGGCATTATGCAATTGTTAGGAAACTAACACCTACAAAAATAACTCTTATGGATCCAATAGATGGGCCTAACAAAACATATTCTCTAAGCTATTTTCAGAAGTTTTGGAGCTCAAGAAAAACTTTCAATAAAGAAAGATCTTGGTTTATGGCTATTAGAAACTAAATAAATTACAATTTTTCATTATCCATTTATCAGCCCATACATAGCATCATATTTGTATTCTTCAATTGTAGAAACATTTTCAAAATCTTTGATGAATTTTGAGAATTTTATCCTGATTAATTTCATTATTTCATCATACTCTTTGAAATCTTTTGTGCAAGTTCCAATAACAAAATCCCATTTTCCTGTTGTCTTTGACACCCATGTAACATTCGGTTGCGAAACTAGATAACTAATAAATGCCTTTTCCTCTGTTTCATTCATAGCAAAAAGTGAGAAAAGAGTATAACTATACATTGGAAATCCTAACAATGGAAAATTCAGGACAGTATGGTAAAATCTTATCACTCCAAGCTTTTCTAGTCTTTGAATTCTGTACTTAATACTATCCACAGGCATTTTTACTTTTTTGGCTATTTTTGTGACAGGAAGGCGAGCCTCTTTTTGTAGAACTTCCAATATCTTTTTGTCATTTATATCTAATTTTACTTTTTCCCCAAAATTTATTTGTGATTTATCCATTTCACATAATCGTTTAATATATTTATAAAAGTTTCCTTTTTTGGTGAAAAATTATGGGATAAACTTAAATAACAGCCAGTTATTTGTTTTTTTATAATAACAAAATGGAAACAGAAAGTTTTGCTTTATTGCAGAAAGTAGAAAAGATTAGGGCACTTAAAGATAAATATAGATATTACCAGAATCTTGCAAAAGCCTTAGAAGATTTTTATGGGTTGAAAGAGTTTAGACAACCGCACTTTCTAGGGGAGACACTTTTGGAGAAACAAGATTCGGACAAATTTGGACAAATACCTGGAGAATTAATAAGTGGTTTAGAAGAACTTTGCCTTGAAAGAGTTGTAGGCAATACTATACCAGATATTAGTGATTTATCTTATGAAAAAGTTAGAGAAAGTTTTTATTTATATGATAATCCTCCTGTTCCTAAAAATTTTACGGGAGATTTTTTGATAAGGACTGCTACTGGAATTATTGGAGGAGTATCAGGTTTTGTACTCGCTTTTCCTGTCACATTAAAAATTGCTTTTGATTCTGATCCCTATCAATATACCCAGTTACCTTGTGACATGTTTACATCATTCACGGTAGGATCTACTCTATTTATATCATCAGTAATTTACACCCATTTAATAGATATAGACCACAATAAAAAAAGAGAAGGGTATATCCCTCAACAAGCCAAAGATAGAAGAAAAGCTTTCTTTCAATTACATAAAAATGCAGGTAAAGCAGAGTGTTTTTTAAGAGATTACGAAAGTCTAATTCAACGAATTTAATTCTTTAACTTTTTTTAAGATATAATATAAAATTCAATCATCTCCAAGGAAGATTGAGATTTATACATTTTTCTATGAGTCATGACTTTTCAAAACAGGCATAGTACTTAAAGAATAAACCAGTATTAACATATAAAAATATTCTTTTTTATAGATTATAATTTTTTATTTTCTAAATAGAATCCCTTAGTAAAGTTTTTCTTTTGAGCAGTCAAAAATCAGTTTTATGAAGATTATACTTAAGGAATTAGTCCTTATCAAACTTCATTACTTTAAAACCTTTGATTAAATGTTTTTTAGCTTTAAGAGCACCATATATTTTTTCAATTTCATCTGGTGTAAGATCAATTATGCCAGAACTATTCTGCCCCTTAAAGCAAACAGAAATATGCTCATTTTTAGAATTCATAAAATCCTCATTTATCATAACTTCTTTAATATCTCCTCCAGATTCTAAACGAACAATCCCATCACTATTTGCTTTTTTTATTCTTAATTTCATAGAAAATTAAAATAAAACATATTAATAAGCAATTGTATACTAAAATATAAATATTAAAGAAAACATACATACTTTTATATACTAAAAAATTCAAAAATTAACATAAAATAAAAAGAGAAAATGGCATTTGAACTACCAAAACTAAGCTATAAGTATGATGCTCTAGAGCCTTTCATAGATGCAAAAACTATGGAGATACATTATACAAAACATCATCAAGCCTATATTGACAAGTTAAACGCAGCTGTAAAAGGAACAAAATATGAAAAACAGGATTTGAAAGAAATTCTAATGGATGTAGATAGCCTACCTGAAAAAATAAGAAATTCTATAATAAACCATGGTGGTGGTCATATAAATCACTCTTTATTCTGGGAATTATTAAATCCTAATCATAAAAAATCAGAAAAGCAACCTAAAGGAAAATTAATGGATAAAATAGAAGATAGTTTTGGAAGTTTTGACGATTTTAAAAAGAAATTTTCAGAAGCATCTTTAAGTAGATTTGGAAGTGGTTGGGCTTGGTTAATAGTTAAAGATGATGAATTGGAAGTTATCTCAACTCCTAATCAAGATTCTCCTTTAATGGACAGTAAAATACCTATCTTAGGTTTAGATGTCTGGGAACATGCTTACTATCTTAAATATCAAAATAAAAGAGCTGAATACATAGAAGCTTTTTTTAATATAATAAACTGGGATAAAGTAGAAGAATTATATGAAGAATCAGAATAGATAAATTTATATTTCTTTAAATTTTAACATTTTTATGAGATCAGAAAGGTATAATCTTGTTAAAGAATATCATCTTCCAAATCCAGATATTTCAGATGAAGAATTAAGAGGTATAGCAGAGGAAGTTATACAAATGAGATTTGTAAGTTATTTATTCCAACATGAAGCTACATAACAATCGTTAAGTTTTTAAGCTCAATTCCAATGGTATTAAAATGACTCAAGAAACACTTCAAAGTAATTTAAAGAATGAGATAACAAAAGAAATGATAATTCAAGATATACTAGCAGAGCATCCAGAAAAAGCTATGTTTTTATCAGAAATTTTAATGGATTTTGGTATTCATTGTGTTGGGTGTGGAGCAAGTGGCTTTGAAACTCTAGAAGAAGGAGTTTTAGGCCATGGTTTTAGTGAAGAAGAACTTGACTTATTAGTTCATGACTTAAATAAAGCTATAAATTCAGAAACTAAAACAAATCCAAATTTCAATGTTAATGAATTTTCTATAGAAATTACACCAAAAGCAATAAGTAAGGTAAAAGAAATAATGAAACAAGAAGGAAAGGAAAATAATATTCTAAGAGTTTCTGTTTTAGCAGGAGGATGTTCTGGCTATACTTATGATTTAGAAATCGTTGATAAATCTTCAAGCGCTGATTTAAGTTTTAAAGAAGATGGACTAATGATTTCAATTGATAAAGAAAGTTTGGAGTATCTTAATGAAGCTAAAATTGATTTTGTTGAAACTTTAAAAGAATCTGGATTTAAATTCAACAATCCAAATGCCACAAAAGAATGTGGTTGTGGTAAGAGTTTTTCTTAAGAAAAACTATTCGGTAGTTCTAAAAAGAATGGGGAAAATGTTTATAAATACCATTATTAAACTAAATAAATGATTATGTTATATCTGCATATCAACCAGTTGTAGTTCATGAACCTAATCTTGTAGGCAGAGTAGCTAGAGTATTACAAAGAAAACCTAAAATAGATAGAATCCCTCAAAATGTATTTTATATTACTTTTGATAATACTGATTTGTGTAAAGAATATGAGCTAAGGGGAGAAGTAAGAAGCATAATTGAAGGATCATCAAATAAACTGGAACTAAAAAACTTATGGGAAGTGAGATATGTATCAGCCAGATCTATCAATGAATTAATAGACTACCATGTCAGGATATTTGGGGGGAAGAAAAAAAGTTCAAGGGAAGGTAATTGTGGATTGCACTTCGTCAAACACTGGGGAGAAAATTTCGGAACCTTAGGGCTTGGGAAAATAGAAGAATATTATGACCATAGAAGTAAAATATTAACTAGTGATGCAGTCCAGGTTCTTCAAGAAGAGGGAGTTTTAGCCCTTTAAGAAATTAGAAAAAGTTTCTCTTAATTTACTACTTTTTTGTCATTATGGATAATCACTCATGAAAACAAAATATAAAAAAACAATAGAAAAAAAAGTTTTAGTAGACACCTTAAGAGAGATAAAGCACGAAGGAATTATCGGAGTTACTAAAGAAGAATTTACTTCCTATAAAGATCACCCTGTCTACATAGGATTTACAATGAATTTTGCTTCAAAATTAGAAACAGATAAAGCTGAAAGTTTTAGTCCTGAAGATTATTCAAAATTATTTGTTGAAACAATAGAAAACTACCTTAAAAGTAGCCATGAAGCAGAAAGATTAAAACCAGGGCAATTACATAGAATGCATAACTATTTTGATGCACTTGCTAGAACAACTTTCACAAGAATCCTGGGAGAATTATATGGGAAGGAATTCACCGAAAAGGCGATTGAAGAATTTGATAGTCATGGAGACTTTTTCGATTTATATAACAAAGTAAAAAGAGGAGTAGCTTAAAAAATACCTAGTATACTTTCAAATGTTGTTCTAAAAAATTCTATATTAAAACTAGAAGAACTTACAGTATAATAAATCCCACTAACTAATAAAATTACTGCAATCATTGCATTTATCTTGTTTTTTTGTTTCATTTTATTTAGTATTCAATAACTAATTAATTTATAAATCACTTCAAGACTTCAATTAAGTTTGAACTAATAATTATGGAGTTTTAAAATAATATATAAAGCTTATGAAACATAAATCAATTTTAAGAGTTAATAAAAATTAAACCTTTACAACTTCTACAGAATCTATCGGAGTTTTACCTTTCCTATGAAAGTAAGCTTTAAACCCACCATTATACTCTTTAAAAAATTCTGTTAAGAGCTTTATGTTATGTTCAAAATAACCTTTAACTTCATCATATATTGCTGCTGTGGTTTTGTCAGGCCGATAACTTGGTGAACCATAGAAAGGATCAGAGAGAACAGAAGAATTAATCTCAAGAACACTATTTTTAGATTTATCTAAGAAAACACCTGTTTTATCCACATATCTACTAGAAAGGCTAGAAGTTAAATTAACTGGATTTGGAATACGTTGATTAAAAACAATATCAAGCAATCCTTCATCTGTATGATCACTTTCAGTATGGTCTAAACCTAAAGAGTCTATAAAAGAATAATAAGCATTAATTCTCTCTTCATTAACCTTTATATTTTCTGTATTAAAGCTTTTTATACTAGATAAAGGGATACTTATTTTATCTATATAAACTCTTTTTGGAGAGGTTAATAGAACGTTTGTTGCAATAGCTTCAACTACTTATTCAGTAATAAATTCATAATTAATAATCGGTGTTAAAGTTTCCAAACCCGCAGTTAATTCAGTTAATACAGTTAATACACTTTCAGGTACTTCGACTTGGAGTTTCATCCAAAATTCTGGAGAATATACTTTAAAAAGATTTATCTATTAAATTTTAATACTATTTGATATTAAAATGTCACGAAAATTCCCGAAACTAAACAATAAAGCAATACTAAGTCCAATGGAAGGTGTCACAGATGTAGCTTTCAGAGAATTATGTAAAAAATACGGCGCTGCGCTTACATATACTGAATTCACAAGT
>JAGVWM010000029.1 GCA_018304325.1 Candidatus Pacearchaeota archaeon
AATATTTTATATTTTATAAAGGTTTTTAATATCTAAACTTGTTTAATAACAATGAAAAGAGTTTACATTGTCCATGGTTGGGAGGGTTCTCCTGATGAGCCAATGCATAAATGGCTGAAAAAACAACTTGAAGAAAAAGGTTTCAAAGTTTTTGCCTTAAAAATGCCTGATCCATCTTTACCAAGAAGGAATAAATGGATAGATTATCTTAATAAAGAAATAAAAAATCCTGATGAAAACACTTATTTTATAGGACATAGTCTTGGATGCCAGACTATTTTAAGATGGTTAAAACAGCTACCTGATAGAATTAAAATTGGAGGTGTTGTTTTAATAGCTCCATGGTTAGAACTTGATGAAAAAACAATTGAAGAAGAAAACTGGAGTGATAAAGAGTTTGAAATAGCAAAACCATGGTTTGAGTCTATAAACTTTTCTAAATGTGCTAAACACTGTAAGAAATTTGTGTGTATTTTCTCAGATAATGATCCTTTCATTCCTTTGTCAAAAACAAAAATATTCAAAGATAAACTAAATGCTGAAATAATTATAGAAAAGAATAAAGGTCATTTTGATATAGGTAGTGGAATAAAAGATAACCCTATGGCTCTTAAAAAATTACTTGAAATTTCTAACTGATTATTTTACTTTTTTATTAATATATTCATAGGCAGAGTAAGCTGCTGTGCAGCCTTCTGCAACCCCAGTTATTAATTGTTTAAATGGTTTGTCTGCAACATCTCCTGCTGCATATATTCCAGAAATGTTTGTTTCAGATGTTTTATGATCTATTATTATTTCTCCTTCTTTGTTTAATTTAACACCTAAGGGTTTGGCTAAATCACTTAAAGCTATGTGGCCAATTGCTACAAAAATTGCATCTAGTTTTAATTCTTTAGACCCTTTATATGATTTATCAAGAATAACTGATTTTACTGATTTATCTCCCTTTACTTCTGTTATATTTGTATTATTTATTATTTCTATTTTTTTATTTTTCTTTACTCTTTTCATATTTATTGGTTCTGGATGTATTTCATTTCCCCTGTAAATTATGTAAACTTTAGATGCATGCTCACTTAAAAATAAAGCATCTTTGGCAGCAGAATCACTTCCTCCAATTACTGCAAGAGTTTTATTCTTAAATAAAGGTCCATCACATAAAGCACAAAAATTAACACCTTTATTTTCAAATTCCTTACTTCCTTTTACATCTAATTTTCTCCATTTTGTCCCTGTAGCAAACAAAATTGTTTTACTATTGTACTCATTTTCTTCTGTTTTAACATAAAAAGTATTTTTTTCCTTTAATATTTTTGTTGCTTTTTCCTCTTTTATTTTAACTAAATCATAACTTCTTGCATGTTCTTCTATTTTCTTAGCTAGTTCTTCCCCACTTAGTCTAATAAAACCAGGATAATTCTCAACTATATTTGTTGTTGTTATTATACCCCCTATTGAAAATTCACTTCCATGGCTAAAACCTAAAACTAAAGTTTTTAACCCTAATCTGGCAGCATACATTGCTGCAGCTAATCCAGTTCCTCCTGCTCCTAAAATAATAAAGTCATATTCTTTATCTTTAGAATTACTCTTTTTCATTCTACCTCTTTAATAAATAAACATAGGTGATATTTAAATTTGGTGTTAGTGATGTCCTGCAAATTTTATTCTTTATAATGTAATTTCAGCCCAATCTTTTTCTGTTTTTGTTTTCATTTAATAAAACTTACCTAATTTAGGTTTATCCTAAATCCTTACGTAATTTGTCTTTATTATCACGATAAAACTCAAAGGTTTCTACATATATTTCATCTATACCATTAAGTTTTGATCTATCATAAATGTGAATTTTACTTCCATCTCTCATTCTTTGTCTTAATCCAATAACTCCTTTTTTACTGAGTTCCTGATAAAATTCCGTTCCCATAAAGATCCCCAAATGGAAGTTATCTTTTACATCCCAGTATCTGCTATCATCTATTCCTATTCCTAATCCGTTTTCATATTTTCTCTTGTCATTTACAGAAATACTAATGGCTCCCTGCCTTTTTGGTTTTAGTATTTTTATAAGAACTCCTTCTATTGTTTCATTTTCAAGTTTTTTCAATTCTTCTGCTTCAAGATACAAGCATATATCAGCTTGATTGTCTATTGATGCTATCATTTTTTACCTTATTGATTTATATCCGTCTAGAACACCATCTTTTGATAAAACTATTTGCCAAATATTAATTTTCCTTGATCTAAATCCACCTGCACAACTTAACAAATAATATTCCCACATTCTTTTAAACCTTTTATTATACTTTTCCTTATTTAATTTGCTCCAGTTTGATGAAACATTTTTATACCAAGCCATTAAAGTCTTATCATAGTTAGTTGATAAATTGTGCCAGTCTTCCATAATAAACAATCCTTCAGTTGCTGTTGAAATTTGTTTAACAGAAGGTAGCATTGAATTTGTGAAAATGTACTTTGCTATCCATGGATCACTTGTATAAGTTGATTTGTTATTTCCTATAGTATGAAGTAAAAATAAGCCATTATCTTTAAGATGCTTGTTTACAACTTTAAAATACTCTTTATAATTTTTAACTCCAACATGCTCAAACATTCCTAGACTTACTATATGGTCAAACATTTCATTACCTAAATCTCTATAATCTTGTAGTCTTATATCTACATCAAGCCCTTTACAAAGTTTTTTAGCTAGTTCTACCTGTTCTTTTGAAACTGTAATGCCTACTACTTTAACTTTGTACTTTTCAGCAGCATATTTTGCAAAACTTCCCCATCCACACCCAATATCAAGAATTTTTTGTCCTGGTTTTAATCCTAATTTTCTACATGTTAGTTCTAATTTATCTTCTTGTGCTTTATCAAGTGTTTTAGCATTCCAGTCCCAGTATGCACAGGTATAAGTTAGTCTTTTATCTAGCATTAAACTATAAAGATCATTACCGACATCATAGTGTTCTTCTCCTATCTGAAAAGCTCTTGATTTACTTTGTAAATTGATTATTTTTGCTTTTAGGAAATTTAAAACTAAAGGTATGGTTATTTTCAGGCCTTTTTCTAATTTAGATCTTAGTACTCTATAGAAAAACTCGTCTAATTTTTTACAATCCCATTCTCCGTTCATATAACTCTCTCCTAAACCGAGAGTTCCTTGTGAAAATACTCTTTGATATAATTTTTGATTATTTATCTGGATATCCCAAGGATTTTTTCCATTTACTTTTATCCCTGCTTTATCAAGTATTTCCTTGGCTTGTAGTTCATAAGACATACTCTAAAGAAAATAGTCAGGTTTATAAAATTAATCATCTATTATTAATTGAGGTGAAGATGGTATCTTTAAATAAAATTACAACAAAAGGTAAAGCTTTGTATTTGGCTTATGACCAAGGTCTAGAGCACGGCCCTGAAATGGAGTTTAATGATTTTAATGTTGATCCTTTGTATGTTATAGATATAGCAAAAAGAGGAAAGTATAATGGTATTGTTTTTCAGAAAGGCATTGCTGAAAAGTATAATAAAGAAATCAAAAAGTCAAAAATTCCTTTGATTTTGAAGTTAAATGGTAGAACTAAATTAGTAAAAGGAGAACCTTTAAGCGCTCAATTAGCTACAGTTAAAGAAGCTGTTTCTCTTGGAGCTAAAGCAGTTGGTTTTACAATTTATTTAGGAAGTAAATATGAAGAGCAAATGTTTGAAGAATTTGCTAATATTCAGAGAGAGGCTCATGAAAAAAAATTACCTGTTATTGCGTGGATTTATCCAAGAGGTAAGGCAATTAAAAATGATATATCTAGAGAGAATTTAGCTTATTCTGCGAGGACTGCTTTGGAAATAGGAGCTGATATGGCTAAAATAAAATATGGTGGGAAAAAAGATGATTTGAAATGGGCTGTTAAATCCGGAGGAAGATGTAAAATAGTTATTGCAGGTGGAATTAAAAAAAGTGAAAAGGATTTTTTAAATGATGTTAAAGATATTATGGACTCTGGTGTAATTGGTTTAGCTATTGGAAGGAATGTATGGAAATCTAAAGATCCTTTAGGTATTACAAAAAAAGTAAAAAAAATAATATGGAAATAGTAATAAATCTCAAAACTTATAGACAAGGAGATAAAGTAAGGCAGTTAGTTCATGCTATAGAAAGAGCTAATGAAAGAGCAATTGTCTGCGTTCAGGCAACTGACTTGTATAAAGTTGTAAAAGATACAAAACTAAGAGTATTTGCACAACATGTTGACTCATTTAAAGCTGGGAGGAATACTGGCTATGTAATTATTGATGATATTAAAGCTCAAGGAGTGAGGGGCAGCTTGTTAAATCATAGTGAGCATAAAGTTCCTTTAAAACAGATAAAAGAAACTATTAACTTATGCAGAAAAAATAATCTAAAGATAATTGCATGTGCTTCTTCTATTGCTGAAGTTAAAGATTTAATAGATTTAAATCCATGGGCAATTGCTTATGAAGACCATGAATTAATCTCTACTGGTAAATCAATTACACAATATGATTCTGAAAGTGTTCAAAAATTTGCTAAAATGCTTGAAAATACAAGAATTATATCTTTGTGCGGTGCCGGTATTTCATCTAAAGAAGACATTCTAAAAGCTGAAGAACTAGGATGTAAAGGAGTATTAATTTCAAGTGTTATTGCTAAAAACGGCAAAGTGGATATTTTGAAATGGAATTAAGAAAAACTTCTTCTGAGAAAGATATTGAAAAAGCTTATTCAAGACTTAGTTATGTTTATGGTGGCTTTGAAAATTTTTTTGAAGGAAAGTTAAGAAATAGAAGTTTAGATTTGTTTAATGTAAAAAGTGGAGATAAAGTTCTAGAAATTGGTTTTGGTACTGGTTATAATTTAGTTGAATTAGCTAAAATTGCTGGTGACAAAGGAATGGTTTATGGAGTTGATTTAACTCAAGAAATGATTAATATATCAAAAAAAAGGCTGGATAAAAATAATCTCGAAAAAAGAGCTAAATTAACCAAGGGAAATGCCAAAAAACTTCCATTTAAGAATAATTTATTTGATAAAGTCTATATTTCAAATGTTCTTGAAATACTTTCTGAAAAAGATATAAAAAGAGTTTTAAATGAAATAAAAAGAGTTTTAAAGCCAAAAGGAAAAATTTGTGTTATAGATGTTGCTAAAAAGGGTTATGAAAAGTCTTTATTTATGAAATTTTATTTGTTTTTGAATAAAAATTTTCCAAGTTATACAAGTTCACCTATAGATGCTGAGATTTATTTGAAAAAATCTAAGTTTAAAATTATCAAAAAAGAGATAGTAAAAATATTTGGATTTTTTCCTATGCAGGTTGTTATAGGAAGAATATAAACAACAAATATAAAAACTCAATTTTACTTTTTAGTTTAATAAAAAGAGTCAAGATGAAGATACCAAAAAATGATAAAGAGTTTGAAAAGTTATTAAATGATGATCATTTTAGAGTTGCTATTTTTGGAAGTGCCAGGATAACAAAAGGTGATCCAAGATACAAAATGGTTTATGAACTGGCTAAGAAAATAGGTGAAAGAGGTATTGATATTGTTACAGGCGGTGGGCCTGGAATAATGGAAGCTGCAAATTTAGGTCATAAGGCTGGAAGTAAAAAATCTGGAGCACATTCTATTGGTTTAGGAATAAAATTGCCTCATGAGCAAGTTTTTAACAAAGCAGTAAGGTATAAAAAAACATTTAATAGATTTTCAAGCAGACTTGATAATTTTATGTTACTTGCAAATGTTGTTGTAGTTGCTCCAGGAGGTGTTGGTACTTTGTTGGAATTACTTTATACATGGCAGTTAATGCAGGTTAGGCATATTTGTAACATGCCAATTGTGCTTTTAGGAGATATGTGGACTGGTTTTTTAAAATGGTTAAAAAATGATCCTTTACAAAAAGGATTTTTTGACAAAAAGGATTTTCATTTATTATACCATGCAAAAAAATATGATGATGCTATAAAATTTATAGATATGGCACATAAAGAATTCAAAAAAGGTAATAAGGACTTTTGTATAAATTATAAGAAATATAGTGTTTAATCTTTAAAATGAAAGTAATAATTGGAAGTGATCATGCAGGATATAAACTAAAGGGGTCTATAAAGGCATTTTTAGACAAGCATAAAATTGATTATGAAGATGTTGGGCCTCAAAAATATGATAAAAATGATGATTATCCTTATTATTCAATAAAAGTTGCCGAAAAAGTGGCTAAACTAAAATGTATGGGTATTGTTATTGGTATGTCTGGGGAAGGAGAAGCAATAGCAGCAAATAAAGTTTTAGGTATTAGAGCTGTTTCATATTACGGAGGAAATAAAAAAATAGTTAAACTATCAAGAGAGCATAATGATTCTAATATAATTTCTTTAGGAGCAGGATTTCTTAGCAGTAAAGAAGCAAATGATGCTGTTAAATTGTGGTTGAATACTAAATTTTCAAATCATCCTAGACATGTTAGAAGGTTAAAAGAGATTTCTAGGTTTGAAAGAAGATGAAAAAAGAAATACATAGTATATTAGAAAGGAATAAGAGAGTTGAGTTTGATAAAGCTTGGGAAATAAGTTTTACACGAAAGATAATAATTGCTGTTTTTACATATATTGTTATTGTTTTATTCTTCTTAGTTGCTAATTTACCTAGACCATTTATTAACCCAATTATACCTACTGTTGGTTTTTTGTTATCAACACTAACACTGCCTTTATTTAAAGATATTTGGCTAAGGTATGTTTATAAAAAATGACTAATGTATTATTTATTTGTAAATTTAACAGATTCAGAAGTAAGGTTGCGGAAGCTGTATTTAATAAAATAAACAAAAATTATAATTATAAAGTAAAAAGCGCTGGAATAATAAAAGGTAATCCATTAGATAAAAATCAGGTTTCATTCTCAAAAGAAAGAGGTTATGTAATAAAAAATCCATCACAAGGTGTTTCAAGTAAGTTATTAAAATGGCAAGATGTAATAATTATTGTAGCTGATGATGTTCCTAAAAGTTTATTTAGTGGTAATGTAAACTATGGTAAGAGATTAATTGCATGGAATATTAAAGACGCAAAAAGTGATGATAAAAAAGAAGTTATGAGGATTATAGATGAAATTGAGTCACAAGTTACAAAATTTGTTAATAAAATAAAATGAAAATAAAAATAATACCTACAGTATTTGCAGAAAATAAGAAAGAGTTTGACGAACGTTTATTTAAAACTATAAAAATAAGTGATGAAATCCAGATAGATTTTATGGATGGTAAGTTTGTACAAGGTAAGAGTGTTAAATTAAGTGATGTTCCAAACTTAAAAAGGTTTGATAAAAAATTTGAAGCACATCTTATGATTAACAATCCTGAAAAATGGATTAAAAGGTTAAAGAATAAAGGATTTTCTAAAGTTATCTTTCACATTAAGAAATATTCTAAGGAAAAGGATGTAAGATGGTTAATAAATGAAATACAAAAGCAAGATATGGAGGCTTTTATTGCAATAAATCCTGAAGTAAGGGAAGAAGAGGTTTTTCATTATTTAAAACAGGCTGATGGAATAATGGTTATGGGTATTCATCCAGGGAAAGAACATCAAAAAATAATACATAAAACTTTTTATAAAACTGAGAATATAAGGAAAAAAGATTCTGAGGTAGTTATACAGATAGATGGGGGAGTTAATTCTAAAAATATAAGATATTTAGTAAAATCAGGAGCAAATATTCTTAATGTAGGAAGTTTTATTGCTAATGCTGAAAATCCTAGGATAGCTTTGAAAGAGTTGTGTAAATTAGCTAAAGAAGGGCAATTTTAATATTATACTAATTAATAACCCAAAAATAATAGAAGATATTATTATGAGTATAATCTGGATAATCCATACTATAAATGCCTTTGTCCATTTTAATTTAAATGATTTTTTGTATATCCATATTAAAACAATTGAACTTATAATTCCAATATAAATTTTTATTAATGATGAAAGTATTGAAATAATAAGCCCAGAAACTAAAGTAATGAAAAGAGTTTTTGGAAAATTTGTTTTACCTTTTAAAAATTTAACAGCTCTGTATAATGGGATTGCTGATAAAATAAATGTTATGATAAATATTATAATTTTAATAGTATTAGTATCAAGTATTACCATTTTATACTAATTTTTCAACAAATTCTATAATTGCATCTGAGTTTATTTTATATTTTTTTAGTAGTTGGTCTTTTGTTCCTGAGTGAGGAATTTCCATAACTGCTAAATGATTAAAGTTAAAATTGTTATTTTTATTAATTATATTATTTATTGAGCTTAAAACAGCTTCTCCTATTCCCCCCCCTGGATAGTGATCTTCTACAACGATGACTTTTTCACCATGAGATTTAATAAAAGAGTTTAATTTTTGTTCATTAATTGGTTTTATACAGTATAAATCTATAACGGCAACATTTATTTTTTTATTTTTTAGCTCATAGTATGCTTTTATTGCTTCGTGAAGTGTTATGCCAGATGAAATTATTGTAGCTTTATCTTTTTTTGAATTAAACAATATTTTGAATTCACCTATTGGAAAATTCTCATTGTTATTGTATAAAATAGGTGTTTTTGATCTAGTTGTTCTTATGTAGGTTATACCTTTGTTTCTATGGGAAATCTTTGTTAATTTTTCACATGAAACTGCATCACTTGGGTATAAAACTGTGCTTCCTGGTATTGAACGGAACATTGCTATATCTTCTAAACCCATTTGTGATACTCCATCTTCTCCTATTGAAACTCCTGCATGAGAACCGCAAATACTGATATTTCCTGAAGATATACTGGCCATTCTAATTTGATCATGAGCTCTTGTTAAAAATGATGCAAAACTTGAAGCAAATGGTTTAAATCCCTTTGCACTTAAACCTAAAGCAATAGAAATCATATTTTGTTCTGAGATATATGTTTGTATAAATTTTCCGCCAGCTTTTTCAACCAAATCAGAATAAGTTGAATTTCCAACTTCTGCATCTAAGACAACTGATTTTTCATCTCCCAAAGAAATAGACACTAAAGCTTTTCCATAAGACTCTCTTGTTGAAATTTCAATATTTGGTTTGTAGTTATTTACTTTTACAAGAGATTTATTTACTTTTACAATTATTTTTTTAGGCAACTTTATTTTTACTTTAGGCATATGACCTTTTGGTATTTCATCTAAAGCTTGTCCTAATTCTCTATAATCTAAAGCTTTTCCATGCCAGCCATTTTTTCCTTCTAGGAAACTGACTCCTTTGCCCTTTATTGTTTTAGCAATAATACAAAGAGGTTTGTTAGTTTTTCCAATTTTACCTAAAGAATTATTTATTTCTTCAACATTATGACCATCTATTTTTACTACATTCCAGCCAAATGATTCTATTCTTCTTTTATAATCATCTAATTTATACCCAAGTGTTGTTTCACCTGTTTGTCCTAATTTGTTTACATCTATTATTGCACATAAATTATTTAGTTTGTAATAACCTGCTAGAGAAAAAGCTTCCCAAACTGATCCTTCTGCCATTTCTGAGTCTCCTAAAAGCACGAATGTTCTGTATTTTCTATTATCAAATCTAGATGCTAAAGACATTCCAATACCTATTCCAAGACCTTGGCCTAAAGAACCTGTAGCAACTTTTACCCATGGAAAAGATTTAGGAATTGGATGTCCTTCAAGTCTTGAGTTTAATTTTCTCAAATGATTTAAATTATCTTTTATGCAACCTGCCCTAAACAAAGCTGAATAAAGTATTGGGGCAGCGTGCCCTTTACTTAAAATAAACTCGTCATTATCAGGATTATCAGGATTAGTTATATCAAAATTCATTTCATTAAAAAATAAACAGCTTACTATTTCAGCGCATGAAAAACAGCTTGTTGGATGTCCACTACCAGCATGAGTTGTCATAATTGTCACATCTCTTCTTAGAACATTAGCTATGTCCTGCAACTGTTTATCAGAAACCATTTCTTTATTTCACCTTATATAAATAAGTTGTAGGCAATATAAAAAGGTTATTAATCCCTTTTTTCCTTTTGCCATTATGTATATAGACGTGCATGCTCACTTAGATCTTCTGAAAAATGTTTTAGAAGTTATTAATAATTGTAAAAAGAAAAATATAATTATTGTTGCTCAAGGTATTAATCCTAAAACAAACAGGCAAGTTTTAGAATTGTCAGAAAATAATTCAAATGTTAAATCAGCAATTGGTATTTATCCTGATGAAATCTTAAAGTTAAGTGATAAAGAAATAGAAAATGAGCTTAGTTTTATAGGGAAAAATATTAAGTTAAACAAGGCAACTGCTATTGGCGAAATTGGTTTAGATGGTACTTATGAAAATATGGAAAAACAAAAAGAAATTTTTGTTAAATTGGTTAAACTTGCTATAAAATTAGATAAGCCTGTTATAATTCACTCGAGAAAAGCTGAATTTGAAGTTATTGAAATTCTTGAAGAATTAAAGTGTAAAAAAGTTATAATGCATTGTTTTTCTGGGAGTAAAAAATTAGTTAAGAGAATTATCAAAAATAAATGGCATTTGAGTATTCCTTCAAATGTTAAATATAGTTTACAATTTCAGGAAAATGCAAAAATATGTCCTATTAAACAGTTATTATGCGAAACTGATTCTCCTTTTCTAAGTCCTGATAAAAAATTTCCAAATACTCCTTTAAATGTAATTGAAAGCTATAAAAAAATTGCGGAGACAAAAAAACTAAAATTAGATATGGTTGAAAGTATTATCGAAGATAATTATAAGAGGTTGTTCTTTGATAGATAAAATAGAAACCTTTATATATCAATTGATATATAATAAAATATGGAAATTTTAAAGAAAAAGAACCCTTATGAAAGATCTCCTACTCTTGATACTGTTTTAATGGTGGAAAAAGTTATAGAAGAGTATTCTGGAGAATTTGGTAAGACTGAATTATGGAAAAAGCTTCCGAAAAAAGTAATGTGGCAGACCTACCTAGTTATATTGGACTATCTAATTACTATAAATAAAATTGTTATTGACAGAGAAGGCAAAATAGGTTACATATGGAATCCAAAATTAGCAAAATTAGTAAAAAATATGAAAAAATACTGATATGATAAAACCATCAAAGGTAAAATTTATTTCAATTAGATTAGAAAAAGAGTTTGAATCTTTGGAAGAAGGCAACTTTCTTAAAAAAGCGATAAAAAGGGCCATTAATGATTTACATCAAAATGCCTTTTGTGGTGTACAAATTCCGAAAAGATTATTTCCTGTGGAATATATCCAAAAATATAGCATAAATAATTTATGGAAATAAGATTTGCCAAATGGATGGAGATTATTTTATACTGTTACTCTTGAAAATGAAATTGAGTTAATTTCAATTTTTCTTGAATGGATGTCCCATAAAGATTATGAAAGAAGGTTTAGATACTAAATGGTAAAAACTGAAAAAGCAATGTTTGGAGCAGGATGTTTTTGGAGTGTGGAATATACATTTCAAAAAATTCCTGGAGTGTTAAAAGTTATATCTGGTTATAGTGGAGGAAAAAAGGAATATAAAAATCCTACATATGAAGAGGTTTGTAGTGATAAAACAGGATTTGCTGAAGTAGTTTATATTGAGTTTAATCCTGAAAAAGTAAGTTATTCTGATTTACTTGCTGTGTTTTGGAAAAGCCATGATCCTACAACTATGAACATGCAATTTCCTGATGTTGGTTCGCAATATCGTTCTGTGATATTTTATTATTCTGAGCAACAGAAAAAAGAAGCCAAAGCTTCTTTAGATAGAGTTCAAAAACTAATACCTAAGAAAATTGTTACAGAGATAAAAAAAGCTTCAGAATTTTATCCAGCTGAAAACTATCATCAAGATTATGTTAAAAAACATGGAGTTAGCTCCTGCCACATGGCTAAGAATCCTTATCTAAGTTGATTATCTTTTTATCGCTTTAAATGCAATATAAGTTGGTATTTTAAATCTCGATTCCTTTACAATATCTGCCTGATCAATTCCTTCTTCAAAATCAACTAAATCAAATAATTGAATTAATGGTGATAAATAATCTCCCATTGTGTGAGAAGGACATATTACATTTATTTGGTCATATAATTTAACTTGTGTTCCCTTCTCCTAATTTACCTAAGATTTCATACCCTCTTTTTGATAATATTTCTAATTCCTGATCAGTAAGATCAATGTTATTATCTTCTGCAAAAACCTGTTTTCTTACAACTGCCATTATTTTTTACCTCCTTCTTTATTTTCTTCAAGAATTTCAATTGTCAGCTTTGTAATTGTTCCTGGTTTTAGATTGTGTTCAAGAATTCTTGGTATTACTATAATAGATTGATTACCATGCTTAGCTATCTTTTTTGTTATTATATACTCTTTATTTTTACCAGTATTTTTACTTGAATTTTCCATTTTATACATATAATATGTATAAAATCCTATAGCAGGGGATTTATAAACCTTTCTAATAGTGTTATTTTAAAGTGGTTACAATATTATATCTACTTATTCTTCATAAGCTTTTTAAAATTAGAAAGATAGAATAAAACATGGAAAAAATGTGGTTAGTTATTGGAATCTTACTTATACTTGGAATTGTAAGTATATGGCAAATTGGCCATATGATAGGGTTTAGTGTAAAAACTCAGAGTGCTGAGGAAGTTTTTTCATTTAATTCTAATACTTACTTAGATAATAAAACATTTATTTTTGCACAGTATGATTTAAAACAAGATGATGATTTTGGAGAGGTATTTGCATTAAATGGAAGTAATTTTGTTAGGACTAAAAAAATTAATCTTAGTGAAAGTGATAGTTTTAGTGTGAGTATTACTGCTAAAGCAGAAGATTCTTCTAATAAAAATACTCTTGGTCTTGTTTCTAGTCATTCTCAAAGTGATACTACAGGATTTAGGATATTATATAGAAATTTTGATGAAGAAGACAGAATTTACATTGATTTAGGAGATGCTAAAGATTATGCTGAAATTGAAAAAGGCTCTTGTTTGAATAAATGGTGTTCTTACACTTTAACCTACAATGCTAATAATGGCAAGGTAAAGGTTTATTTAAATGGGGGAAAAATTAAGGAATTTAAAAGCAATAATAAAATAAGTGTCAATAAAAATATAAACATTGGAAAGACAATAGATATAAACAATGAATATTTTATTGGAGATATTTCAGAAGCTGAACTTTACAAAGGGATTTTAAGTGATAGGGAAATAAAAGCTTTATCTAATAAAACTTAATATTATTTCCTTATTCCTAACCTCTGGATGAAACAAAACACCAAATAAAGGTTTATTTTTATGCTTTACAGCTTGAGCAACACTACTTGATTTAGAACATGTATCAAAATCATTTAATTTTGAAAAATCTATATAATTATTATGCAAATGATAAACTTCTAATTTTGTATTTTCTTTTATATTTAGAAAGTTTTTGTTAAATTTTTCCTTGTAAAAGCCTATTTCTGTTTTTTTCTTATTTACTCCTTGATGTGTTAAACCTATTAATTGCATTCCAGAGCAAACTCCTAAAACTGGTTTAGTTATTTTGTTAAGCCAATAAAAATTATCTAAATGATTAAGGTATCCGAAATCCTGCAAGCTTGTTCCACAAATAATAATTTTGTCTGCTTTTTCTAAGTCATTTTTATTTAACTGAGTATAATTTTTTGTAATATACTTTTTATTATTTTCTTTTAATATATCTTCTATAGGTTTGACAAACTCTAGTTCGTGCAATTTATACTTGCAAGTACTTATTACAAGTATCATTTTAAAATAACCTCTGTTCTCCAGCTTTTTCCATTATCATCACTCCATGTTCTTTTTCCGACGATTTTTAATTGTCTTTTAAACAATGGGCAGTTAATAACAAGTGTTTCAAACTCTCCACCTTCTCCAGCAGGATTAATCTTATATTTTTCATTTAATTTTTTCATATCTAAAATAAATGAGCTGTCTATTTTTCTGCCAATCCATTTTTCATTTAAAGGATAAGCAAAAACTCCTGTTAAAACAACTTCAAACTTATTTTTAATTAACTCTTCTAAAATTTCAAATTGGTTTTTTTGCCATAAAGGATTAAAACATTCTAATTTAAGCTCGTTACATATTTTTTGTATTCTAGTAGTCTGATAAACTGAAGCAACAGCTCCTGTTACAATACCTTCTATCTTATATTTTTCTTTTGCCTGTTTAATAGCTTTTTTCAAGTCTTTTAATTCAGACTCTTTTTTACCAGATGTTTTTTGAGTTATTATTGGAATATCCATCATGTTAGATTGATTAACTGTTTGAGATACAGAAGGTGTGTGAAACATATAACTTTCAAGGTTTTTAGATTCCAAGCTAATTAAACAAACAATATTATGTCCGTATTTTTGCGCTAAAAAACCTGCATAAGTTGAATCTTTTCCGCCAGAAAACAAAAGTCCAAGTTTCATAAAATTATGAGAAATAATAGCTATTTAAGTTAAACCCTTTAAATTTTATTTATTTTGAAAAGTTCTGGATTATCATTTATGAATCTTTTCATTATTCCACTTATGATAAACACCTCTCTTCTTTTAATATATAAATAACCTAAAGATGAAGCTATAAATGCACCAGCACTATCAAGTATTAAATCCCACATTGTATCTACTAAACCTGATTTTTGCATATTAAATCCGAAACTCTGGTCCATTGCAAATTCAAAAATCTCCCATAAAGCTCCTATTGCAAGAGCAAAACAAAATGAAAATACAGCAACAGTTGATGGTCTTGCCTCAATCTTTTTTCCTTCGTATAAGATGTACATTATTGTAAATCCTACAAAACCAAGAGCAAGTGCAGACCCAGCATGTAAAACAACATCCCACCACCAGTAATATGTGTAATAACCATGAACTTCTCCAAGAAATAGTGCTGAATAAATAAAAAGTACAGTAATAATCTCAAATTCAATTGGTAGGTTTATCTTATAACTTATTTCGAATATAAATGGTAAAAATGTAAGTATAAAAACTGAGATTGTTATGAATAAAATCCACCAATCTTGTGTCAAAATAGCACTTATTATTGCAAAAATAAGAGTAATTCTTATGAAGTTTATAAAAACAAAATGAGCTTTTTCAATTCTTGTAGTATAATTGTAAGAATCCTTTACCCTTTTTATTATTCCTTTAAATACCATATATGTATATAAAACTTATGCTTAAAAATCTTACATCTTTTCCAGATAAAGCAATTAACAGTATCTCCGAATAAGGTTTAGCACTACAAAATTACTCCAAAAAATTTAAATATATAAGATATCTATTAGATATATGAAGATTATTAGATTAATT